>NZ_LFJJ01000142.1 GCF_001189365.1 Candidatus Burkholderia verschuerenii | reverse complement strand
TTGCTACACGCTTCCTTCAGACCCCGCCTCACAACGACGCCCTTGCGTTTCACTAGGCCTTCGCCCCATCAGGCTGGACAGGGAACTTGCACCCCCAAGCTGTTGCGCATGCTCGGCGCACAAAAAAACGCCCCGTGCGGGGCGTTTCGTGTGGAATGTCTGAATTCAGCGCGCGGCGTGCGGTTCCTTTTCTTCTTCCGGCCAATCGCGGATATACGCCTTCAGCATGCGGTTCTCGAAACCCTGCTCCTCGACCACTGCCTTGGCGACGTCGTAGAAGGAAATGACGCCCATCAGCTCGCGCTTTTCCATGACCGGCAGATAACGCACGTGATGCTCGAGCATCATGCGACGCACTTCGTTCACATCCGTTTCCGGCGTGCAGGTGAGCGGATGGTCGTCCATGATTCGGCGAATGCTGGTGGTGCCGACCGAGCCGCCGTTGTCGCGCAGCGTGACGATGATCTCGCGGAAGGTCAGCATGCCGACCAGATCGCCGTATTCCATCACCACGAGAGAGCCGATATCGTGCGCGGCCATCGCGTCGACAGCCTCGGCGAGCGGCGTTTCGGGCGTAACGGTGAAAAGTGCGTTGCCCTTCACTTTGAGGATGTCGCTGACTCGCATGTCTGTCTCCTAGCCAAAAGCCGTTTCAGATGCCCAAAATAGTGCAAAAACCGTAATGAAACCACACTTCGATGCTATCGGAAAGGCCCATAAAAAGAAACCCGAGGCAGCCCGCAAAATCGATGCCGAATTGACGCATCGGCCCGGACGGACAAGCGCGCACGGGCCCGTTGCCAGCATTCGCCCTAGGTTTTGGGACGCGCGTGCGATGTTACGATGACCGACCGCCCATTTCGCCGGGCGCGTCACCCACGCGCCGGCCGACCACGATGCCAGCCAACCGTTTCGACTCGCTCGCGCTGCACGCGGGCGCCGCGCCCGATCCCGTCACCGGCGCGCGCGCCACGCCGATTTATCAGACCACGTCGTTCACCTTCCGCGACACCGATCACGCCGCTGCGCTCTTCAATATGGAGCGCTCGGGCCACGTGTACTCGCGCATTTCCAATCCGACCGTCGCCGTGTTCGAGGAACGTGTCGCCGCGCTCGAAGGCGGCGCGGGCGCGATCGGCACGGCGAGCGGCCAGGCCGCGCTGCATCTGGCGATCGCCACGCTGATGGGCGCGGTTCTCATATCGTGGCATCGAGCGCGCTGTATGGCGGATCGCACAATCTGCTGCATTACACGTTGAAGCGCTTCGGCATCGAAACGACCTTCGTCGCGCCGCACGATCTCGATGCATGGCGCGCGGCGGTTCGGCCGAATACGCGACTGTTCTTCGGCGAAACGCTCGGCAATCCCGGACTCGACGTGCTGGATATCGCGGGCGTGGCGGAAATCGCGCACGAGCATGGCGCGCCGTTGCTGGTCGATTCGACCTTCACGACGCCCTATTTATTGCGCCCGTTCGAACACGGCGCGGACCTCGTGTATCACTCCGCGACCAAATTCCTCGGCGGGCACGGCACGACCATCGGCGGCGTGCTGGTGGATGGCGGCACCTTCGATTTCGCCGCGAGCGGACGCTTTCCCGAATTCACCGAGCCTTACGATGGCTTTCACGGCATGGTGTTCGCCGAGGAAAGCACCGTCGCGCCCTTCCTGCTGCGCGCGCGACGCGAAGGTCTGCGCGATTTCGGCGCGTGTCTGCATCCGCAGGCGGCGTGGCAACTGCTTCAGGGCATCGAAACGCTGCCTTTACGCATGGATCGGCATGTCGCGAATACGCGCAAGGTGATCGACTTTCTGCTGAGTTCGGCGGCGGTCGAGGGCGTCGCCTATCCCGAATTGCCGACGCATCGCGATCATGCCCTGGCGCAGCGTCTGCTGCCGCGCGGCGCGGGCGCGGTGTTCAGCTTCGATGTGCGCGGCGGCGTGCCGGCGGCGCGGCGTTTCATCGAATCGTTGACGCTGTTTTCGCATCTCGCCAATGTCGGCGATGCTCGGTCGCTTGTGATTCATCCGGCATCGACGACGCATTTCCGCATGGATGCCGCCGCGCTCGAAGCGGCGGGCATCGGGCCGGGACGTATCCGTTTGTCGATCGGACTGGAAGATCCCGACGATCTCATCGACGATCTCAAACGCGGTCTGAAAGCCGCGCAGAAGGAAACCGCGGATGCATCGAAAGCGACGCTCGGGAGCCGCGCATGATGCTCGAACTCGACGACGGCCAACGCGCGTACGCCTACACCGGCGGCAAACCGTTCGACGCGGCGCGCCCGACGGTCGTGTTCATCCACGGCGCGCAGCACGATCACAGCGTCTGGGCCTTGCAGACGCGTTACTTCGCGCATCACGGTTTCGGCGTGCTGGCGCTCGATCTGCCCGCCCACGGCCGCAGCGACGGACCGGCGCGCACCAGCATCGGCGCGTTTGCCGACTGGGTGATGCGCGTGCTCGACGCGGCTCGCGTCACGAAAGCGATCTTCGTCGGCCACAGCATGGGCTCGCTGATTGCGCTCGATACCGCCGCACGCCATCCCGAGCGCGCGATGGGCCTCGCGCTGCTCGCGACCGCCGTGCCGATGACCGTCTCCGACGCGCTGCTCGATGCCGCCCGCGAACAGGAGCCGCAGGCAATCGGCATGGTGAATCAGTGGTCGCATTCGGGCATCGCCGCGAAACCGTCGGCGCCCGCGCCCGGATTCTGGCTGCAAGGGATGAACCAGCGCCTGATGGAGCGCGTCTCGGCGTTGGGCGAAGCACGGTTGTTCCATACCGACTTCAGCGCCTGCAATGCTTACGCGGATGCACTGGAACGGGCCGCCGCGCTGCGTTGTCCGGTATGCGTGCTCGCCGGAAGCCGCGACGCGATGACGCCGCCGCGCGCGTCGCGTGCGTTGATCGACGCAATCGGCAAGACGGGCACATCGTTGCGCAAAGTGGAACTCGACGCCGGCCATGCGCTGATGTCCGAACAGCCCGATGCCGTGCTCGACACGCTATTTTCGTTCGCGCTGACCTGCGCCGACGCTGCGTGACCAAGCCCACCGACGCCGCTTGCACGCCTTATCTGCCGGCCGCAGAATGAAACTTGCTGGAGAAGAAAGGCTGGAGAACACGAGGCATCGCACGGAGGCAGTCATGGGCCACACCACGCACGCGGATCATTTCGCGAATTTCGCCGAGTTTTATCCGTTTTATCTGGACGAGCATCGCAACCGGACGTCGCGCCGGCTGCATTTCATCGGCTCGCTCGGGGTGATTCGGCTGCCTTGCGATGGCGATCGCCACCGTCGGCTGGTTATGGCTGCCGGCGGCGATCGTGTGCGGCTACGGCTTCGCGTGGATCGGGCACTTCTTCTTCGAGAAAAACCGGCCCGCCACGTTTCGCCATCCGCTCTATAGCCTGATGGGCGACTGGGTGATGTTCAAGGACATCTACATCGGACGGATCTCGCTTTAACTTTAGATTTGGCCGTCGCGCTTACGCCTGTTGCGGCAGCGAGGAAGGCGGCGTTTCGCGCAGACGCGCGTTGTGCAACGCCTGCGCGCGCGCCGCGATCAGCGAACCGAGCGTGATATTCAACTTCTCGTTGTCGAGCGCGCCCATCAACGCGGCGCAATCGACATGCGCGGCATCGAGCCGCAGCTGATACTCCAGTTCCGCGCGATCGATCACGAACTGATCGAACAACATGTTCACCGTCACCTGATTCGGATTGGCAATCAGCACATAACGCGGCATCCGCGCATCTTCCAGCCGGCCTATCCAGCCGAGCGTATCGAGCCGCGCGATCAGGCGCGTCGACGTGTCCATGTCACAGCGCGCCATCTTCGACAATTCGAGCGCGGTATAACCCGCCCTGCCCGCCTCGCGCGATTCGACCAGCCGCGCGAGAATTTCCAGCGTATCGAGCAGATCGCTGCCCGGAAACGCGCGCCGATGATATTGCCCGATCCGAATGGCCGGCAGCGCGGACGTGACCATCGCGCCGATCAACGCGATGATCCAGCACAGATAGACCCACAACAGGAACACCGGCGCCGCAGCGAACGCGCCGTACACCGCCGTGTAAGTCGGAATGCGGCGGATATAGAAGCCGAAGCCGCGCTTGCACAACTCGAACGCCACGGCCGCGACCAGCCCGCCCACCAGCGCATCGCGCCACTCGACCTTGCAGTTCGGCATGTAGACGTAAATCATCGTGAAGCCGAACGCGGTGATCGGCAGGGACACGCCGGTCAGAAACCATTCGGCCATCGGCGGCAGCAGATTGTGCGAACCGGCGAACGCGACCGAGCGCGCGAACAGATACGACGAGATCGACAGGCTGACGCCGAACAGCATCGGCCCGAGCGTGATGATCGCCCAGTACACCAGCACGCGCTGCGCGATCGGCCGCGCTTTCTTCACGCGCCAGATGACGTTGAACGCGGATTCGACGGTCATCATCGTCATGACGGCGGTGACGAACAGGATGATCATGCCGACCGTGGTCAGGCCTTTCGCCTTGGCCGCGAACTGGTTCAGATACTTGAAGATCTGGTCGTTTATCTGCGGCGGCATCAGATGCACAGACAGGAAATCCTGCAACGACGCCTGAAACGAGCCGAAGATCGGAAACGCGGTGAACAGCGCGAACGCGACGGTCGCGAGCGGCACGATCGACAGCACGCTCGTGAACGTGAGACTGCCGGCCACCTGCGCCACGCGATCCTCGCCGAAACGTTGCCCGACGAAGCCGGCCAGACGCCGGATAGCCGCGAGATCGATGGAAATTTGCTGCAAACGCCTTCTCCGGTTGTGCTTTCGCTGGCGCATGCGCCGCGCCACGGGAAACCACGCCATCCCTATAATAGCCGTTCACAAAAAAGGTCTTATGAACGACATCCTCGTGCTTTACTACAGCCGCCACGGCGCGACCCGCGAACTGGCGCTCGCCATTGCCCAGGGCGTCGATAGCGTGCCCGGCATGCAGGCGCGCGTGCGCACCGTGCCGCCGGTATCGACCGTCTGCGAAGCGACCCAACCCGACATTCCCGCCGACGGCCCGCCCTACTGCGAACTGCGCGATCTCGAGGAATGCGCCGGTCTCGCGCTCGGTTCGCCGACGCGCTTCGGCAATATAGCCGCCGCGCTCAAGTACTTCCTCGACGGCACCATGCCGCAGTGGCTCGCCGGCGCGTTGTCGGGCAAACCCGCATGCGTGTTCACGTCGACCGGCAGCCTGCATGGCGGCCAGGAAAGCACCCTGCTGTCGATGATGCTGCCGCTGCTACATCACGGCATGGTGATCGTTGGCATTCCATACACTGAATCCCGCCTTACGACCACCCAAAGCGGCGGCACGCCCTACGGCGCATCCCACCATGCACGCAGCGGCGACGACTCCGCGCGCAGCGGCATCAGCGCCGACGAAAAAGCGCTCGCCATCGCGCTGGGCGCGCGGCTCGCTCGCACCGCGCTCGATCTCGTGCGCGGCGCGCAGGCGCGATGAACGCGAATCCGGTCACATCGACGCAAGGCAACGGCGCGTTCGCGACCGGCGCGCTGGCGAGCCTGGTCGCGCTGATCGCGCTCGCGCTCCTGTGGGAGCTGTGGCTCGCGCCGCTGCATCCGGGCGCGTGGGCGCTCGCGCTCAAGGCGCTGCCGCTTACCTGCGCGCTGCCGGGCGTCGCGAAGCGCAAGCTGTACACGCTGCAATGGGCGTCGATGCTCGTGCTGCTCTACATGGCCGAAGGCCTCGTGCGCGGCATGACCGATCCAGGGCCGTCCGCTCGGCTCGCGTGGATCGAGGCGCTGCTCGCGCTCGCGTTCTTCGTTTGCGCGCTCGGCTATGTCGCGCCGTTCAAGCGCGCATCGCGCTCCAAGCGCCGCTTGCACGCTCGTGCGAAAAAAACCTGATCCCTTCGTTCGATTCACGCGCAAAACGCCGTCATCGTGATGCTTTGTAGCACGATTCGATTCTTAACGCGTTGGCCTATGCCATTCGGCCTAGGTTCGCGCGCCCTTGCTGCGCGATACTGTCGACTGCGCTCCACACGAATTCATCGCCCAACATTCATGACCGCTTCCAACGCCCACTTCGTCACCGCCTGCGTCGAACTGCTCGGCACGCCGCACGTTCTCACCGATGCGCACGACACCGAGCCGTATCTCGTCGACTGGCGCAAGCGCTATCGCGGCAGCGCCTGCGCCGTGCTGCTGCCCGCCGATACCGAACAGGTCGCCGCCGTCGTGCGGCTCGCGCGCGAACATCGCGTCGCCATCGTGCCGCAGGGCGGCAACACGGGGCTCGCTGGCGGCGCGACGCCCGACGACAGCGGCGCGCAGGCCGTCGTCAGCCTGAAGCGCATGAATCGCGTGCGGGGCATCGATCCGCACAACAACACGATCACCGTCGACGCCGGCGTCGTGCTCGCGGAAATCCAGTCGCGCGCCGAAAGCGCGCAGCGTCTGTTTCCGTTGAGCCTCGCCGCCGAAGGAAGTTGCACGATCGGCGGCAATCTCTCGACCAACGCGGGCGGCACCGGCGTCCTGCGTTACGGCAACACGCGCGAGCTGTGTCTCGGCCTCGAAGTCGTCACGCCGCATGGCGAAATCTGGGACGGCCTGCGCGGTCTGCGCAAGGACAACACCGGCTACGATCTGCGCGATCTGTTCATCGGCGCGGAAGGCACGCTCGGCATCATTACCGCTGCGGTGCTGAAGCTGCATCCGGCGCCGGTGGCCCGAGTTACCGCGCTCGCCGGACTCGCGTCGCCGCATGCCGCGCTCGATTTTCTGTCGATGGCGCAGCGTCACGCCGGTCCGCTTCTGACGGGCTTCGAGCTGATGTCGGACTTTTCGATGCGCCTCGTCGGCCGTCACTTTCCGCAGCTGCGTTATCCGTTCGGCGAACCGCACGGACAGACCGTGCTGCTCGAACTCTCCGACAGCGAAAGCAAAGCACACGCCCGCGCGCTGTTCGAGCGGCTGATGGAAGAAGCTATCGAAAGCGGAATCGTGGAGGATGCGGTGGTCGCGGAAAGCCTCGCGCAGTCGCAGGCATTCTGGGATTTGCGCGAGCATATCCCGCTCGCGCAGGCCGAGGAAGGTCTTAACATCAAACATGACATCGCCGTGCCGATTTCGAGCATCGGCCGCTTTATCGACGAAACCGATGCGATCGTGCAGCAAGCCGCGCCCGGCGCGCGCATGGTGACCTTCGGCCATCTTGGCGACGGCAATCTGCATTACAACGTGCAGGCGCCCGAAAGCGTCGATGCCAAGGCGTTTCTTTCTCAACGACTATCAGACGCCGATCAACGCGCTGGTCTACGAGCAGGTGCACAAGCTGCGCGGCAGCATCAGCGCGGAACACGGGCTCGGGCAACTGAAGGTCGACGAGG
The DNA here is from genome assembly GCF_001189365.1 of Candidatus Burkholderia verschuerenii. Lineage (GTDB taxonomy): Bacteria > Pseudomonadota > Gammaproteobacteria > Burkholderiales > Burkholderiaceae > Caballeronia > Caballeronia verschuerenii. The sequence continues at coordinate 7,628 of NZ_LFJJ01000142.1, read as the reverse complement.
CGATGCATTTCAAATCGCCCGTCGAGATCCGGCTCATGCTGGCCGTCAAGTCGGCGCTCGATCCCGACAATCTGATGAACCCCGGCAAGGTCGTGCGCTGGAAGGAGAACCTCGCATGAAGATACGCGTGCTATCCGATCTGCATCTGGAAGCCGACGAGCCGTTGGCGATTCCCTACGCCGAGGCGGATCTCGTCGTGCTGGCGGGCGATATCCACAATCACGCGGAAGCGCCGCGCTGGGCCGCCGAAAATTTCGATTCCGACGTGCCCGTGATCTACGTGCCCGGCAATCACGAATACTACGATGCCGAATTCGGCGCGATGGAAGTCGCCATGCAGGACGCCTCGCGCAGCATGGACAACGTGCACTTTCTGAACAACGCGTCGCTGGTCGATCGATACGGCAAATGGCACGTGCTTGGCACGGCACTGTGGACCGACTTCGCGCTGTTCGGCGCGGACGATGCCCAACGCGACGCGGCGAAAGAAGCCTGCACGAAAGTCATGCTCGACTACAAAGGCCTGATCCAGCTCGCGTGGCCCGAACCCGACGGCGAGCCGCGCGCGTTCACGCCCGACGATTCGCAAGCACTGCACGAGCAGGCGTGCGCGTGGCTTGCCGCCGAACTCGCCAAACCGTTCGACGGCAAGACGATCGTCGTCACGCATCACGCGCCGATGCGCGAAAGTCTCGCGCCGCGTTATGCGCAGGACGTCGTATCGGCGGGGTTCGTCAATCATCTGCCTGCGCTGGTGCGCGCGCCCGTGTCGCTGTGGATTCACGGTCACACGCACACGTCGTTCGACTACACCGTGGACGGCGCGCGCGTCGTCTGCAATCCGCGCGGCTACTTCGATAAGCGCAGCGGCAAGTGGGAAAATCCGGAATTCGCGTGGGACAAGGTGGTCGAAATCTGACGCCTGAGAGCGGCAGCATTCAATGAAGGTCAAGCGTTGGATCGAAGCGGAGGAACGCCATGTGTGGCCGAATCAGCCAGTACCGACTGCCGGCACATTACGCGCAACGCCTGCATCTGAAGAACCCGTTCGTGCTCGTCGATGCCGCCGACCGGCGTCCCGGCTACAACCTGTCGCCGGGCACGCATCCGCTGGCCGTTTATCCGGATGAAACCATCCGCGCGGTGCATTGGGAATATTGCCCGCTGTGGGCCATTCAAAAGAAGCTGCCGCAGACCATCAACGCGCGCGTCGAGACGGCATCGACCAGTGCGTATTTTCGGAACCTGTGGAAGAAGGCGCGCATCCTGATTCCCGCCGATGGCTGGTTCGAATGGCGTATCGAGCCGCGTCCGGGCGATCCGGCCGCGAAACCGTACAAGCAGCCCTACTACATCCAGCGCGCCGACGGCGAGCCGATGTTCCTCGCCGCGCTCACCAGCATCATGCGCGATGAAGACGCCGTCGCGCCGGGCGCGGGCTTTGTCATCGTGACATCGGCGGCGGACGAGGGATTGGTCGACGTGCACGACCGTTGCCCGCTCGTGTTCTCGCCGGTCACGGCGAAGCGCTGGCTCGACCCCGAAGCATCAGGCGACGACCTCGACAAGCTCGTCAAAACCGATGGCGTGCCCGCCGCGCAATTTGTCTGGCATCGCGTGTCGAGCAACGTCAATCGCGCGACCAACGACGAACCGCGCCTGATCGAACCGCTGGAAACGCTGCTTTAGCGATCGTACGAATCGCGCTGACGGCGCGTGCGTTCGTCGTCGATGCGGATGGCACGAGTCGCTGTTTCGCGTCGCGCTCGCTGCGCTGACGCGCCGCGTTGAACAAATCGCGCGAAGCCGGAACGGCGATCAAGGTAACGAGAGCGCCGACGGCGAGTAAAAGAGACGTGCCCATGAGTTTTCCCGGTAAAGATGCAAATGAACTTGACCACAGCGTAACAAGCTGTGGTCAACCGGGAGTAAGCAAGTGTTGCGCCGCAGGTTTTTTCTGTAACAGGGCGATGCGCGGACGTGCGCTCGGCAACATTGACCCGTCGCCGTCCGCCAAAGGCAAGCATCGACCGGCATCGGCCGGCTTTCACGCGACGGCGACGAATTCCTTCAGCGATTCCGCATCGGCCGCCAGCGTGTCGGGCAAGGTCTCGCGCAAGAATTCCACCCAGGTGCGAATCTTCGCATCAAGGTATTGGCGCGACGGATACAGCGCGTAGACGTTCAGCTCCTGCATCGTGTATTGCGGCAGCACGCGCACCAGCGTCCCGGCGCGCAATGCCGGCAGCGCCGACGAACTCGGCAGCACGCCGATGCCCATGCCTTCGCGGATCGCGGCGACCAGAGCATCGGCGACATTCACCGTAAATGGCGACTGGCCGAGGCTCACGCTCTCCTGACCGTTCGGGCCGTCGATAATCCAGCGGTCGGGCGGAAACACCGGCGTCATCAGTTGTAGACAGGTGTGTCGCACGAGATCGGACAGCACATGCAGCGCGCCGTGTTGCTCGATATATTCCGGCGACGCGCACGCAATACTGAAAATCGTCCCCAGCCGCGCCGACACCAATCCCGAATCCGGCAACTCGGACGCCAGCACGATCGACACGTCATAGCCTTCGTCGAGCAGGTCCGGCACGCGCTGCGCCAGCGTCAAATCCACCTGCACCGACGCGTGACGCTGCTGGTAGCGCGAAATCATCGGCACGACGTAATGCTGGCCGAAGCTCGTCATCGAATGCACCTTGAGCTTGCCGGACGGGCGCGCGGTGGCATCGCCCGCTTCGGCTTCGGCCTGATCGACATAGGCGAGAATCTGCTCGCAGCGCTGCAGATAACGCTCGCCCGCCTCGGTCAGCGCGATACGGCGCGTCGTGCGATTGAGCAGCTGCGTGCGAAGATGCGCCTCGAGGTCTGACACCGCCCGCGATGCGTACGCGGTCGTCGTATTCAGATGATGCGCCGCGGCCGTGAAACTGCCGGATTCGACGACGCGCACAAAGACGCGCATGTTTTGCAGCGTATCCATAACGCCAGATTCTAAAAAAGTGAACGAGACGGATTGTTACATGACTCGTAAAAGCCATTATCACAATCTCCGTAAGAATGCTTTGCATCCTCACGTGTTATTCGACAATAACGGTAAAAATATAATTCAGCCCTAAAGTCTAATTCGAGTTTGGGGGTGAATCGTGTCGGGTGCGACGTCCAGAAAGGCGGCCATCGCTGCGTTTCTTACAGCAATATTAACAATCGCCGGATGTGCGAGCACGGGCAAGATCGCGCCGCAGGACGCGATGAAGGAACCAGCGACGCTCGACGTCGGCAGCGCGATCAAGGTCGCCAACACCGATGCCTCCTGGCCCGACGATCACTGGTGGCGCTCCTATCGCGATCCGCCTCGATGCGTGGATCGAGCGCGCCACGGCCGGCAGCCCGACGCTGGCGATGGCGGCATCGCGCGTGCGGGAGGCCAACGCGGAGGCGAGCGTCGCGCATTCGGCGCTGCTGCCGCACGTCGACGGCGAAATGGGCATCACGCGTCATAACTGGCCGAACAACGAGTTCTACGGCCCCGGTCCGTTCGCCAACACGACGACCTGGGACAACACCGCCGGCCTCACGCTCTCCTACAACCTCGATCTGTTCGGCCGCGACGACAACACCGCCGAGCGCGCGCTCGATGTCGCCCATGTCCGCGCCGCCGATGCCCGCGCCGCGCAACTCGAACTCGAAACGAATGTCGTGCGCGCGTATATCGGCCTGTCGCAGTCGTTCGCGCTGTTCGATATCGCGCAGCAGACGCTCGAACAGCAGACGCGCGTCGCGGAACGGGCGCGGCGGCGGCTGCACGGCGGCATCGGCACGCAGCTCGAAGTGAGTCAGGCCGAAGCGCCCTTGCCCGAGTACGAGCGTCAGGTGGATATTCAACAGGAAGAAATCGCGCTGGCGCGCAACCAGCTGGCCGCGCTCGCGGGCGATGGCCCCGGCGCGGGCGAAGCGCTCACGCGTCCCGCGCTGTCGCTGGCGACGCCGCTGCCCTTGCCGACGTCGCTGCCGGCGGAACTGGTCGGGCATCGGCCGGATATCGTCGCGGCGCGCTGGATGGTCGCGGCGCAGGCGCGCGGTATCGATGTCGCCAAGGCGGGCTTTTTATCCGAACATCAATCTCGCGGCGTCGTAGACGCAGGCGTTCGCGGGCGGCGCGCTGCTCAAGTTCCTGACGAGCGATGCATCCGGCTACAGCTTCGGCCCCGCGATCTCGCTGCCGATTTTCGAAGGCGGACGCCTGCGCGCGCAACTCGGCGCGGCATCGGCGCAATACGATCAGGCCGTCGATCACTACAACGGCACGCTGGTCGGCGCGTTGAAGGACATCGCCGATCAGGTGGTGCGCGTGCACTCGCTCGATACGCAGCTCGAAGCGTCGGGCCGCTCGGTTGCCGCCGCGCGCAAGAATTACGACCTCGCCAACGAAGGCTACCGGCGCGGCCTCACCGATTATCTGAACGTGCTCGTCGCGCAATCGCAATTGCTGCGCGCGCAGGACGGCGAGGCGCGGGTGCGCGCGCAACGGCTCGCGTCGTATGCAAGCCTGACGGCGGCGCTCGGCGGCGGTATCGACGATCCGTCGAACGGGCCGCAGGATGCCGCGCTCGCGCCCGCCAAACATATTGGTCCTTTCGCGAAGGCAAGGGATTGATCATGTCGACGCCCGCTTCCGTCATTCAACTTCAAACCTTCTCGCAAGCGCTCGCCGACTGGGCGCGCGGCGACGGCCTCGCCTGGATCTACATCTTCAAGACCGAGGTCGCGACGTTTCTCGCGCTGTGGATCGCGATGCGCCTCGACATGCAGCAGCCGCGCACCGCGATGACCACCGTCTTTATCGTGATGCAACCGCAGAGCGGCATGGTGCTCGCCAAGAGCTTCTATCGCTTTTGCGGCACGATGGTCGGCCTCGTCGTGATGCTCGCGCTCATCGGCCTGTGCGCGCAGCAGCCGGTGCTGTTTCTGTCGGCGACGGCCGTGTGGGTCGGCATCTGCATGGCGGGCGCGGCGCGCGATCGCAACTTCCGCTCGTACGGTTTCGTGCTGGCGGGCTACACGGCCGCGCTGATCGGCATTCCGGCGGCGCAGCATCCCGATGGCGCGTATCTGTCGGCGCTCACGCGCGTCGGCGAAGTGTCGCTCGGCATTCTGTGCTCGGGCGCGGTCAGCGCGCTGATTTTTCCGCAGCACGCGGGCGAGCAGATTCGCGGCACCGTGCGCCGCCGCTTCACGCATTTCGTCGATTACGTCTGCCGCGCGATGTCCGGCACGATGGACCGCGCGCAGATCGAGAAGACCAATCTCGGGTTCGTGTCGGATATTGTCGGCTTCGAGGCGGCGCGCAGTGTCGCCGTGTTCGAGCATCCCGAATCGCGGATGCGCGGGGGACGGCTCGCACGGCTCAACAGCGAATTCATGAGCGCATCGACGCGCTTTCACGCGCTGCATCAGTTGATGAACCGGCTGCGCGAAACCGCGTCGACCGCGACCATCGACGCGCTGGAGCCGTTCTTTCGCGAAGTGCCGCCGTTGCTGCTCAAATCCGGCGAGCCCGTTCGCAATGCCGCCGATGCCGCGCATGCCGCCGCGCAGTTGCGCGACTATCAAGCAGCGCTGCCGAAGCGCGTGCGCGAACGGCGTGCATCGCTCGAAACGAATCCCGAGTTCGTCGCGCTCGAATTCGATACGGCCTGCGAACTGCTCTATCGCTTCGTCGCCGACATGCTTGCCTACGTGTAAACCTATGCGTCGCTGACCGCGCCGTCGCACGAACGCGAGCGCTGGGTCGCGCGCTACGTGCCCAAGACCAACATGCTGGCGGCGGCCGTCTCGGGCGTGCGCGGCGCGCTCGTGACCTTCGCGCTGTCCTTGTTCTGGATTACGACCGCGTGGCCGAGCGGCGGCACGATGGTGCTCACCGCCGCCGCCGTCTGCGCGCTGGCGTCGTCATCGCCGCGTCCGACGCTGATGGCCGCGCAAATGGCCGGCGGCACGGTGCTCGCGGCGCTTGCCGGCATGATCGTCATGTTCGGCGTGTTTCCGCATGGACGGCTCCGTGCTGATGTGCGCGGCACTGCTGCCCGCGCTGCTGTTCGGCTCGTGGCTGAGCACGCGGCGCTCGCTCGCGGGCATGGGCATCGGCTATTGCATCTTCTTCTGCTTTCTCGCGGGACCGGACAACCTCGTGCATTACGATCCGACCGGCTTCATGAACGATGCCATCGCGCTCGTGCTGTCGATGATCGTATCCGCGCTCGCCTTCGCCGTGCTGCTGCCGACCGATGCACCGTGGCTGCGCCGGCTGCTGCTCGGCGACTTGCGTCGCGAAGTCGTGGCCGCGCGTCATCGACGCCTCGCGCGCCTGACGACGCACTTCGAAAGCCGCACGCGCGATCTGCTGTCGCAGATCAACGCGCTCGCCTCGGACAAGCCGGCGCTGCAACGCGAGGCGCTGCAATGGCTGTTCGCGGTGCTCGAATTCGGCAATGCGACGATCGACCTGCGGCATGAACTCGCCGGGTTGTCGCGCGAGCCGAAATACGCCGCGTCGATGCCGTCGCGAAGCTCTTCGATCGCCCGACGGCCGCGCGCTTCGATGCGACGCTCGCGGCCGCCGAACGTGCCATCGCCGATACGCAAGCGCTGCTCGCCTCGATCGATCCGCCGCGCGACGAGCGGCACCGCTTGCAGCGCATCGTGAGTCATCTGCACTTTATCCGCACGGCGCTGCTCGATCATCAATCGCCGTTCGAAGCTTATCGACAAGGAGCGCGCCATGCCGCGTGATATCGCGATCCTCGAAGCCTATGTGCCGACCCTGCTGCTGCTGTTTATCGCGGGCGGGATGATCACCTGGGTGCTCGACCGTCTGCTCGCGATGACGGGCCTTTATCGCGTCGTGTGGCATCCGTCGCTGTTCCGCGCGAGTCTGCTCGTCTGCATCTGCAGCGTGCTCGGGCTCGTCGCGTTTCATTGAACTCATACTTTTTGCCGGAAGAGACGCATCATGTTCCTTCGAAAAACCATCGGCTTCGTGTTGACGATAGCCATTTTCGCGGCGGCGATCATCGTCGGCCGCCTGTTGTGGGTGCATTACATGGATGATCCGTGGACGCGCGACGGGCGCGTGCGCGCGGATGTCGTCAACGTCGCGCCGGACGTGTCGGGCGCGGTCATGCAGATGCCGCTGCACGACAATCAGCTCGTGAAGAAAGGCGATCTGTTGATGGAGATCGATCCGTCGCACTATCAGATCGCGGTCGAACAGGCCGAGGCCAACGTCGCGGCGCGCGCCGCCGAGTTGCGCATGCGTCGCGAAGATGCGGCGCGTCGGGCGGATATGGACAGTCTGGTCGTGTCGAAGGAAGCGCGTGAAAATGCGGCGCAAACGGCATCGACCGCGGCGGCGCAATTGCAACAGGCACAAGCCGCGCTCGATGCCGCCAAGCTCAATCTCGAACGCACCAAGGTGTACTCGCCCGTCGATGGCTATGTAGTCGGCCCTTCAGAATTAGTCGAAGTCAAGGGTGGCAAGGGGCCGCCGGAAGATCGTGTTTCCCAGAACTCCCAGAAGCAATATTGATCTGAATGGTTTCCTGGGAGTTTGGAACTTCGCC
>NZ_LFJJ01000141.1 GCF_001189365.1 Candidatus Burkholderia verschuerenii | reverse complement strand
GGTAACGGTCCCCTTCGGCTTACTCCGGCCCGCTCGCGCGGCCGGTTTAGGGCCGTTTGGGCCACCGGCAGGCGATTAGTGAAACGACCTCGCATTCCTCATCGTTTTTATCGTTATTCGGCCCTACCTCGGTTAGTGCTCCGATGAATCGCAAGCGCGCTCGCTAAGCAACGACTGCAGCGGCACGCGGTGACTGCGGCGACACGTGACACGGAACGCGTTCCTCCGTTCACCCTTAGCCCGCTCGCGACGCATGTTTCCCGGCGTCGCGCGTCAGCGCGAACGCGATGGCATACGCCGCGCGCAATCAACAACGAGAAACGCGAAGCGAGGCGAAAAAAATCGCGTGTTCCCGAACGACCCGACTGCGTAGGAACTGCGAGAGCAATTGGGGTGCATCGAAGCGCCAACCGAGGTAGGGCCGAATAACGATGAAGCCGATGAGGCATTCGAGGTCGTTTCGCTGATCACCTGCCGGTTGCTCATACGTACCTAAACCGGCCGCGAAGCGAGGCCGGAGTAAGCCGAAGGGGACCGTTACCAAGGTGGGCGAGAGAGCACGGATCGCATGGGAACCAGCGCCCGGACAAACCGTGAAGACACTTGCTACTGCTGTGCCAAGTCTCTAATCCTGTGCCGGGGCCGCTCAAGAAGGTGCTTAGGATCGGCCAAGCGGCTTTCTTTGGTTACTTTCTTTGCCGCCGCAAAGAAAGTGCCTCCCCGCCGGGAAGGCGGCTACTGCAATAAACCACAAGAACACCCCCACCACGAAGCGAAAAAACCAAAACTCCCCCTAAAGCCACCCCCGTCCAAACCCGTAATCCAGTTAAACAAAGCCAAAAACCAAACCCCTTGTTATTGAGAATAATTCTCAATACAATGATCTCCATGAATGGAGACTTGACCATGAGCATCGACACTCAAGCACACGCCATCGGCGGAAAAGGTCCGCGTGCGATAGCCGACCACACGGCAAACGTGCTCGAAACCACGCGCCAGGCCTGGAGCGAAGCCCCAAACGAAAAGCGCGAGCCAACCCAACCACGCGCATCGCAAAAAAAAGCACCGCATCGTGCCACGACGATCCAACTGGCCGAATCTCGTCGCCGCGCTGAATTACTGGAGCCCGAACCCGCTGTGAACGCCGCCGACCTTACCCCGAAACACCTTCCCACGCCCGATCTCGACGAGCGCATTTTCGACGCCAGCCGTTTTCCGCTCGTGCGCCTGCGTCCGCGCGCGATCAATCCCGGCTACGCGTTCGCGTGGAGCGCGCAAATGCGCCGTCTCATCGCGCTGGCGACGCCGTTCGTCATCGTCGAGGAATACGCCGCCGATGAAACCGCCGGCGACCTGCATCTGCGTACCGCGTGGCTGCGCACGCATCGGGCGCAATTGGCCGCGCTGTGTCGGGGCATCATCGTGATCGAGCCGCGTATCGAGGCCCGCGCGAGCACCCGCGAAGCGCTGCGCACGATGACCGGCGATACCGCCGTGCGCACCGTCGTCGTGTCGAGCATGCGCGTGGCGGGCGAACTCGCGCCCGTGCTGCTCAAGCATTCGGCGAGCGACATCGCGACGGCGCCGACCGGTCGCCAGCAGGCGCTGTAAGGCCCGATCGGTACGACCGATCAGGGCGCGCTCTGTCTAGCAGGGGTGTGCGGGCTGCTCTATCCTGAAGGGCCGGGTGGAAGCCACCCGCTTTCCCTTTCTGCAAGAGGACGCGCATGCCGACTTACCGAGAAGCGTATCGCCGGTCGATCGAAGAGCCCGAAGCGTTCTGGGCCGAGCAAGCCCGCCGCATCCACTGGCAGACGCCGTTCGAGCAGGTGCTCGACGCAAGCAAGCCGCCGTTCGCGCGCTGGTTCGTCGGCGGCAAGACCAATCTCTGCCATAACGCGGTCGATCGTCATCTCGCCACGCGCGCGCAACAGGACGCGCTCGTGTATGTATCGACGGAAACGGGTATCGAGCGCCGTTATACCTATGCCGAACTGCATGCGGAAGTGAACCGCATGGCCGCCGTGATGCGCTCGCTTCATGTGAACAAGGGCGATCGCGTGCTGATCTATCTGCCGATGATCCCCGAAGCACTGTTCGCCATGCTCGCGTGCGCGCGCATCGGCGCGATTCATTCGGTCGTGTTCGGCGGATTCGCCGCGCCCAATCTGGCGGCGCGCATCGACGATGCCGAGCCCGCGCTGATCGTCACCGCCGATGCCGGTGCGCGCGTGGGCAAGGTCATCGACTACACGCCGCTGGTCGACGAAGCGCTGTCGCGCGCCGAATACAAGGTGCCGAACGTGCTGCTGATCGACCGGCAACTCGCGCCCGAACGTCTGCAGGCAAGCTATCTCGTCGCCTACGAACCGCTGCGCGAACGCTTCTTCGATGCCCACGTTCCATGCGAATGGCTCGAATCGAACGAACCTTCGTATGTGCTTTATACGTCGGGCACGACCGGCAAGCCCAAGGGTGTGCAGCGCGATGTCGGCGGTTACGCGGTCGCGCTGGCGGCATCGATGGAGCATATTTTTCAGGGACAGCCCGGCGACACGATGTTCACCGCGTCGGACATCGGCTGGGTCGTCGGGCATAGCTACATCATCTATGCGCCGCTGATCGCCGGCTGCACGACCGTGATGTACGAAGGCACGCCGATTCGACCCGATGGCGGCGTCTGGTGGCGGCTCGTGCAGCAATACGGCATCAACCTGATGTTCACCGCGCCGACCGCGATCCGCGTGCTCAAGAAGCAGGATCCGGCGCTGATGGAAAAATACGATCTGTCGAGTCTGCGCACGCTGTTTCTCGTCGGCGAACCGCTCGACGAACCGACCGCGCAATGGATCCAGAGCGCGCTGAAGAAGCCCGTCATCGACAATTACTGGCAGACCGAAACCGGCTGGCCGATGATCGCGATTCCGCGCGGCATCGAAGCGTTGCCGTCGAAACTCGGCTCGCCCGGCGTGCCGTCGATGGGCTCCAATCTGCAACTGCGCAACGAGGCGACCGGCGAGATTTGCGCGGCGGGCGAGAAAGGCGTCGTGACGCTCGACTATCCGTTGCCGCCGGGCTGCATGCAAACCGTGTGGCGCGACGACAAGCGCTTCGTCGATACCTACTGGCGGAGCGTGCCGAACCAGACCGTGTATTCGACTTTCGACTGGGGCGTGCGCGACGACGACGGTTACGTGTCGATCCTCGGACGCACCGACGACGTGATCAACGTGGCGGGCCATCGGCTCGGCACGCGCGAGATCGAGGAAGCGTTGTCGGCGCATCCGGCGGTCGCGGAAGTGGCGGTCGTCGGCGTGACCGATGCGGTGAAAGGGCAGGCGGCCGCGGCCTTCGTCGTGCTGCGCGATGCCGATCGCATCAACGCGCCCGGCGCGCGCGAAGGCATGGCGTCCGAACTGTGCCACGCCGTCGATACGCAACTCAGCGCGATCGCGCGTCCGGCGCGGGTGCATTTCGTGTCGATGCTGCCGAAGACGCGCTCGGGCAAGCTGCTGCGCCGCGCGATCGCCGCGCTCGCCGAAGGACGCGATCCGGGCGAATTGCCGACCATCGAGGATCCGGGCGCGCTGGCGCAGGTGAAGGCGGCGCTGGAGGAGTAGAAGCAGAACGGGCGCGAGGTTCGTCGAAGAACCGTCGCGCCCGTTCGGAGCGGTTACAGCGTGCGTGGCATTACGCCTTCGCGTGCTCCCGCGTATTCGGCAGCAACACCGTCAGCACGCCGATCAGCGGCAGGAACGCGCAAACTTTGTACACATAGTCGATGCTGGTCGCATCCGCGAGATTGCCGAGCACCGCCGCGCCGACGCCGCCCATCCCGAACGCGAAGCCGAAGAACAGCCCCGCGACCATGCCGACCTTGCCGGGAATCAGCTCCGTCGCGTAGACGAGGATCGCCGAGAACGCCGACGCCAGCACGAGGCCGATGATCACCGACAGCATGCCGGTCCAGAACAGGTTCGCGTACGGCATCAGCAGCGTGAACGGCGCGACGCCGAGAATCGACACCCAGATCACCGTCTTGCGGCCGATCTTGTCGCCGACCGGACCGCCCACCACCGTGCCCGCCGCGACTGCCGCGAGGAACACGAAGAGGTGAATCTGCGCGGACTGCACCGTCAGCCCGAACTTGTTGATCAGATAGAACGTGAAATAGCTGTTGATGCTCGCCAGATAGAAGTATTTGGAGAACACGAGCAGCACGAGCACGCTCATCGCCATCATCACCTTGCCGCGCGGCAGGGTGGAAACGGCGGCGTTGCCACGGCCTTTCTTCGTCGCCGGATGACGCTTGTACCAGCGGCCAATCTGCGTCAGCACGACAATCGCGATCAGCGCCGCCGCCGAGAACCACGCGATGCTTCGCTGTCCGTGCGGAATGATGATCAGCGCCGCGAGCAGCGGCCCGAGCGACGATCCCGCGTTGCCGCCGACCTGAAACAGCGATTGCGCGAGTCCGTGCTTGCCGCCCGAGGCCATCCGCGCGACGCGCGACGACTCCGGATGAAACACCGACGAGCCGCAGCCGACCAGCGCCGCCGCGATCAGCAGCGTGCCGAAGTTCGGCGCGACCGACATCAGCAGCAGACCCGACAGCGTGAAACCCATGCCGACCGGCAGCGAATACGGCTTCGGATGCTTGTCCGTGTACAGCCCGACCAGCGGCTGCAACAGCGACGCGGTGATCTGATACGTCAGCGTGATCAGGCCGATCTGTCCGAATGTCAGCGCGAATTCGCTCTTGAACATCGGATAGATCGCCAGGATCAGCGACTGGATCATGTCGTTGAGCAGATGCGAAAAACTGATCGCGCCGAGCACGGAATAGGACGTCTGCTGGATGCCGTGCGCGGCGGCGCCGGTCGTGGTGGCGTCGGGCGCGCCGCCTGCGGGCGACAACGCGCCCTTGGTCGTACTGGTCTGCATGATGGTTTGGGCTGGGTTGGGCGTCTCTCGGATTATTTCTGTTCAGTATGCGATTCATGCACAGACTGAATTTCTGAAAGTTTAGGCTGTCCGCGTCGCATTGTCCTGCCAAGGTTTGTCGCGAATCGGACAGCACGATCAGGTCGCGCGTGAACATTTGTCAGACACAAGCCAATTTTGGCCGGATATAAGTGGCGACCGGCAAAAGCTGGGGCAGGGAAGCCGCTACTTCATAAAGGCGGCGGCCTGCCGTAATACCGTGATGCCGCGTCAAGACATTCCGGACATTCCGGACGTTCAGGACAAGACGGCACACGACCACATCGGGGATCGACCAATGAAACTGTTTTCGCCAGGCAGCGCGGATTTCGTGCCGCGCACCGACGCCGCATCGGCTGATCAGGGCGCGACGCGCGATGGCCAGTCGCCGCGCAGGCTGAGCGTGAAGACCTCGCTGCGGCTGGCATTCGGCATCGTGCTCGCGGGGACGCTCGCGATCGGCGCGCTGTCGCTGACGCAGATCGGCCGCCTCAACGGCGCGACGCAATCGCTCTATGCGCAAGGCGTCGTCGCGAGCCGCGCGGCGGAGGAAACGCGCGCGTGGCTGCTGCGCGCCAGCCGTTCGCAGAAGATGCTGCTGACCGCGAGCACCGCGAAAGAGCGCGACGATCTCGGCACGCAGATCGATCAGGCGCGGAAGGAAATCGCCGCCGAGCAAAACCAGCTTGCCCAATCCGCCGATACATCCGATTCCGACGCCCTCGCGCAGCAACAGCGCTTCGCCACGGCATCGGCAAAGTGGAGCGAGAATCTGCGCGCCTTCGTGACGCTGGTGAAGGCGCAGCCGCTCGATCTCTCGCAGATGAACTGGCAAGTCGGCACGCAGGATGTGTCGCTGCTGGTCGAAACCGGCAAGCTCGAAAAAATGGTCGATGCGCTCGTCGCGCAGCGCGCCGCCACCGCGAAGACGACCATCGACGCGGCCGAGTTCATCTTCCACTCGTCCTTCGTGATCGTGATGGCGCTGACGCCCGCGCTGCTGGCGCTGGCGATGATCGTCTCCGAATGGGTCGTGCGGCGGCTCGCTCGGCAACTCGGCGGCGAGCCGGGTTACGCGAAGAACATCGCGCAGCGCATCGCGGCGAGCGATCTGACGTATCGCATCAAGCTGAAGACGCGCGACGACGGCAGCATGCTGCACGCGCTCTCGGCGATGCAGAACGGCCTGTCGTCCACCGTCGGCGATATCGCGGCGAGCGCGGAGGCGATCGCATCGGCATCGAAGCAGATTTCGACGGGCAATACCGACCTCTCGCATCGCACCGAAGAGCAGGCCGTCGCGCTCGAAAAGACCGCGGCCAGCATGGAGCAGCTCACGTCGACCGTGCGTCAGAACGCCGACAACGCGCAGCAGGCGAGCACGCTCGCGCACAACGCATCGGCGATTGCGGAGAAGGGTGGCGCGGTCGTGTCGCGCGTGGTCGAGACGATGCAGCGGATCGATGCCAGCGCGCGCAATATCGGCGATATCATCGGCGTGATCGAGGGCATCGCGTTTCAGACGAATATTCTCGCGTTGAACGCGGCGGTCGAGGCGGCGCGCGCGGGTGAGGAAGGACGCGGCTTCGCGGTCGTCGCGGGCGAAGTGCGCAATCTCGCGCAACGTTCGTCGACGGCGGCCAAGGAGATCAAGACGCTGATCGACACGTCGGTGTCGCGCGTCTCCGATGGCTCGGCCTTCGCGCAGGAAGCCGGCGCGACGATGGAAGAAGTCGTGCGCGCGGTGCGTCGCGTGACGGACATCATGGGCGAGATTTCGGCGGCATCGGAAGAGCAGAAGGCGGGCATCGAGGAAATCGGCCGTGCCGTCACGCAGATGGACGCCAACACGCAGCAGAATGCATCGCTCTGGTCGAGGAAGCGGCGGCCGCCGCGCAATCGCTCGACGATCAGGCGTGCGCGCTGAAGGAACTGGTCGGCCAGTTTCATCTCGCCTGAAACGGTGTTGAAATATGGCGTGCACGAACGCGGCGCTTGCCGCGTGCGCGCGCATCGGATTAGAATCGCGGTCGGGCGCGGCAGGGCGCCTGATCTCGCGAAAGTCTTATGCACCTGCCGCGCAGCATGTCGAACGTTTATCTTCTGGATCGAACCGCAACGTCGAACCTTGTCAGCCGCAGCGAGAACGGCACACACAAAGGAACAACGTCATGTGGTCAACATCCTGTCCAATTTCTTCATCCGTTTCCCATAGCGATTATTTGCGCGAGCACGCGCGGCGGCTGTTGCGTCTTGCGCGCGACGGCGACACCAGCGCGTCCTTGCCCGTGCTGCGGCGTCTGTTCGCCGCGAAGATCACGCGCGACGAACGCCTCACCGATCTGAACGACGCGCGCGCGACGCTCCAACTCAAACATCTGTTGTCGATGCTCGCCGTCGAGCTCGGCTATGCGAACTGGAACGCGTGCAAGGCCGATATCGACGCTCAGCCGCCATCGCGTATCGACCGGTATCGGCTCGACGCGGGCGCGTTCAACGACTTCGAAAAGAACTGGTTTGCGAACGAGGCCGAAGCGCTCGAATGGCAGAAGGGGAATGGCGGATATATCGTGCGCTACGGCGAACAGGCGGTGGCGATACTGAAGCGCGAATAACACGCGCGCTCAGATCAGCTCGACTTCCTTCCAGTTCGCCACGGCGAAGAAGCGGCCGAGCTCGCGCGTCATTTCGTTAAGCGAACTCATCTCCGGCGGCGAGATCTTGCGCACGTTCTGCGGATCGGTCCAGTCGCCGTAGACGAGCGCAACCGTCGCGTCGTTGCATTTCACCGGCAACAGCACGAAGGCTTGCGCCTCGCTCAGCGTCTCCTTGTACCAGCGCGGCAGCCGTGCGTCGATACGCGCGTCGTGCGCGTTTTCGATAAAGATGCCCACCGGATTGGTGATTGCCAGATGGAACACGTCCGGGCGGAATTCGGCGGAAAAACGCAGACGCGAGAGCATCGGCTGGACGCCCGCGCCCATGCCGAGCCGCGCCTGGAATTCGTTGTTGGCTTGACGCACGAACACCACCGAGCGCGACAGATGCAAGCCCGCGAGCATCGCTTCGGCGGCCATCGCGATAGCCGGCGCCAGCGCGTTTTTCGAGGGCATCGAACGCAGATCGGCGATGCTTTCGCCAATACGCACTTCCGCCGATACGCTCGCCCGCGCGATCGCATCCGCGTTGGCTTGCAGTTGCGAGATTTCGTGCATCACGCCGTCGGCGCTTTCTTCGTTGGCGAGCGTCACACTCATCGACGCGAGCGTGTCGGCGTCGGTGTTCAGCGCGCCGCTGTAACGCGTGGCGATATCGAACAGCATGGCGTCGCGATCGTCTTCCGCGACTTTCTGCGAGGTCAGCGCGTCGGCGACTTCGGTCGAATAGTTGGAGATGGCCTGCAGCCAGCGCACATGCTTGGGCACCGATTCGTCGACGGGCGCGCTCGGGTCGCTCGCGCGCATGCCGTCGCGGATCGTCTGCGGCAGCTTCCAGCGATCCGCCGCCTCGATGCCGATTTCGTCGAAGGTCACGCCGAGCAATTCGCGCAGGCGTGACTGTCGCTGATGTTTTCCTCGGCGGCCTTGCGGCGCAACTGATCCCACTCGTGTTCGAGATAGAACGCGACCAGCAGCTTGCCCATCTGACGCATCAGCGTGCAGACCACGGCTTCTTCGGCCGAGCGCAAATCCTTCTGTTCGACCAGTTGACGGGCGACCGCGCCCGACAGCAGCGTGCGGTTCAGTTCGAGCTTGGCGTCGATACGACGCGGCGCGCTCTGATGAAAGTGATCGACAAGCTTGAGCCCGACGACGAGATGTCCGACGGCATCCATACCGAGCACCATCAACGCGCGCGTGACGGTGGTGATGTTGCCGCCGAACGCCACGTACATGGCCGAGTTGGCGAGGCGCAGCACCTTTTGCGTGAGGCCGACGTCCGACAGCACGACTTGCACGAGCGCCGTGAAGTCGAGGTCGTCATCGCTCATCGCGGAGACGGTCGTGCGCAGCGCCTGAGACAGCATGGGGAAATCCCCGCGCTCGCTCATGCGCGCCCACAACTTGTCCAGTAGTTCGGCCTTGGTGCGTGCCATTGAAAAAAAGAACCTTTCGTTGCGCGGCGGTCGTCCGCCGCGGTCCAGCTGATCCATCCAAAACGGCGCTCCGAAACCGGAAAAGCCCACGGTGTCAGGAGCTTGCGGCACATTCTTCGATTAGACCACGAAGAACGCCACCGCGCCCGTTCATTCATCAAGTCTCATGCAGCACAAGCGAATGCGTTCGGAACGACGACGCCAGCTCGTCCGAGGGCAGCGCACGGCTGATCAGCCACCCCTGGATATATTCGCAGCCCATCTCCGCGAGCAGATCGCGCTGCTCTTCGGTTTCCACGCCTTCCGCCACCAGTTCCAGCCCGAGCGATTGCGCGAGGCCGACCACCGCGCTCACGATCGCGCGATTGTTGTGGGACGTAATCAGGTTCACGACAAAGCTGCGGTCGATCTTGAGCTTCGAAAGCGGAAAGCGCTGCAAATAAGCGAGGCTGGAGTAACCCGTACCGAAATCGTCGACGGCGAAGCGGATGCCGATCGAGGCGATTTCCTCGAGCAGGCGCGTGGCTTCTTCCTGGTCCTGCATCAGCAGGCTTTCGGTGATTTCGAACACCAGCCGCTCCGACGCGATGCCGGTCAGCGCAAGCGCTTCCTTGACCGCGGCGATAAAGCGCTTGTCGCGGAACTGCTGCGGCGACACGTTCACCGACACGTAGTCCAGCTTGATGCCGAGCGCGTCCCACTGCATCAACTGCATGCAGGACGCCTTCAGCACCCAGTTGCCCAGATAGTTGATCAGCCCGATCGATTCCGCCAGCGGCACGAAGGTCGACGGCGGCACCAGTCCGTGCACCGGATGATTCCAGCGCATCAGCGCTTCCACGCCGACGACCGCGCCGGTATCGATCTTGGTGATCGGCTGGAAGTAGAGCGAAAACTCGCCGTTACGCACGGCTTCGTAGAGATCGGTTTCGAGCTTGAGGCGTTCGGCGTCGGCGGGATTGTCGTCCTGCGTATGGAACACCAGCGTGTTGCCGCCCGCCAGCTTGGCCTGCGCGAGCGCGTGATCGGCCATGCGCAGCAGGCTCGCCTGCACGCCGCGTTTGCCCTGGCCGATCTTCTCGCCGGCGGCCGCGTCCGGATACAGCGCGACGCCGACGCTCGCCGACAAATGCGTATGCTGCCCGCGATGCCGATACGGTTGCGCGATCGCCGTCAGCACGCGTCGGCCGACGTTTTCGGCGGCGTCGGCCGTGGTGCCGGCGGGCAGCAGCACGGCGAATTCGTCGCAGGCGATGCGCGCCACGCGTTCGTCGCGCCCGACCGTATGCTGGATGCGCCACGCGGTTTCGCGCAGCAGTTCGTCGCCCGCGTCGTAACCGAGCGCGCGATTGATCCGCCGGTAATCGTCGAGATCGACCCGCACCAGCGCGGTCTGCGTGCGCGTGTGTTCAGCCGCGAGCTGTTCCACGGTGACGGCGGCTTCGAGCGCGGCGGCGTTGTCGAGACCGGTCAGCGCGTCGTGATTGAGCGCGTGTTCGAGCGCCTGCTCGCGTTCGCGCCAGTGCGTGACATCGAAGGCGGCGACCGCGAAGCCCGGCCGGCCAAGCGCGGCGGTGGACATCAGCCGCAGTTCGACGCAGATCGGATAGGTGAGCGACTTGACGACGGTCAGCGTCGCCGATTCCAGCTTGCCGCTGGTCCGCGCCCGCGCGATCAGCGCGTTCAGCGCGCCGGCATCCTCAGTCTGCACGAGATCGTGCAGCGTCAGCATGCTCAGATAGTCGCGGTGATAGCCGATAAATTCGATGCTCGCATCCGATACCGACTGGATGCGCAGCGCGTCGTCCAGTTGCGCGAGGAAATCGACGGCGGCGAGCGCGGTGCCGAGCGCGAGCGCGTGCCGGTCCACGCTCGGGCCGTATTGCGCGTTCTGCACGACCGGACGCTCGCCGGACGGCTGCGGCGTCGATTGTGCCGATTGCCCGGAGGCGGGCGCGTCGATGTCGGATGCGCGGTTGCGACGCGGCGCGTCTTGCGACGGCGGCGCATCGGTGGCGGCAACCGGCATCGCATCGGACGACGGTGCATCGCACGCGGAATGCTTGCGCGTTCGCGCGGCGCTTCCCCATGCGCGACGCAGCGCATCGAGCGCGATGCGCCAGGGCGCATGGCGGGTGACGGTGTTCCTGTTCGCTTGCATGGTCAATTGGTTTCGGTCGGCAAAGCGCTGCGGCTCATGCCAAAAGCAGCGCGCGGACCCCGCTCGCGCGGTCTCCGGCCGGTGAGCGCCAGCCCATTCGCGGCACGCTCTATCAGGCGAGATATCGGCCTACCGGGAGATTTCTTTAGTGTTCGGAAAGTAATGCGGACAGACCGTCGCGCCGGTGTAACAGTCGAAGTTTTGTCGCCGTTTTGCGTATTATCCGAGCAAGAAATATCGGTTACAGTGGCGCGTTCTTTGCCGGAATGGGCCTGCCGCAGCGGTTAAAACGCACGGCCGACACCGCGCCGTCGAAAACGAGAATTCGTCCGACTCGTTTCATTCCATGACCGCTCACACTACATCGCCGGCCTGCGCGAACGACCATGCGCCCGAGCCGGGTTCCATACTGTCGTCATCCGGCGATGCGCCCGCTCGCACGGACATGCAGCGCTTTTTCCCCCGTTCCTCGTTTCGGTGCATGCCATGCCGCAATCGCAGTTGAAGCACGCGCGCGACGATTCGCGCAGCGAGAGCGTGTATGTCGGACGTCAGCCGATCCTCGATTGCTGCGGCGCGGTGGTCGCCTACGAACTGCTGTTCCGCGATAGCCCCGACAACCACGCGCGCGTCCACGACGACGTGCAGGCAACCGCGCATGTCGTCGCGCGCACGATGGGCGAAATCGGCGTGCCGGCGGTGCTCGGCAACAGTCCCGGCTTCGTCAACATGAGCCGCGAGCTGCTGTTCGACGACATCGTGCATCT
This sequence comes from Candidatus Burkholderia verschuerenii, assembly GCF_001189365.1. Taxonomy (GTDB): domain Bacteria; phylum Pseudomonadota; class Gammaproteobacteria; order Burkholderiales; family Burkholderiaceae; genus Caballeronia; species Caballeronia verschuerenii. The sequence continues at coordinate 3,109 of NZ_LFJJ01000141.1, read as the reverse complement.
GATGCATCCCGAGCGCTTCGTGCTGGAGCTGCTGGAAACCATCGAATTCGACGAGACGCTGCTGGAGCGCTGCGCCCAGTTGCGCCGCGCGGGCTTTCGCTTCGCGCTCGACGACGTGACCACGCTCGACGACCGTCTGCTCGCCGTGCTGCCGTATGTCGATATCGTCAAGGTGGATCTGCTGGGCATGGACCGGGCGCGTTTGCCGGAACTGGCGCGCGCGGTCAAGCGCCACGGCAAGAAGCTGCTGGTGGAGAAGGTCGAATCGGTCGAGGAATTCCAGCGCGCCAAGCGGCTGGGCTTCGAGTACTTTCAGGGCTATTTTTTCGCGCGGCCGCAAGTGCTGTCGGTGCGCCGCGCGAGTCCGGCGCGCAGTTCGCTGTTGCGGCTGTTGTCCGTGCTCGCGAGCGATCCGGGCATGAGCGAGCTGGAAACGGAGTTGAAGCGCAATCCGGATATCGTCGTGCAATTGATGCGGCTCGCCAATTCGGGCGCGTTTTCGCGCGGGCGGCGCATCGGCTCGCTGCGCGAGGCGATCGCGGCGGCGGGCACGCGCCAGCTGACGAGCTGGACCCAGCTGCTGCTCTACGCGGAAGGGCGCAATCTGCCGTGGCGCACGGACCCGCTGCTGCAACTGGTCGGCACGCGCGCGCGCTTCATGGAACAGGCGGCGCGGGTGCTGAGCGATTCGAACGAATCTTTTGCCGATGCCGCCTATATGACCGGCATTTTTTCGCTGGTACACATCGTGCTGGACATGCAGCCTGCCGAAATTCTCGATAAGCTCGCTCTGGCGGCGCCGATCCGTTCGGCCATTCTCGATGGCGAGGGCGCGCTCGGCGCGCTGCTGGGCATCGCGCAGGCGGCGGAACGCGGCGACCTGAACGCGATTCACGCGGCCCGCGAAGTGCAGCCGGGTCTCGACGCGCTCACGCCCGCCGAGCTCGCGAAGTTGCAGGTCGAGGCGGCGTCGTGGTACACCGAGCATACTGTGGAGCAGGAATCCGGCGAAGGCTGATCGCGAACGCGCATGACGCGGCGTGGGCGGCCCGGCCTTCGCGATCATCATCGTAAGGAGTTCGGATGAAAAGCAGAATCACGAAAACCCTGATGGGCGCGGCGGTGGCGATGGCCGCGGCAGTGGGCATCGCGGCGGCGGTTTATCCGCTGACGGCGGGCGCAACGCTCAAACCGGGCGATGCCGCGCCGAACTTCAACGCGCAGGCGTCGCTCGGCGGCAACGTCTACGTCTACTCGCTCGCCGATGCGCTGAAGAAAGGCCCGGTCGTGCTGTACTTCTACCCGGCGGCGTTCACCAAGGGCTGCACGATCGAGGCGCACGAATTCGCCGAAGCGGTCGATCAATACAAGGCGCAAGGCGCGACGGTGATCGGCGTATCGCACGACAATATCGATACGCTGAAGAAGTTCTCCGTGAGCGAATGCCGCAGCAAGTTCCCCGTCGCCGCCGACGAAGACTCGAAGATCATCAAGTCCTACTACGCCTCCCTGCCGATGAAAAGCACGATGGCCAATCGCGTGTCTTACGTGATCGCGCCGGACGGCAAGATCATCTACGAATACACGAGCCTGTCGCCGGATCAGCATGTCGCGAACACGCTGCAGGCGCTGCGCGACTGGAACGCCAAGCACAAGACGCAGTAAGGCATGGCGCGCGCGAACCGAGGTTCGCGCGGCTTGCCTTGAGATAAATAGAATTCCTGATTATCGAATCACGCGGGAGGCGCGCGATGCCCATCGTAGTGGCGTTCATCGTTTTAGGCTTGGTGATTTATGGCGCGTGGTGGTTGTTCATGACGATCGAAGCGCACTTCGGTCTGGGCGTGGCGATCGGCGCGGCGGTGGTGGTGCTGGCGATCATCGCGGCGGGCATCATGCGGTGGCTGGCGAGCCGGCGTGAAATCGCGCCGAATATCCCCAAAGGGCAGAGCGGCGACTGGACGCACGAACTCAAACGCGATTGGGGCGGCGTGCGCGTCGCGGCGGGCAAGCGGCTGTGCGACGTGACCGTGCGCGACGAAACCGGCAGCTATATCTTCGCGGATCTGCGCGGCGCGCGGGCGCAGGAAGCGGGCGGCGCATGGCAGGTTCTGCTCGATGTCAGGGACGCAAAGCACGGCGAATGGCAACTGCCTATGCAGGATCGCGGCGAAGCGCACAAGTGGGCGCGCATCCTGTCGCTGGCGACGCAGGAGAAGCTTTGACGCTCAGTGATAGCCCATATCGCCGCGCACCTTGCCGCGAAACACCCAGTACGACCAGATCACATAGATCACGATCACGGGCAGCAGGAACATCGTGCCGATCAGGAGAAACTGATGCGACAGCGGCGCGGCGGAGGCATCCTACAGCGTCACCGACGGCGGCGCGATAAACGGCCACAGACTGATCACGAGACCAGTGAACGCGAGAAAGAACAGCCCGATCGAACATAGAAAGGGCACCACTTCGTGGCCTTTTCTGAGGCTCGACCACAGCGTCCACGCGAGCAGCAGCGTCAGCACCGGCACCGGCGAAAACGCGAAGCTTTGCGGAAAGCCGAACCAGCGCGCCGCGATGCGCGCATCTTCCAGCGGCGTCCAGATGCTGATCAGCAGAATGAACGCGAGCACGCCGAACAGCGCATAGCGCACCATCTCGCGCGACAAGCGCTGCAAGTCGCCTTCGGTCTTGAGCACGAGCCACGTCGCGCCTTGCAAGGTGTAGCCGAAGATCAGCCCGACGCCGACCAGCAGCGGAAACGGCGCGACCCAGTTCCAGCTCGTGCCGACGTACTCGCGTCCCTGAATCGGAAAGCCCTGAATGAACATGCCGAGCACGCAGCCTTGCGCGAAGGTCGCGACCAGCGATCCGACGCCGAACGCGCCGTCCCACAGCCATTTGCGCGCGCCGATCACTTCGCGGAATTCGAACGCGACGCCTCGAAAAATCAGCCAGAGCAGCATGAAGAGAATCGGGAAGTACGTCGTCTGGCCTGCAAAATTGAATTTGCCGGAATGGACCCGACGACGCAGTCTGGTGCAGACGTAAACGCACATCTCAGCCAGGTCTGCAGCGCACGAGTAGAGGTTGAGGCATGACGTTGAGC
>NZ_LFJJ01000140.1 GCF_001189365.1 Candidatus Burkholderia verschuerenii | reverse complement strand
GACCGTGAAACGACTCCACGCCGATGATAGTGCGGATCACCCGTGTGAAAGTAGGTAATCGTCAGGCTCCTCATGCTGAAAGCAAGTGAAAGCCCCAACTCGTCGAGTTGGGGCTTTTTGCGTTTACCCGCCGAATCTCGACGCTGGAACGTCTTATGCGTGGATTCTGTCGGTAGAATGGCATCGAAAGGTTATCCCCATCACACGCCGACCCTTCGGAGCGCATATGAGAAAGAGCCTGTTGATCGCCGCCGTCAGCGTGTCGCTGCTTACCGTGGCGTGCGGCAAGAAGAACGATGCGAGCGAATCCACGCTGGGCGACGCGATATCCGCCGACATGAAAACGGCTCGCGGCCAGTTGTGTCTCAACCGTAGCGGACGCGGACCGTATGTCTTCCCGTCCGCGTACACGGACCGCGATCTCAACGAATACTCCGCCGCTGCCTTGCGCGAGCAACTCGCCGCATTGGAGAAGGCCGGGCTGATCGCGCGGGCCGCGCCGACGCCGGCTAACGCCAATGCCAAGCAGAACGGAGTCGCCTATAGCCTGACGGGCGAAGGCCAGAAGTATGCCGTCGAAACCGCGCGTCCTTCCGGCGATCCCAACGCAACCGGCGATGCCCGCGCGTGGATGATCTGCTACGCGCACGTCAAGCTCGACAAGATCGCGGGCTGGACGGAACCCGATCCCACCTTGCATCGTTCGGACGTGAAGTACACGTACAAGCTCGATGAAGTCGCGCCGTGGGTCGACGATCGCGAGATCAAGCGCGCCTTTCCCGATGTCACCGCCGCCGATCGCGAAGCCGGCGAAACCAAACTGCACGTCACGCTGGAACAGCGGCCCGACGGCTGGGCGCGCGTGGACTAACGCATGCCCGCAACAGGTCGGGAGCTTCCGGCCGCCCCGCCGCGCTGTCGGATGTCGCGCGGCTCGCGGGCGTGTCCAAGATGACTGTGTCGCGCATGCACGCCGGGCATAGCGTCGCGCTGGCCACGCGCGAGCGCGTGCAGAAGGCCATCGACGAGCTCGGCTATGTCGCGGATGCGGCGGCGGGCGCGTTATCGTCCGGGCGATCCGAATTCGTTGCGGTGCTGGTGCCGTCGCTCGCAAGCTCCAATTTCTCTGATACCGTGCGTGATACCGTGCGCGGGCTGGCCGCGTCGCTGGAGCCGCACGGTTTGCAGTTGCTGATCGGCGATACCGACTATCACCTCGATCGCGAGGAACGGCTGGTTCGCTCGATGCTGCGTCATCAGCCCCGCTGCATCGCGCTGACCGGGGCGCGCCATACCGATGCCACGCGCAACCTGCTGCGCCGCTCCGGCGTGCCCGTCGTCGAGATGTGGGACGCGCCAACGGATCCCATCGATTCCGCCGTCGGCTTTTCGAACGTCAGCGCCGCGCGCGCGATGGTGCGCTATCTCGCGGATCAGGGCTACGAGCGCATCGGCTTTCTGGGCGGTGCGAGCGAACTCGATCGACGCGGCCTCGATCGCCTGAAGGGTTTTCGTTCGCAGATGAAATCGCTCGGTCTGGACGACGCGCGCGTCATTCGTCTGGGCGATTCGCCCGTCACGATGAGCCACGGCGGCCCCGCGATGGCCGCCTTGCTCGACGCATGGCCAGACACGCAGGCCGTGATGTGCGTGGTGAGCGGCATGTCCGCGTTCGGCGCGATAATGGAAAGCCATCGCCGTGGCATGACGGTGCCGGTCGACATCGCGGTCGCGGGCTTCGGCAACTTCGAAGTGTCCGAGTATTGCACGCCGACCATCACGACCGATTCCGTCGATGCCTACGGAATCGGCCTGCGCACCGGCGCGACGTTGCTTGCTGCATTGCAGGAACGAGAAGCGGGCGCGGCGATCAGCGCGGGCAAGCGCGTGCGCGTCGCATACAAGGTCGTGGCGCGCGAGAGCGCATAATGCGCGTTGGCAAGCGTGCTACCATTGACTTGAATGTTACCGGTAACGTAAACGCAGACGAGAGCCGCATCGGCTGACAAGGCTGATGTAACGCTCCTCATGGAGACAACACCATGCCCCAACAAACACCACGCCGCCTGCGCAGCCAGGAGTGGTTCGACGATCCCTCTCATGCCGATATGACGGCGCTGTATGTCGAGCGCTTCATGAATTACGGCCTCGCACGCGAAGAATTGCAGTCGGGCCGTCCGATCATCGGCATCGCGCAGACGGGTAGCGATCTCGCGCCCTGCAATCGTCACCACATCGAACTGGCTGCGCGTACCAAGGCGGGAATTCGCGATGCAGGCGGCATTCCGATGGAGTTCCCCGTGCATCCGCTGGCGGAACAGAGCCGTCGTCCGACCGCCGCGCTCGACCGCAATCTCGCCTATCTCGGTCTCGTCGAAATCCTGCATGGTTTTCCGCTCGATGGCGTCGTGCTGACGACCGGCTGCGACAAGACCACGCCCGCGTGCCTCATGGCCGCCGCGACCGTGGATATGCCCGCCATCGTGCTGTCGGGCGGACCGATGCTCGACGGCTGGTATCAAGGCAAGCGCGTCGGCTCGGGCACGGTGATCTGGCACGCGCGCAATCTGCTCGCAGCGGGCGAGATCGATTACGAAGGCTTCATGACGCTGACGACCGCATCGTCGCCGTCCATCGGACACTGCAACACGATGGGCACCGCGCTGTCGATGAACAGCCTCGCCGAAGCGCTCGGCATGTCCTTGCCGACGTGCGCGAGCATTCCCGCCGCGTATCGCGAGCGCGGACACAGATGGCATATGCCACGGGCAAGCGCATCGTCGATATGGTGCGCGAGAATCTGAAGCCGTCGAAGATCATGACGCGCGATGCGTTCATCAACGCGATCGTGGTGGCGTCGGCGCTCGGTGCATCGACGAATTGTCCGCCGCATTTGATCGCGATTGCGCGGCATATGGGCATCGAATTGAGTCTCGACGACTGGCAGCAGCATGGCGAGCAAGTGCCGCTGATCGTGAACTGCATGCCTGCGGGCGAATATCTCGGCGAGAGTTTTCATCGCTCGGGCGGCGTGCCCGCAGTGATGCGTCAACTCGATGACGCGAAGATGCTGCGTCGCGATTGTCTGTCGGTATCGGGCCGCACCGTCGGCGAGATCGCGGACGATGCACCCGCCGCTGACAACGACGTCATTCGCACGGCAGCCGATCCGATGAAACACGGCGCGGGCTTCATGGTGTTGTCGGGCAATTTCTTCGATAGCGCGATCATGAAGATGTCGGTCGTCGGCGACGCCTTTAGAAAGACTTATCTGAGCGATCCGGGCAAGGAGAACATGTTCGAAGCGCGCGCCATCGTCTTCGATGGACCCGAGGACTATCACAAGCGTATCAACGATCCCGCGCTCGAAATCGACGAGCATTGCATTCTCGTGATTCGCGGTTGCGGCACCGTGGGTTATCCGGGCAGCGCAGAGGTGGTGAACATGGCGCCGCCTGCCGAACTCATCAAGCAGGGTATCGATTCCTTGCCGTGCATGGGCGATGGGCGTCAAAGCGGAACATCGGCGAGTCCGTCGATTCTCAACATGTCGCCGGAAGCGGCGGTCGGCGGCGGTCTCGCGCTGCTGCGCACGGGCGATACGGTTCGCGTCGATCTGAACGTGCGCTCGGTGAACGTGCTGCTCGACGAAGCGGAACTTGAGAGCCGTCGCAAGGATTCGGCCTTTGCCGCGCCGCCCGCGCAAACGCCCTGGCAGGAGTTGTATCGGCAGACGGTGGGACAGTTGTCGACGGGCGGATGCCTCGAGCCCGCGACGCTGTACATGAAGGTGATCGAAACGCGCGGCAATCCGCGTCATTCGCATTGAGCCGGAGGACGAGATCATGAGTTATGCGAACTATCCGAGCCTTGTGGACAAACGCGTCGTCGTGACGGGCGGCGGCAGCGGAATCGGCGCGGCGATCACCGAAGCGTTCGTGAAGCAGGGCGCGCGCGTGTCGTTCATCGATGTCGCCGAAGCCGATTCGCGGCAACTCGAACAGACGCTTGCCAATGAGAAGCATGCGCCGACGTTCTATCGCTGCGATCTGCGCGATGTGACGCAAATCGAAAGCACTTTCGACGATATCGCGAATGCGGCCGGTGGCATCGATGTGCTCGTGAACAACGCGGCGAATGACGATCGTCATCAATGGGACACGGCCAGTGCCGCGTATTGGGACGATTGCATGGCGGTGAATCTGCGGCATCAGTTTTTCTGCGCGCAAGCGGCGGCCAAACGCATGCGCGCGCAGAAGAAGGGCGCCATCGTCAACATGGGTTCGATCTCCTGGCATCTCGCGATTGCCGATCTCACCATCTACATGACGGCGAAGGCGGGCATCGAAGGGCTCACGCATGGTCTCGCGCGCGAACTCGGCGAGCACGGCATTCGCGTGAACACGGTGATTCCCGGCGCGGTGCGCACGCCGCGTCAGATGAAGCTGTGGCAGTCGCCTGAAACGGAGGCCGCGCTTGTTGCGCAGCAGTGTCTGCACGAGCGCATCGAGCCGGAACATATCGCGCGCATGGTGTTGTTTCTCGCATCGGACGATGCGGCGCGCTGCACGGCGCGCGAGTATTTCGTCGACGCGGGGGCTGGTTCGGCACGTAACGCGCGCACATGCGCGCGTTACGTTACGCGCTCAGACGCGCGCGGCGACGGCCGTGCGACCGGCACCGTGCCGGTTTCGATGTAATGCTGCACCGACTCGGCGGCGTCATCGTAACCGCGCTCATCGAGCCAATGCCATACGGCGGCGAGAAACAGTCCCAGGCCCGCATGACCGCAATGCGCGATCATTTCGGCGACGCCTTCCGCCAGGGCTTCGTCGCGTCCCTCCTGGCGCAACGCACTCGCGACGTGCGATGCGATGCGCTGCGCGACACGAGCATGGCGTGCAGTTGCGGATTGAAGGCGCGCGCTGCATGACTCCGGTGCCTGCTGCCCATTTTGAAACCCCGTGTTGTTCTGACGCGCGACTCGCGTGATTTGGCATTTCGCCGCGCTATCGTTGGTTATTCGTATGCTGATTTTTGTGCAACGGGTTTGGGTACGCAAGAAGCGGGCCGATTCGTATGAGAAACGGCGAACGCCTTACCGAGCAGCGGCACGACATGTTTCGAAGCATGACGACGTGCGTGTGAATCGTCGAAACAATGGCTAGTTTCTACATTCCGTACAATCGGACGCACACGTTTCGCGAACTCAAACGACAATCGTTCAGCCAACTACTCATGCGCCGTTTCCGCCCTCTTTCCGCGCTTGTCACATTCGCTTTGCTGACAGGCTGTTCGCACGGCGATGCCGCGCGTCCCGAAGAACCGGCCGCGTCCGGTAATCCGCAGCCGCTGCATCACGCGCGGCGGACGTCGTCCGGCGTGTTCGAGAACAACTACAACAATCTGCCGCGCGCATCGCTGCTGAAATGGCGGTGGGAACGCTGGAAACAGGGCTTGCCGAAGCCGCCCGCGAACGGCTATCGCTTTCCGATGGCGCATCCGGATATCGCGTGGCTCAAGGCCAATCGCAGCGTCAACACGTTGACGTGGATCGGTCATGCAAGCGCGCTTTTGCAGATCAACGGCGTCAACATCCTGTGCGATCCGATGTTCTCCGATCGCGCGTCGTCCGTGTCGTTCGCGGGGCCCGAGCGGAAGGTGCCGCCCGGTCTCAAGCTTGATGAATTGCCGCATATCGATCTCGTGCTGATCTCGCACAGTCATTACGATCATCTCGACAAACCCAGCGTCGAAGCGCTCAACGCGCAGGCGGGCGGTCCGCCGCGCTTTCTCGTGCCGCTCGGCATCAAGTCGTGGATGAAGGATGTCGGCATCGACAATGTCGAAGAACTCGACTGGAGCGACGAAACCAAAGTCGCGGGACTCGATTTCTGGTTCGTGCCGAGTCAGCACTGGTCGGCGCGCACGCCGTTCGATCGGTCGGGAAACGTTATGGGGCGGCTGGGTCGTCAAAACGCCTGCGGGCGCGGCGCATCCGTACTCGTTCTACTTTGCGGGCGACACGGGCTATTCGCCGGATTTCCGCGATATCGGCGCGCGGTTCGGCGGCTTCGATCTCGCGTTGATTCCGATCGGTGCGTATGCGCCGCGCTGGTTCATGCATGCGCAGCACGTCGATCCGCAAGAAGCAGTGCAAATTTTCAAGGACGTGCATGCAAGGAAGGCGATCGGCATCCACTGGGGCGTCTTCGAACTCGCCGACGATCCGCTCGACGAGCCGCCGCGCCTGCTTGCGGAAGCGGTGCATCAAGCCGGCCTGCCGCCAGATGCCTTCACTGTGCTCGAACACGGACAGATGATCCGGCTCGATACGCCCGCGTCCAACTAAAAAAACCGGTGCAGGCTTCGCACCGGTTTTTCAGTCATGCACGCGGCTCGTCTCAACGATCGCGATTCCACAACGCGCCGAGCACAAAGCCGACCGCCGCCGCGATCAGCACGCCCTGAATCGGCTGGCTCGCGACCGCGAGACGCACGTTGTCGACGGTCTGCCCATAGCTCTGCTGCAGATTGCCGAATGCCTGACGCGCCTTGCCTTCGGCCTGAATCGATTCGTCGCCGGTCAATGCGCCGACCGCATCCTGCACCTTGCCGACGACCTGTTGTGCTGCGCCTTCCACTTGATCGTGCACCATGATTCCTCCCGTCTGGTTGATCCCGCATGAGGTTCGAGCGATCGCCCGCGCGCGACATTGTTAGCCGCTATCGGGGCAATACGGAGATGCACATCGAAGCACGGTTCATGCCCAGCATCGCGATGTATTCGTCAGGCGGGACCGATCAGTTGCTGCACGGAATCGATCAGATCGTCGATGGACACCGGCTTGCGATGAAAGCGCGCGTTCGGATGCTCGAGCGGCGGGCGGCTTGGCGGCGGCGCTCATCAGGATGACGGGAATCTCGCCGAGCGTGTCGCTGGCGGCCAGCGCGGCGATCAGCTCGACGCCGTCCATGTGCGGCATCATCCAGTCGGTGATGACCAGGTCGGGCGCGTTGGACCGGGCGGCATCGAGCGCAACGCGCCCGTTCGCGGCGGTCGCGACCTCGTAGCCCTCCATTTCGAGCACGAGGCGCCAGGTTGTCAGAATGTCGAATTCATCGTCGACGACGAGGATTTTTTTCATGCTCGCGCGCCGGGGTCCGACACAGAGAGCGCCGGCGCGAGCGTCGGATGGCCCGACAGCAGCCCCGTCGGGCCGATAAAACCTTCGCTGATATGCAGGCCGCGCGAGTCGATCGTGAGCCTGCGGATCGCGGAATCGTGCATGCCTTCGCGCTGCTTCACGGACCGACAGCATCCGATACAGCGCCGAATTCGCTTCCACGTAACGCAGCAGCACGATGTTTTCGGTCATCGCCGAGGCGCGCAGCGTGGAAGGCTGAACGGCTTCGCCATAGAGCGGCAATTCTTCGGTGAGGATGGTCGTCACGCCCGCATCGCGCAGACGGTGCGACAGCGCGTTCAGAAAGATGCCGATACGTTCCGCGCGGCTCGCCGATTGCCGGAAACCGTCGATACCGTCCACCACCAGCCGCGTCGCGTTGGTGCGCTCGACGCGCTCCAGCAGCTCGACCGCGAGTTCGTCGATCGCCAGTTAGACGGCCGGATGCCAGTCGATCGTCAGACGGCCGTCCTTCAGCGCATCGCGCAGATCGATGCCGACCGATTCCGCTTTCGCCATCAACCGTTCAGGCGATTCGTAGAGACCGAAGTACAGGCACTTCTCGTTGCGCTCGATTCCCGCTTGCAGAAACTTCAATTCGAGCAGCGTCTTGCCGACGCCCGACGGTCCGATGAGCGTGGTTGTCGAGCCGCGCACGACGCCGCCGCCCAGCATCTGATCGAAATCGGGGAAGCCAAACGGCAGGCGGCTCTTGAAGTCCGGCACCGAGCGCGCATCCGCGGTCGATGCCTCGATGCGCGAATACGTCACTAGCCCGTCGCCGGTGATTTTGAAGAAGTGCTTGCCGAGCAGATGATCGCGCGCGCAGTTTGTGCACTTCGATTTCGCGCGACCGCCGCATGCCGCTGTTGAAGCGATTCAGTTCGACGAGTCCGTCGACCAGCGTGTGTTCGGGATGCGGTTCGTTGCCCGAGAGCGGCGCGAGAATCAGCGTCGTGCATCGCGCGGCGCTGACGAACGCCGACAGTTCGTGGATGAACTGCGACAGTTCGAGCTCCGTCGAACTGAATTCGCGCGCGCTGCGAAAACCGTCGATCACCATGAAACGCGGCCGGCTCGACTTGATGGTAGCGGCGATCAACGCGAGGAATCCGGACAGGCCGTCGCGTATCAGCTCGTGATAGCCCGAGACGAACAACATGCGATCGGAGATGGCGTCGGCATCGTAAAACGACAGGCCGCGCAGATGCGAAAGCAGCTTCGTGTGCGATTCGGCGATTAGCGTCATGTACAGCACGCGATCGCCCTGCGCCACGCGATGAAAGCCGATCTGCGAGGACAGAATCGTCTTGCCCGCGCCCGCCATGCCTTCGATCAGATACAGACCGCCTTCGACGAGACCGCCGCCCAGAATGCTGTCCAGTCCAGGCACGCCGGTCGTGATATTGCCGTCGTTCACGGAGGAGGGCCGGGCTGCGTCGTGCGGAAGCGTGTCTTCTTGAGTCATGGCGTTTTCGTTTTTACCTGGGCAGGCCGGCTTTTGGCGAACGCGAATTATCGCTGACTAAAGGCAAGAGGTGGGCAACCGTGGTGTGCGCCCAGCCGGCGATCCAGCGTTGTATCGGCTTGCGGTCGGTGCAGTCGGTTGTCGCGATCGACCCCGAATGATCGGAAGTAGCATTTTTCACTCCCGCTCCGTACGAAAATTCCCAATGCGGCGTTTCGGCACGTTCGGGCGGTTTTTGAGACGTTTCTCATGGGCTGCGCGATAAATGCCTGCTGGAATAACGAACCATGTCGTACACGGACGCCGGCTCGATCTTTTGAACGTCGTCTCCCGGCCTCGCGCCAACTTTTGACTGATCGTTCCTGCCATGTATCGTTCGTTCGCTGCTTCGTTTGCTGTTTGTCTCGTTCCGCTGTCGGCCGCGTTGGCCACGCCCGCGCACGCCGCCGACTCTCTTCCCGATCCGCATATTCTGTCGGCCGCGCCGTTCGAGTTTCAGGCCGATCGCGAGATTTTCTCGCGCATGTCCACTGTACCGTCCGATTCGCGGATTTTTTCGCCACGTCGCGCGAAACCGCAGATGACCAACGCCGAATATTCGCAAGTGCGCGTGGAGAATCGCACGCGTCTGTAAATCGCGCGCGACGGCTGCGCGAATAACTGGAATTAGCCGATTTCCCTGCGCATAATCAGATACGAACAAATAAATTCAATTCTGTGGGAAATCGCAATGAAACCATCGGTAATTGCGAAAATCGCGCTGACGAGTCTGGTGATGCTGCCGGTTTCATCGGCGGTCATGGCGGCGGGCGGGGCATCGGACACGTCCGCGGCTTACCCGGACAAGCTGTCCATCGACTTGCCGGGCGATTCCAACGCGGTCAACGGCGATATCGCCGAACTGCAAAGTCTGCTGCGCGACGGGAAAGTCACCGAATTGCGCAAATCGTTCAACGGGAGTTATGGCGCGAGTCTCTCGTTTTATCCAGACAGCATGATTTATTACGTCGCGCTGTTTCAACAAAGCAAATACTGGCGCGTATTCAAAACACAAAACGATGCGCGTGCCGATTCGGTCTATGCGGATTTCGTGAAATCGTCCATATCGCTCGCCGATACGGAAATTCGCCGCATCAAGCTCGAAGCGGAAAAGGCGTATGCGGACAAGCTGATCGCCGCGCAGCAGGATCGCGCCAATCGCCTGCAAGCCGATCTCGATATTTCGCGTCAGCAGCAAAGTCAGGTGACGAGTTATCAGATCGAGCAGCAGGAAGCGGTGCGCTCGCTGCGCACCGAGCAGGCGGCCGCGCAGGCGCAATTGCGGGCGCTTCAGCAGCGCGTGCAGGAACTGCAGAAGCAGTCGGACGGCGATCTGCCCACGCCGGTCAAGGCGCCGGGCAGTCCGTAAGAGTCGAGAGGAATCAGAATAGCGCCAGTTGCTCGCGTCCCTTGCCGCCTTCGAGCGTAAGCAAATGCCGTTTGCGATCGACGCCGCCCGCGTAGCCCGTCAGTTCGCCGTTGCCGCCGATCACCCGGTGACACGGCACGATGATCGCCACCGGATTGCGCCCGTTCGCGCCGCCCACCGCGCGCGATGCGCCCGGCGGCAAACCGAGCCTGCGCGCGAGATCGCCGTACGTCCACGCTTCGCCGAACGGAATCTGCCGCAACTGATCCCAGACTTGCCGCTGAAACGGCGTGCCGCCGAGATTCAGCGCGATCGAAAAGGTCTGCCGCGCGCCGGCGAAATATTCGTCGACCTCGTCGCGCGCCTGCCCGATCACACGCGACACGGCGCGCGAATCGGACAGCGCGGGCTCCGCGATGCCTTTCGGATAATGCTTCTGGCCGACGAAATACAGCCCGGTGAGGGCGTCGTTTTCGGCGCGATACAGGATAGGCCCGAGCGGACTCGGGGCAACATGGCATTCGATCACTTCGCTTCTCCGCGCGGCCATCCGTGCGACGACCGCCTCTCAGAAGCATGATTGTAAAACGCGCTTCAAATGAACGGATTGTCCGTCTTGCCCGTCGGCGCGGCGGGTTCGTCCGGCAGTTTGGCGGGCAGCGACGGCTCTTTCTGCAAGGCATCGACGATGGCGTTCACGGCTTTTTGCAGCGCCAGCGCATTGGCGAGCCCGGCCTGATCGCGCGCGATGCCCAGATCGCCGCTGATCGTCACGCGCGTCTTGCCGTTAGCGATATTCAACGCATCGCCGGCGATATTGAGCACGTCGTTATCGTTCGCAAAGGGTTTAAACACCGTTCAATCCTCCGATTCGTTTGTCTTTCAGCGCGTCCGGAATGCCGGGGAACGCCAGTCCGCTCATGGCTTCCAGTTCGTGCACGGTCTTCATCGAGTAAGTGTTGGTCGGCGTATTGTCGATCACCACGGCGAAGGCAATCTGCCGCTGCGGCAAATAGACGACCTTGTAGATTTGCGTCGGCACGAATACGCGCGATTCGCCGATCGTCTGCAATTGCCGACCCGCGAACAGCGGCCCGGTGACGACATAAGCTTCGCCCGATTCTTCCACGAGCCGCCGCACCGCCTGTTCGATACGCGACCAGATGCGCCGGTTGTTCGACGGATCCTGCGGCACGATATTCGCGAGCGAAAACGATTCCGCCATGCCGCGCTTGCTCCAGCGATCGCCAGCCGGACTCATGTGGCCGCGATCGTAGCCGCTGTTCTTGTAGTCCGAGAGTTGCGCGCTGTCGCCGGGCGGCAGCCGCTTCTCGATGAAAAAGCGATTGGTCCGCGTATTGTCCTTTGCATCCTCGACGCTCTGCGCGGTCAGATGCTCGGCCGACCATAGCGGCCCGTGCGTGACGCCCGAATGCAGCAGCGCGTAATCCGAATAGCAGAGTTGCTGGGTGTCGGCGCGCATCTTCGGATTGGTGACGACGGGCGCGCGTCCGTTGGGGCTGAATTGCGGGCAATCGCTCGCCCACGCGCTCACGCATGTCGCGGCGAGCAGGGTGACGACGAGTGCCTTGATACGTTTTTGCATGCTTGTAGATGTCTCGGGCTTGAAGCGTGGTGCGTGTTATGTGCGATGACGAATCGGGCGGGGAAGTATAAGGGCATCGCCGTGTCGGCGGCGCTAAACGCGCATGTAGTGCGGGTGCGCTAGAATCGCCCGGGCCTCGTCTATCTTCAAATTCAATCGATATGAATCCAGCGCAACGCCGCCCGTCCATCGTTCGATCCTTGTTGCTCGCCGTCGCGTCGTGTCTCGCGATGTCCTTTGCCTCTCACGCCAGCGCCGACGACAAACCCGCCAGCGCGCCCGCCGTCAGCGACGACGGCCCGGCCTACGGTCCCGAGTTGCAGGACTTCGACTATCCGTATCCGGTGGCGCGCTTCGCGTTCACGTCGCAGAAGCAGGTCGTGCGGACGGCCTATCTCGACGTGCATCCCGCGCATCCGAACGGCCGCACGGCGGTGCTGTTGCACGGGAAGAATTTTTGCGCGGCGACCTGGAAGCAGACCATCGACACGCTCAGCGACGCGGGCTATCGCGTCGTCGCGCCGGATCAGATCGGCTTCTGCAAGTCGACCAAGCCGCAGCGTTATCAGTACAGCTTCCAGCAACTCGCGCGCAATACGCACGCGCTGTTGCAGGCGCTCGGCGTGCCGCAGGCGACCGTCATCGGGCATTCGACCGGCGGCATGCTCGCGGTGCGTTACGCGCTGATGTATCCGCGCGAGACGGAGCAACTGGTGCTGGTGAATCCAATCGGACTCGAGGACTGGAAGGCGAAGGGCGTGCCTTCGGTGTCCATCGACGACTGGTACGCGCGCGAGTTGAAGACCAGCGCCGACGGCATTCGCCGCTACGAACAGAACACGTATTACGCGGGCCACTGGCGCGACGATTACGAGCCGTGGGTGCGGATGCTGGCGGGCATGTATCGCGGGCCGGGGAAGGATATCGTCGCGTGGAATTCGGCGTTGCTGTACGACATGATTTACACGCAACCCGTCGTCTACGAATTCGGCCAGATCAAGACGCCGACGCTGCTGCTGATCGGCGACAAGGACACGACGGCCATCGGCAAGGAATTCGCGCCGCCCGAGATTCGTCCGACGCTCGGCCGATATTCGGAACTGGCGAAGCTGACGCAGCAGCGTATCGCGGGCTCGAAGCTGGTGGAGTTTCCGGACCTCGGCCATGCGCCGCAGATGCAGGATCCGGCGGCGTTTCATCGGGCGTTGCTCGAAGGCATGGCGGAACTGAAACGCGGGCCGGATTAACTCACGCACACGACGCCCGCTCGATCCGCGGCAAGCGAATCAGCAACATCACACCGCGCGCCAGCATCCAGATCGTGAGCGCGAGCCAGAGTCCGTGATTCCCGAGCGGACCGGCGAGCGCCCACATCGCGAGCGCGAAGACGATCAGGCAGAGCACCATCGTCTGCATCAGTTCGCGGGTGCGCGTCGCGCCAATATACACGCTGTCGAGCTGAAAGCCCAGCACGGCGGCGAGCGGCTCGATCGCCGCCCACGGCAGAAAGCGCAGCGCCGCTTCGCGCACGATCGCCTGATCCGTCAGCATCGCGATGATCCGTTCGCCCGCGATCCAGTACACGAGCGAAAACCCAGCCGCGCCGATCACCGACCACAGCATCGTCACCTTCACCGCCTGACGGAACGCGATGCGATCGCGCGCGCCGGTCGCCGCGCCGACGAGTGCTTCGGCCGCGTGCGCGAAGCCGTCGAGCCCGAAAGCCATGAAGGTCTGGAAGTTCAGCAGCAGCGCGTTGGCGGCGAGGATTGCATCGCCCTGACGCGCGCCCATGTGCGTGAACCACGCGAACGAGCCGAGCAGACAGAGCGTGCGAATGAAGATGTCGCGATTGATCGCGATCAGCCGCTTCAACGCGTGCGTATCGAGCAGCGTGCGCAGGCCGATCGGCGGAAGACCGTGCGGACGCAGCCGCCACATGATCGCGATGCCGAGCGCGAAGCCGCAGAAATCGGCGAATGCCGTTGCCGCGCCGATCCCCGAAATGCCCCAGCCGAAGCGATACACGAACAGCAGCACCGCGACGATATTCACCGCGTTGATGAACACCTGCGTGACGAGCGCGAGCCGCACGCGCTGACATCCCAGCAGATAGCCGAGCACGACGTAATTGCCGAGCGCGAACGGCGCGGCCCAGATGCGCGCGTGACAGTAGGCGCTCGCCGTATCGTTGACGGCCGCGCTGCCGCCGAATATCGACAGCGCATAGACGATGATCGGCACTTGCAGCACGAGCACCGCGAGGCCGATGCCGAGCGCCAGCATCAGCGCACGCAGCACGCTCGCGCGCAGGGCGTGGTCGTCGCGCGCGCCGTACGCCTGCGCGACGAGTCCGGTCGTGCCCATGCGCAGAAAGCCGAAACTCCAGAACACGAAGCTGAACACCAGTCCGCCGAGCGCGACGCCGCCGAGAAATTGCGGACCGTCGAGATGACCGGCGACGGCGGTATCGACCGCGCCGAGAATCGGCTGGGTGAGATTGGCGAGAACGATGGGAAACGCGAGCGTCAGCACGCGCCGATGCCAATGCACGGGCACGGCGGCTTGCTGCGGCGAGTCGTGGTCGTCGTCGATATGTTTTTGTGGGGCGCTCAAGGATAGTTCCGATCGGCGAACGCGCCATTGTCCGGAGCGCGGACTTTTGACGCAAGCATGCGCGCGAGCATCGATAATCGTCGGCGATGCCGTTATTCGCCCTTTCCATGAAAACATTGCTGCTTTACATCGTCACGGCAGTCGCCGAAATCGCGGGCTGCTACTTTCCCTATCGATGGCTGAAGGAGGGCGCGTCGGCGTGGCTGTTGCTGCCGGGCGCGCTGTCGCTCGCGCTGTTCGCGTGGCTGCTGACCTGACCTTGCACGACACGGCGGCGGGGCGCATCTACGCGGCTTACGGCGGCGTGTATATCGGCGTGGCGATCGTGTGGCTGTGGGCCGTGGATCGCATCCGGCCGACGGCCTGGGACGTGGCGGGCGCGGCCATCGCGCTGATCGGGATGAGCGTGATCGCGTTCCAGCCGCGCGTCTGAGGTCCGCCGCGCCTTACGCCTCAAGCCTCAAGCGCGAGCAGCGCGAAGGTCGCGAGCCAGTGCTCGCCCATGTAATCGCCCGCCACATGCGCGATGCCCGACGCCAGATGCTCGTCCGCGCTCGCCGTCAACACGCCGATGCGCGCATCGCCCGTCGGCAGCGCCCGCGCGATCGTGCGCTGACACCACGCGCGGCTCAGGTTCAGGCCGTCAAGATGCGCGAGCTTGCCGTCGCTGCGATCGGTGACGGTCGCGGGCACGAACAGCGTCGCCGGCTCGCGCTGGGCGAGGCGCGGCAGAAAGCGATCGAGCCAGCCGACGAACGCATCGCCCGGCAGAACATGGCGCATCAAAACCGCTTCCATCAGCGACGGCGACAAAAACTCGTCGCCCGCCGGCTCCCACGCCTGACAAGCTTCGTCGTCGCGGAAC
>NZ_LFJJ01000139.1 GCF_001189365.1 Candidatus Burkholderia verschuerenii | reverse complement strand
GGCGAAGTTCCAAACTCCCAGGAAACCATTCAGATCAATATTGCTTCTGGGAGTTCTGGGAAACACGATCTTCCGGCGGCCCCTTGCCACCCTTGACTTCGACTAATTCTGAAGGGCCGACTACTTCGCCGAAACCGCGACCATCGCGCACATGCTCGGCGCACGCGATGTCCCGACATCACGCGCCGCCATCGAAACTTATCTGGAAGGCATGCGCCCGCAACTTCAGGCCGGCGAGCGCACGCGCGAAGTCTTGCGCGTGCTGAAGCATGTGCCGACGCCGAGCATCGTCATGAAGCCGGCCAGCCGAATGCTGTTCAGTGCGGGCGTCGATTTGTTGCCGGATTGGGCGCTTCAGATGCTCGAACTCGAAGCATTCGCAACCGCGCGGCGCGTGATTGCCAATCCCGGCGTGAAGGTCATCGCGCGCGTGGTGCGTTGGGGCTATACCAACACGGTGTCGAAGCGCGCGCGTCGCCGCGTAGAGATGCCAAAGGATTAAGCGCGCTTGCGGAAATCGTCGTCGTCCGTATCCGTGGCGAGATGCGAAACATCGCCCCACGACACGACCTTCGCTCCGTCGCCGTCATAATCGACCACATTCACGCTGCAATTCAGCAGCGGCCAATTCCGCGCATCCTGCAGCGGCAGCTTCTTCGCGAACCGATAGATGCAATCGAGCACGCCCCCATGCGCCACCACCGCGATGCGCCCGCCCGGATGCGCCGCGACGATCGGCTCCATCGCGTGCACCACGCGGTAATAGAACACGCGCTGCGATTCGCCCTCAGGCGGCGTGAAACCGGGATCGCACGTCTGCCATTCGACATATTCGGCCGGAAACTTTTCGTTGATCTCGTCGCTGTCGTGGCCCTGAAACGCGCCGTACGAACGCTCGCGCAAGCCTTCCGACAAGCGCACGTCCAGTCCGAGCGCACTTGCGAAAGGCTGCGCCGTCTGTCGCGCGCGTTGCAGATCGCTCGAATACACGGTGTCGATGCGCCCTTCGCGTGCGAGCCGCGCGCCGAGTTGTTCGGCTTGCAGCACGCCGTGTTCGGACAACGGAATATCGATGTGACCTTGAATCCGCTTGATGGCGTTCCACGCGGTTTCGCCGTGTCGGATGAAGAGAACTTGCGTCGTCATGGGCATTCCGAAATTTATGGCCGCACTTGCAGCCAGAACGTGACCGGCCCGTCGTTGACGAGCGACACTTGCATGTCCGCGCCGAATTCGCCGGTCTCGACGATCGGATGCTTTGCGCGCGCCTGCGCCACGAAGTAATCGAACAGGCGACGGCCTTCGTCGGGCGGCGCGGCGGGCGTGAAGCTCGGACGCAGGCCGCTCGACGTATCCGCCGCCAGCGTGAATTGCGACACCAGCAACACGCCGCCCGCGCGCCCCGCGCCATCCATGTTCGATACGGACAGATTCATCTTGCCCGCCGCGTCGCTGAACACGCGATAGGCGAGCATCTTCGCGAGCAGCTTGTCGGCAGCGGCTTCGTTGTCGCCGCGTTCGGCGCAGACCAGCGCGAGCAGGCCCGCGTCGATCGCGCCGGTCACGCGCTCGTCCACGCGCACGTCAGCGCGTTTGACACGCTGGATCAGTGCGATCATGCCGTCAGCGTCACGCGCGCGAAGCGACGCTTGCCGACCTGCACGACGAACTCGCCCGCTTCGATCTTGAGACCCTTGTCGGACACGGTCGCGCCATCGATCTTCACGCCGCCCTGCTCGATATTGCGCAGCGCCTCGCTCGTCGACGGCACGAGGCCCGCCTGCTTGAGCAACTGGCCGATCGCCAGCGGCGCGCCCGCGAGCGTCACCGACGGAATATCGTCCGGCACGCCGCCCTTCGCGCGATGGTTGAAGTCGTCGAGCGCGCGTTCCGCATCCGCCGGCGAATGGAAGCGCGCGACGATTTCCTGCGCCAGCATCACCTTGAAGTCGCGCGGGTTGCAGCCGCCGTCGGCTTCGCGCTTGTAGCCTTCGATCTCGCTCATCGGACGGAACGACAGCAGCTCGAAGTAACGCCACATCAGCACGTCGGAAATGCTCATCAGCTTGCCGAACATGTCGGTCGGCTTTTCGCTGATGCCGACATAGTTGAACTTCGACTTCGACATCTTCTCGACGCCGTCGAGACCTTCGAGCAGCGGCATCGTCAGAATGCACTGCTGCTCCTGACCGTATTGCTTCTGCAACTCGCGGCCGACCAGCAGATTGAACTTCTGATCCGTGCCGCCGAGTTCGAGGTCGGCATTCAGCGCGACGGAGTCGTAACCCTGCATCAGCGGATACAGGAATTCGTGGATCGAAATGGGCACGCCGCTCTGGAAGCGCTTGGTGAAATCCTCGCGCTCCAGAATGCGCGCGACCGTGTAACGCGACGCCAGCTTGATCATGCCGTCGGCGCCGAGCGACATCGACCATTCGCTGTTGTAGCGAATTTCGGTCTTCTCGCGATCGAGCACGAGCGCGGCCTGTTCGAAATACGTTTTCGCGTTGGTCTCGATCTGCTCGCGCGTCAGCGGCGGGCGCGTCGCGTTGCGGCCGGACGGATCGCCGATCAGCGAGGTGAAATCACCGATCAGGAAAATGACCTGATGGCCGAGATCCTGAAGCTGACGCATCTTGTTCAGCACGACCGTATGGCCGATGTGGATGTCCGGCGCGGTCGGATCGAGGCCGAGCTTGATGCGCAACGGCTTACCCGTCGCGGCGCTTCTCGCGAGCTTCTGCGCGAATTCGTCTTCGATCAGCAGTTCGTCGCAGCCACGCTTGGCGATGGCGAGCGCGCTCTTCACCTCGTCGGTGATCGGGAAAGCTTTCGCGGCGGGCGCGGACGACGCGTTGGAGTCTGTGGTCATGCTCGAGGCTTGGAAGTCAAAGGGTTCGATGGCGGCGGCGTGCGCGCCGAGGGGCCCACCCGGGACGCATGGAGGCGTCCGGCGATTC
This sequence comes from Candidatus Burkholderia verschuerenii, assembly GCF_001189365.1. GTDB lineage: Bacteria > Pseudomonadota > Gammaproteobacteria > Burkholderiales > Burkholderiaceae > Caballeronia > Caballeronia verschuerenii. The sequence continues at coordinate 28,809 of NZ_LFJJ01000139.1, read as the reverse complement.
GCGTCGGCGACGCTGCGGCGTGCCCGATGCATGCGAATCGCGCGCAATTGCTTGTTCAGGCTGAGGATTTTACGCAATGAAGACCGCTTTCGCGCCGATTTCGGGCCAGCGAAGCCCGACGGTATCCCGTCGAAGCGTCTTAACGATTCTCACGGATGCGCGGATAATCCCGGCTGAACCTGAGAGCATCGACGAGGAGCGCGACGTGGGTAAGAAAACCGAGGCAATCGAAAGCGGCAAGGCGGACGGCGTCTACTTCGGTTTGATGTCCGGCACCAGCATGGACGGCGTGGACGGCGTCGCGGTGCAGTTCGCGACCGGCAACGCCCGTCGTGCTCGGCGAGGCACATGTATCGTTCTCGAAAGGCTTGCGCGATGCGCTGTTCGCGCTGCAAGCCCCCGGCGACAACGAGCTCGAACGCGAAGCGCTCGCCGCCAACGCGCTACGCCGTCTGCTGCCACGAATTGCAGAGCATGAGCGGCTGTTCGGCCACGAAAGTCCGCGCGATCGGCGTGCATGGGCAGACGGTGCGGCATCGGCCGGAAAAAGGCTACACGCGGCAGATCAACAATCCTGCGATGCTCGCGGAAATGACCAATATCGACGTCGTGGCCGATTTCCGCAGCCGCGATGTCGCTGCCGGCGGCCAGGGCGCGCCGCTCGTGCCCGCGTTCCATTCGACGATATTCGGCACGAAGAACGAAACGCGCGTCGTCTGCAATCTGGGCGGCATCAGCAATATCACGATTCTGTCGTCGAGCGGCGCGGTGCGCGGCTTCGACTGCGGCCCGGCAAACGCGTTGATCGACGAATGGGCGTTGCGTCACACCAAGCGCGCCTACGACGACGGCGGCCAGTTCGCCGCGCAAGGCAGCGTGCAACAGCCGCTGTTAAACGCCCTGCTCGACGAACCGTTCTTCGAGCATGCGCCGCCGAAAAGCACCGGCCGCGATCTGTTCAATTCCGCGTGGATGGACGCCAAACTCGCCGCTTTCCCCAACCTCGCCCCCGCCGATGTCCAGGCGACGCTCACCGCCCTCACCGCCAAGACCGTCGCGCGCGAAATCGAGCGGCACGCGTCCGATGCCCGCGCGGTCTATGTTTGCGGCGGCGGCACGCGCAATCCCGTGCTGCTGAAAATGCTCCAGCAAGCGCTCGACGCAAGCGGCGTGTCAGGCGTGCCCGTCATGACGACCGACGCGCTCGGCGTACCGCCGCAACAGGTCGAGGCGTTCGCCTTCGCCTGGCTGGCGATGCGCTGCGTCGCGCGCGAGCCGGGCAATCTGGCGTCGGTGACGGGCGCGGCAGGCGAGCGCGTGCTCGGCGCGATCTATCCGCGTTGAACGCATTGAGCGCGCGTTAAACGAAAAACGGAGCCCGAAGGCTCCGTTTTCGCTTACATCGATCGTTTCGTGCGTCAGACCGAGAACGACGAACCGCAACCGCAGGTCGTCGAGGCGTTCGGGTTCTTGATCACGAACTGCGCGCCATTGAGATCGTCCTTGTAGTCGATCTCCGCGCCAACGAGATACTGATAGCTCATCGAGTCGATCAACAATTGCACGCCGCCCTTTTCGGTGACGGTGTCGTCTTCGTTGACTTCTTCGTCGAACGTGAATCCGTACTGGAAACCCGAGCATCCGCCGCCTTGCACGAACACACGCAGCTTCAGATCCGGATTGCCTTCTTCATCGATCAATTGCTTGACCTTGTCCGCGGCGGCGTCCGTGAAGACGAACGGCAGGGGCATTTCGGTCGTGGGGGTGTCGCTGACAGCGCTCATTCGAACTCTCCAATTAAGCTTCTAACCGCTATTGTAGGGCTGATCTCAATATCGTGCCGAATGTCCATGGAATCAATGGGCTATATGCAAATTCGACATGGTTCAGCCGTTGCGCGCCAAAAACAAAAGCCGCCGGCACCCAAGTGCGGCGGCTTTTGCTGCTGCTTCGCCAGAATGGATCCGGCGAAACGCCAAAGCGATTAACGCTTCGAGAATTGCTTCCGGCGACGTGCCTTGTGGAAACCGACCTTCTTACGTTCCACTTCACGCGCGTCACGCGTAACGAAGCCGGCGTTCGACAGTTGCGACTTGAGCGTAGCGTCGTAGTCCATCAGCGCACGGGTGATGCCGTGGCGAACTGCGCCTGCCTGACCCGTTTCGCCGCCGCCCGACACGTTGACCTTGATGTCGAACGTGGTGCCGTGGTTCGTGAGTTCCAGCGGTTGACGCACGATCATCAGCGACGTTTCGCGCGAGAAATAGTCGGCGATGGGCTTGCCGTTGACGACGATTTCGCCCTTGCCCGACTTGATGAAGACACGAGCGACGGCGCTCTTGCGGCGGCCCGTACCGTAATTCCAATTACCGATCATGTGGGCTCCCCTTAGACCTCGAGCGCTTTCGGCTGCTGAGCCGAGTGCGGATGCGTGGCTTCAGCGTAGACCTTGAGCTTCTTGATCATGGCGTAGCCGAGCGGACCCTTCGGAAGCATGCCCTTGATAGCCTTCTCGAGCGCACGGCCCGGGAAGCGCTCTTGCATCTTGCCGAACGTCGTTTCGTAGATGCCGCCCGGGTAGCCCGAGTGACGATAGTACTTCTTGTCCGTGGTCTTGTTGCCCGTGACCTTCAGCTTGCCGGCGTTGATGATGATGATGAAATCACCAGTATCGGCGTGCGGAGTGAACTCAGGCTTGTGCTTGCCGCGAAGACGGCGTGCCACTTCGCTGGCGACACGGCCGAGGACTTTATCCGTCGCGTCAATCACGTACCATTCGCGCGTCACCTCTTCGGCTTTTGCGGAAAACGTCTTCATGATCGATCCAAAAATTTGAGCTGCCCTATGACTCGTCTTGCTCGGTCCTGCTTATATGAACTGCGCTGCCGGCTCTCACAGACTTCCCTTCGCAGGCTTAGAACGAATGGAACTTTGGATTATAGAGGGAAAGTAGTCGCCACGTCAAAGGGTTTGCCGCAGATGAGCGACACACCCGGCGCAGGGGACGCACGGACGAAAAAAAGCCCGAGCAGCTCGGCTCGGGCTTAATCCACCAAAGGAGGAGGTGGAGGAGACAAGTCCGAGTATAGGCACGCTCATGTTGCGAAGCAAGACGAATTTGCATCATGAAATTTCATTTCAAAATATAAAATCGTGATAAGCAGACTGAACAGTTGTTCATTTCATAGAATTTTCAATGGCTTATGGAATTCAATAGACAAATGCTTTGAGTCTAGAGGCGCGCCTCGAATCCAAAGGCATTGGATTAGTGGACTTTAAATCCCAAATAGTTGTCGTCAGTCAACTGGCAAATGCGCGAGTTTCGCGACCGGACGACGGTCCCCGACCCGCTACAATGCCGACTAACGACCTACGTTTAGCTGGAGCGTCACATGGAATGCAAAGTTAGCTGGATGGGACCGGGCGGCATGGCGTTCGCAGCCGAAACCGGCAGCGGTCACCTCGTCAATATGGATGGCGCGCCCGAAGGCGGCGGCCGCAATCTCGCGCCGCGTCCGATGGAAATGGTTCTGCTCGGCACCGGCGGCTGCACCGCCTACGATGTCGTGATGATCCTGAAGAAGAGCCGTCAGGAAATCGCCGATTGTTCGGTGACGCTGAAGGCCGATCGCGCGAGCGAAGACCCGAAGGTGTTCACGAAGATCCATTTTCACTTCACTGTCACGGGCAAAAATCTGAATCCGGCAACGGTCGAGCGCGCGATCAACCTGTCGCACGACAAGTACTGCTCGGCGTCGATCATGCTGGCGAAGACGGCCGAATTGACGCACTCGTTCGATATCGTGGAAATCTGAGTCCGCGCGATTGCATCGCCGAAAAAGCAAAAGAGCCGACGTCGCGAGACGCCGGCTCTTTCTTTTTGGATGGTGACAAAGCAGGCCGATAAGCCGGATTCTGTGCACGCGCCGCCCGAAAGCGCCGCGCGTGGCAATCATTCCTCTAGGCGCGCCATTGCTGACGCGCTCGAGCTTCCTACCCGCAGACGAACGGGGGCACCGTCCTGCATCGCGAGGATGCCTGCCTATTTGGAATTGCTCCGGGTGGAGGTTACCGTGCCGGAGCGTCTCGCGACGTCCGCGGTGCGCTCTTACCGCACCGTTTCACCCTTACCTGATCCCGTCTTGCGACGGGCCATCGGCGGTTTGCTTTCTGTTGCCCTGTTCCGCGTGTCGCCACGGATGGCCGTTAGCCATCACCCTGCCCTGTGGAGTCCGGACTTTCCTCGCCCTCTTCGATCGAAATCGTCGAGGCCGCGATTGCCTGGCCTGCTTTGCGGATGCGATTTTATCACTCGAGCCGTCAGCGGATCCGGCGGCCGGGACGGAAAACGCTCGTGTCGTCGTAAAAATCGGCCGATGCGTTCGCGTCCCACCAGCCCGGCACGCCGAGCACCGGCAGCGGCGAGAACGCGCGGCTGTCGAGCGGCTCGCTCAGCAGACGTTCGGCGACCAGCGCGTCGAGCATCGCGCGGCGGGCGGTGTCGTCGACGGAAAAGTAACTGTCCGGAACCTCGACGATCCACGCGTGGCCCGTGCACGCCTTGTACGGCGCGACCAGTTTTTCCAGCAGCGCATGGCCGAAGATCCGCGCCTCGCAGCGCGTGCCCCACCCGGCGCGCTCCGTGACGAAGAGCGTGCGCCAGTCGAAGCGGCGCAAGGCATCGGCGAGCGCGCGATCGGCGCAGGCGAACAGCACCGCGTTTTCATCGAAGAGCGTGAGCGCGTCGCGCACGCCGCCGCGCGTCGGGCCGATGCCGAGCGCATCGATCTGCATGGCCTGACGCGTGTTGAGCGCCGCCTTGATGCGCGGCTGCGCGAACCACATCAGGCCGTTGAAGAAATCGTGGAGATTGTGGCGCGTCGGCACGCAGCCGGTTTGCGCGATATGAGCTTCGTAGGACGCGCCTTCGGGCAAATCGTCCTGCGCGATGAAACCGAGCGGCTTGCCGCGCCCGCTGACCAGCGCGGCGGCGCGGGCGTCGGCGTTCAGCGCGTCGAGATAGGCGGCGTAACCGGCCAGAGCCGCCGATTGCCAACGCGCGCCGCGTTCAGCCAGCGGCGCGTTCCACGGCCGCGACCAGTCGATCGCGGCGAACGGCGAGCATGCGTTAGCAGGAATCACGTCCGCCATTTGGGGCACGAAACGCGGCGCGCACTCAGTCGACGAAGCGCCAGCCGATTGCTTCGCCGCCACGCAGCGGCACGATCTGCGCATCGCCGGCGCTGAGTTCGGCGGGCAAGGTCCACGACGCGCGTTCCAGCGTCACCGTGTCGGTTGCGCGCGGCAAGCCGTAGAAATCCGCGCCGTGGAAGCTCGCGAAACCTTCGAATTTGTCGAGCGCGCCGGCTTTATCGAACGCTTCGGCGTACAACTCCAGCGCATGCAGCGCCGTGTAGCAGCCCGCGCAGCCACACGCGTGCTCCTTCTGCCCCTTCGGATGCGGCGCGCTGTCCGTGCCGAGGAAAAAGCGCGCGTTGCCCGAGGTCGCCGCCTCGACCAGCGCCTGCCGATGCGTCTCACGCTTGATGATCGGCAAGCAGTAATAATGCGGCCGGATTCCGCCGACCAGCATCGCGTTGCGGTTGAACAGCAGGTGATGCGCGGTGATGGTCGCACCGATCGGTCCCTCCGCGTCGCGGACGTAATCGGCGGCATCCTTCGTCGTAATGTGCTCGAACACCACCTTCAGCGCCGGAAAATCGCGGCGCAGCGGCGTCATCACGCGGTCGATAAAGACCTTCTCGCGATCGAACACGTCGATATCGCCATCCGTCACTTCGCCGTGGATCAACAGCGGCATGCCGACTTCCTGCATCGCTTCGAGCGTCTTCGCGCACTTGCCGAGATCGGTCACGCCCGCGTCGGAATTGGTCGTCGCGCCCGCCGGATACAGCTTCACGCCATGCACGAAGCCGCTCGCCTTGGCGTGGCGGATTTCGTCGGGCGGCGTGTTGTCGGTGAGATAGAGCGTCATCAGCGGTTCGAAGCGCGCGCCCGCGGGCAACGCCGCGAGAATGCGATCGCGATACGCCGATGCCAGCTCGGTCGTCGTCACCGGCGGCTTCAGGTTCGGCATGATGATGGCGCGGCCGAACTGGCGCGCCGTGTGCGGCAGGACGGCGGCGAGCGTCGCGCCGTCGCGGACGTGCAGATGCCAGTCGTCGGGGCGCGCGAGCGTGAGCGTGGTGGAGGATGCGGACATGGCGGATGTGGGCGGACGTTGGAAAGCGTTGGAATGTCGAAGGCGTTCTGCAAGCCCGATGCGCGAAAACACGGCATCGCGCAATACGCCTCTCAGGTATTGGCAAAAATCGCCGTTAAAAATTGACAACGCCTGCAATCTTGCGACGCTGTTCGATTTTGCCTCGGTGATATCCTTGTAGGACGTATTGTAACAACCCGGCCCGAAGCCAAAACTGCCCGCATCATGTGCCAACTCCTCGGAATGAACTGCGCTGAACCCACCGACGTGACGTTTTCGTTCACCGGGTTCGCGGCGCGCGGGGGTGTCACGGACCATCACGCGGACGGCTGGGGCATCGCGTTCTTCGAGGACAAGGCCTGCCGGCTGTTCATCGATCATCAGTCGTCGGCCAGTTCGCCGCTCGCGGAGATGGTCAAGCGCTATCCGATCAAGTCGAAGAACACCATCGCGCATATCCGCAAGGCGACGCAGGGGCATATCCTGCTCGAAAACTGCCATCCGTTCATGCGCGAGTTGTGGGGACGGCACTGGATTTTCGCGCACAACGGCGATCTGAAAGGCCACGCGCCCGCGTTGAACGGCGTGTATCAGCCGGTCGGCACGACCGACAGCGAACTTGCGTTCTGCGCGCTGCTGCAGGGTTTGCGCAAGGCATTTCCGTGCTCGCAGCCACCGCTGGAAGAGTTGTTCGAAGCGCTCGGCGAACTCACGCGCGAGATCACGCAATTCGGCGTCTTCAACTTCCTGATGTCGAACGGGCAGGCGCTGTTTTCGCACTGCTCGACGCATCTGTACTATCTGGTCCGTAGCTGGCCGTTCTCGACGGCGCATCTGATCGACGCGGACATGTCGATCGACTTCGCCAAATACACGACGCCGGAAGACCGCGTCGCCGTGATCGCCACCTCGCCGCTCACCGACAACGAAACCTGGACGCGCTTCTCGCCCGGCGATCTCGCCATGTTCCAGTGCGGCGCGCTGATCCGCACGCTGAATATTCCGGTGCCGGAGGAAGTCGCGAAGAAGGCTGCCGAACCGCTGCAAAAGGCATGCGTCAGCTCGGCGTTGAAGATCGAAGAGATTCGGACGACGGCGGCAGTCGAGACGGAACTGGGAATCGAGTAAGCCGTTACTGATACACCATCGACACCGTCATCGACGTATTGGCCGTACCGGGTGTCAGCGTCGCGGCGGTCTGGTAATAGCGCGCCTTGAAGGCCAACGCGTAGTCGCCGCCCGTGGCCGAGTTGTAGCCGCTGAAGGTCTTCTGCGTGCTCAACGGGAACACCGCACCGCTCGAATCGAGCAACTGCACGCCGACGCCCGTCGCGGTCGATGCAGCGTTCAGCGCAACCACCGAATTCGCACTGTTGATGACCGTCGTGACCGGATCGATCCGGTACGCGATGCTGTTCATGCCCGCCGGACAAGCCTTAAGCGCGACATTGAAGTTCACTGCCGTGGTCGTCGTGTTGAGTCCCTTCAGTTCCGTCGTCAGATACGTGCCCATCGGGACGCTCACGTCGGGCGTCGTGCATGTGCCGCTGGTCACGGTCATGTTGCCCGATATCGACGTCGTGAAGATCGTGAAGTTGCGGTCGAGCGAATTCCTGATGGTGGGTACGTCGGCGGAAGTGATTACGCCCGGCGTGATCGCTCCGGTCTTGACGAAGACGAGCTGGCTTGCAGGATTGTTCGCGGCGTACACGTTGCCCTGCGTGACGACGCCGTACGAACCCGACACCGGTGCCGCGCTTCCGCCATTACTCAATGCCTTGACGCCCACGCCCGGCACGTTCGTCGCGTAGATATTGCTGCCGAGATTCGCGTGAGGCTGCGTGACGAGATCGACGTAAATCGTGCCGGCTGTGCTGCAATTGCCGAGAATCATGCTCGTATTCCACTGCGGCCCCTTGATCGTGAGGATCGTCGAGCCCACGCGCAAGTCGCGCGGCACGACGAAATTCGCCGGCAGCGTCAGCGAGATGGTCTGAGGTCCGCCGAAGTATGAGTAAGTGCATCCTCCGGCGTGACTGGCTGTCGAGAACAGCGCGATCAGAAGGCCGACAAAAAATTGGAATACGCGGACACCAGAGCTCTTGTACATTGATCAACGATCTTTATTCGAAATTTGCGTGGTTTGACACATTCTTCTTCGATCAAAGATTGTAGGCAACGATGGCGCGCGAAAAGCCAAGAACTCCTTTTTTGACGATCATTCCCGGCTATTTAGGAAAACTCTCCATCACCGGGACACTTACACTCCGTGGAGCAACGCGCCGGAGTCGGCGAGCGCGTACCAAACAAAACGGCCGCTCCAGTAACGGAGCGGCCGTTTCGATCCTGCCGGTTCTACGTCGAACTCAGTGCAGAATCTTCGCCAGAAAGTCCTTCGCGCGATCCGACTTCGGATTGGCAAAGAACGCTTCCTTCTGGTCATCCTCGACGATGATCCCGCGATCCATGAAGATCACGCGATTCGCCACCTTCTTCGCGAAGCCCATTTCGTGCGTCACGCACATCATGGTCATGCCTTCCTGCGCGAGTTCGACCATCACGTCGAGCACTTCGTTGATCATTTCCGGATCGAGCGCGGAGGTCGGTTCGTCGAACAGCATCGCGATCGGGTCCATCGACAACGCGCGCGCGATCGCCACGCGCTGCTGCTGACCGCCCGACAACTGGCCCGGAAACTTGTCGGCGTGCGCGCGCAGGCCGACGCGATCGAGCAGCTTCAGGCCCTTCTGCGTCGCTTCGTCGTTCGAGCGGCCGAGCACCTTCACTTGCGCGAGCGTCAGGTTCTGCGTGATCGACAGATGCGGGAACAGTTCGAAGTGCTGGAACACCATGCCGACCTTCGAGCGCAGCTTCGACAGATTGGTCTTCTTGTCCGTCAGCGACTGGCCGTTGATCGAGATTCCACCCTTCTGGAACGGCTCGAGGCCGTTGACCGTCTTGATCAGCGTCGACTTGCCCGAACCCGACGGGCCGCACACCACGACGACCTCGCCCTTCTTCACTTCGGTCGTGCAGTCCGTCAGCACCTGGAACTGCCCGTACCACTTCGAAACGTTTTTGATAGAGATCATCTTGCGACCTTTTTCTGAAGACTTTTGACCAGTGCCGACGCCACCACGCAGACCACGAAGTAACACGCACCCGCGAACAGGACCATTTCGACGGTCGTGCCGTCGCGGTCGCCGATGTTCGTCGCCGTGCGGAAGAAGTCCGCGAGACTGATGACGTAGACGAGCGACGTGTCCTGAAACAACACGATCGCCTGCGTGAGCAGCAGCGGCACCATCGCGCGGAACGCCTGCGGCAGCACGACGAGTTTCATCGCCTGGCCGTAGGTCATGCCGAGCGCGAACGCCGCGTTCACCTGACCGCGCGAGACCGCCTGAATGCCCGCGCGGATGATTTCCGAATAGTACGCGGCTTCGAAAAGCGAGAACGCGACCATCGCGGAAGCGAGGCGAATGTCGATGTCCGCCGACAAGCCGAGCACGTTCTGCAACAGCTGCGGTACGATCAGGAAGAACCACAGCAGGACCATGACGAGCGGGATCGAGCGGAACACCGTCACGTAGAGGCTGGCGAACCATTGCAGCGGCTTGATGCCCGACAGACGGAACAGCGCGAGCACCGTGCCCCACACGATACCGATGACGATCGCCAGCACCGTGATCTGCAGCGTGATGATGGCGCCGGTCCACAGCGTCGGCAGCGCGCCTGGAATACCGCTCCAGTTGAAATGATGCATTTACTTGCCTCCGATGTAGCCAGGCAGGCGCGTCTTCGCTTCGAGCCAGCGCATCAACTGCATCACGATGAGGTTGATAAGCATGTAAGCGATGGTCACCGCGATGAACGATTCGTACGTCTGCGCCGTGTAGTCGACGAGCTGGCGCGCCTGCGCCGACAAATCGAGCAGACCGATGGTCGAGGCGACCGCCGAGTTCTTGAACACGTTGAGGAATTCCGACGTGAGCGGCGGCACGATGATGCGGTACGCGACCGGCATCAGCACGTAGCGGTACGTCTGCCATTCGGTGAAGCCCATCGCGAGGCCCGCGTTGCGCTGTCCGCGCGGCAGCGCGTTGATGCCCGAGCGCACCTGTTCGCACACGCGCGCGCCGGTGAACAGCCCGAGACAGATGATCGATGACGAATAGAACTGCGCGGTCGGCGGCAATTGCTTGAACCAGTTGCCCATCGACACGGGCAGCAACTCCGGTATCACGAGATACCAGACGAAGAACTGCACGATCAGCGGAATATTGCGGAAGATCGCGACATAGACGGTGCCGATGCCCGCCAGAAAGCGATTCGGGACCGTGCGCAGGATGCCGAACAGGGAGCCGGTAATCAGCGCGATCACCCAGGCGGCAAGCGAGACCGTGATGGTCACCCAGAAGCCGGAGATCAGCCAGCCGAGATACGTCGTCGGTTCGCCGGTCGAAACGGGGCTGAGCAGAATGCCCCAGTTCCAGTTGTAAGACATGGACTCACTCCGAAAAGAAACGGAAGAAGCAAGCTCCTTCCGTTTCGTTCGTTCGATGCGCGAACCGGTTAGTCGATTGCCTTGTCATTCGGGCTCTTGTAGAGAGCCTTGATGTCGTCACTTTCCGGGAAGTTGAGGTTCAGGCCCTTCGGAGGAATCGGGCTTTCGAACCACTTCTTGTAGATCGCATCGGCTTCGCCGGAGGTCTCGACCTTGGCGATGGCGTCGTCCACCACTTTCTTGAACTCGGGGTCGTTCTTGCGCATCATGCAGCCGTACGCTTCATGCGATTGCGGCGCGCCGACGATCACGAAATCGCCCGGGTTGTTCGACTTCGCGCGCTCGCCGGCGAGCAATGCGTCGTCCATCATGAACGCGACCGCGCGGCCGGTCGACAGCGTCAGGAACGACTCGCCGTGGTCCTTCGCGCTGGTGATGTTCATGCCCATGTTCTTTTCCTGATTCATCTTGCGAAGCAGGCGTTCCGAGGTCGTGCCGGCGGTCGTCACGACGGTCTTGCGCTTCAGGTCGGCCCAGTCCTTAACGCCCGAATCCTTCTTGGTCATGAGACGCGTGCCGATCACGAAGATCGTGTTCGAGAAGGCGACTTGCTGCTGACGCTCGGCGTTGTTGGTCGTCGAACCGCATTCGAGGTCGACCGTGCCGTTCTGCACCAGCGGAATACGGTTTTGCGACGTCACCGGCGTGAGCTTGACCTTCACGTTCGGCATATTCAGCTTCTGCTTCACGGCCTCGACGACCTTCAGCGAGAACTCGTGCGAGTAGCCGACGACATTCTGCTTGTCGTCATAGTAAGAAAACGGAATCGACGATTCGCGGTGACCCAGCGAAATAACGCCCGTGTCCTTGATTTTCTTCAGCGTGCCCGCGTCCTGAGCGTAAGCACCCGTTGCAAACATTCCGAGCGCGGCGAGCAGCAGCGCAGCTTTTTTAACCTTCATCTGGTCGATCTCCTATGGCGAAAAGCCGGGCAAGTTTAGCAGGGTAATTATTCTGAAAGAATGATTGTTAACCACACTTCGTCTTATTTTCGAGACGTATAGGTGCAACCTTCTAACAAATTTCCACGAGCCTGCCGAACGGCCGCATGTTAATTGATTTTTCATGCAAATGCGGGCGACATCCCGAAGAATGTCGCCCGCGAACCTCAAAGAATCTCAACGCGGCGCGCCTCCCGCACGCCGCGCGTCCCGCTCCGGTTGCAACGGTTGGGCCGTCGCATCGCCGATCAGGGGTACAGGCCGCGCATTTCGCGCGCCATCAGGCTCCGCGAGCACGCGACGATAAACGCCGCCGTCCGCACGACACCTGTTGTTCGCTCGCCACCTGCCACACGCCCGCGAACGCTTCGCGCATCACGCGCTCCAGACGCTGGTTGATCTCGTCTTCGGTCCAGAAGAAGCTGGAGAAGTCCTGCACCCATTCGAAGTACGACACCGTGACGCCGCCCGCGTTGGCAATGACGTCCGGAATCACGAGCACGCCTTTGTCGGTGAGAATGTCGTCGGCCGCCGTGGTGGTCGGGCCGTTCGCGCCTTCGACGACGATCTTCGTGCGAATCTTCCCCGCGTTCTTCTCGGTGATCTGGTTTTCCAGCGCGGCCGGAATCAGGATGTCGCTTTCGATCATCCAGAACTCGTCGCCCTGCACCGGGTCCGCGCCCGCGAAACCGCCGACGCCGCCCGTCTTCGCGACGTGATCGAGCAGCGCGACCGTATCGATGCCCTTCGAGTTATGCAGCGAGCCGGTGTGATCCTGCACGGCGATCACGCGCGCGCCCGCTTCCTGGAACAGCTTCGCCGCGATACCGCCCACGTTGCCGAAGCCCTGCACCGCGATCCGCGCGCCTTCGATCTCCATGCCGATGCGCCGCGCCGCTTCCGTGCCGACCACGAACACGCCGCGCCCCGTCGCTTCCTTGCGGCCGAGCGAACCGCCCAGCGCGATCGGCTTGCCGGTCACGACGCCGGTCACCGTCTGGCCCTGGTTCATGGAGTAGGTGTCCATCATCCACGCCATGATCTGTTCGTTGGTGTTCACGTCCGGCGCGGGAATGTCCGTATTCGGCCAGATGATGATGCCGATCTCGCTCGTATAACGGCGCGTCAGACGTTCGAGTTCGCCGCGCGAGAGCTTCGCGGATACCGCCTTTCGCGCCGCCGTACGGCACGATCACGGCGGCGTTTTTCACCGACATCCACGCAGACAGCGCCATCACTTCGGAGAGCGTCACATCCTGGTGATAACGCACGCCGCCCTTGCCCGGACCGCGCGACGTGTTGTGTTGTTGTGTTGTACGCGATAGCCTTCGAAATGCGCGACGGTGCCGTTGTCGAGCTCGATCGGGCAATCGACGACGAGAATGCGCTTGGGACGCTTGAGGGTTTCGAGCCAGCGGGAGAGCGAACTGAGATACGGTGCGACGCGATCGACCTGCTTGAGATAGTTGCCCCACGGACCGAGATCGTCGGCGTGAAAATACGAGGGGATGGCATGGTCGAAATTCGGTGAAGACATTGATGCTCCAGCGGTGTGTGGAATGCCGTCATTATCGAAAAACGCCGACTGCAAATCCAATGCCGCTTTTTTATCCCGTTATGCGTTTCGTGCATAACGTCTGCAAGCCTTAGCTGGCGGGCGTTTGCGGCGATGCCTTTAACAATTCTTCACCGACTGCGTCCCAAAGCTCGCGCATCAGGGCCTGACGCGGCTCCTCGCCTTGCGACGCGAGTTTGTCGCGATAGAGTCGGATATCCATCGTCAGCGTGAACTGACCGGCGGGCGTGCCGCGCGTGCCGCGATCGAGCCGGATGAGCCTGCCCTCTTCCACCGCATCCTCGACGGCGCTGTGCGGCAGGAACGCGACGCCGTGTCCGGCGAGCGTCATCGCCTTCAGCCCTTCGGCCATGTCGGTTTCATACACCTTGTCGAGATACAGCCGCACCGGCGATGTCGCGATGATCACTTCGGTCATGCGCCCGAGATATGCATTCGGCGTGTACGAGAGATACGGTACCGGCGCTTCGGCGGTCGCGGGCAGCGTATAGCGCGCGCGTCCGCCCTTCGTCACCGCCGAGAAAGGACTGATCGGTTCGCTGCCTAAAGTCAGCATGTCGTAGCGCGCGGGATCGAGCGCGACGGGATGGCTCGGATGGTGATAACCCATCACGAGATCGCAGCCGCCTTCGACGAGCGACAGCACGGCATCGTGAACATTCAGCGCGCGCAGACGCGTGCGAATACGTCCGAGCCGTGCCTCGATATGTTCGAGCTAGCGCGGAAAGTAAGTCAGCGACAAGGTGTGCGGCACGGCGAATTCGATCGTCGCGGCCGGCACGCCGTTTTGCCCGCGCAACAGCGTGCGCGCTTCGTGGAACTGCGAAAGCATCGCGAGCGCTTGCTCGTAGAAGACTTCGCCGGTTTTCGTCAGCCGCCTCGGATAAACGGAACGGTCGATGAGATCGGTGCCGAGCCATGCTTCCAGCGCCTGAATGCGTCGCGAGAACGCGGGCTGCGTGATGTGCCTCAGTTCAGCCGATCGGCTAAAGCTGCGCGTTTCCGCGAGCGAAACGAAGTCTTCGAGCCATTTGAGTTCCATGTCGGCGAGCGTGTGGCGGTGGAAGAGGCATTTTAAGGCGCGACGCACCAATCGCAGGCAAGCCGCACGCGCGCGGTGCCTCGGCTTCGTCGGCACATGGATGGACAAAACGTTTGCCTTGTCTCATGCGCTTGAGCCGCGCGGAAGCAGCCGATTGGCATAGTGCTTGCAAATTGTCGGACCAGCGTCGACACGCATCCGGAATCCGACATGACCCAACTCATCGCCTCACTCAAGAGCGGCAACTGGCGCTCGCTGATCGCCTGCTTTCTTTATTTCGATACCGGCTTCACGGTCTGGGTGCTGTACGGGCCGCTCGCGGCGTTCATCGGCCGCGATGTGACGATGACTGTCGCGCAGCAGGGATTTCTCGTCGCGGTGCCGGTGCTGGCGGCGGCGATCCTGCGCGTGACGCTCGGCAATCTCTATCAGTCGACGGACGGACGTCGCGTCGCGCTGATGGGCGTGATCCTCTCGGCGATTCCATCCGTCGTGCTGCCGATGATGACCGGCGTGCCGTCGTATCCGCTGCTGCTGGTGCTCGGCGTGTTCCTCGGCATGGGCGGCGCGAGTTTCGCCGTCGCGTTGCCGATGGCGGGCAGCAGCTATCCACCGAAGGTGCAAGGGCTGGTGCTCGGGCTGGCCGCCGCGGGCAACATCGGCGCGGTGCTCGACGGCTTCCTGTTTCCCCATCTCGCCGATGCTTTCGGCTGGCAGCGCGCAACCGCCGCCGCGCTGCCGCTGCTCGCGATCACGGGCGTCGCGTTGTACGCGTGGGCATCGGATGCGGGCGAGAAATCCGGCAGCACGATGCGCGCGTTGTCGAGCTTCGTCGTGACGCTCGTGAGTCTCGTCGTGCTGGTGCTCGCGGTTTACGGCGGCGTGTTCGGCGCGGGCAAGGCGGGCGTGTTGCTGCTGCCGGTGATCGGCGCGCTGATCGCCATCGCGGTGTTGCCGGGACGATATCGCGCGGTGCTCAGGGAGCGCGATACGTGGATCATCATGCTGATCTACAGCATCACGTTCGGCGGGTTCGTCGGCATGTCGTCGTATGTGACGCTGCTGCTGACCTCGCTCTATCAGATGCCGAAGCTCGAAGCCGGTCTGTTCATGTCGCTGCTGGCGTTTATCGGCGCGATCGTGCGGCCGTTCGGCGGCTATGTCGCGGATCGCGTGACGGGCGTGCGTTCGCTGCTCGTGCTGCTCGCGGTGATCGCCGCCGGCGATTTCGCTTTCGCCATCTGGATGCCGCCGGTCGCAGGCGGGCTGGCGATCCTCGTGTGTCTGTATATCGCGTTCGGACTCGGCAACGGCTCGACGTTTCAGCTCGTGCCGCATCGCTGGAAGGGGAAGACGGGGCTGCTATCGGGGATCGTCGGCGCGGCGGGCGGGATCGGTGGGTTTTATCTGCCGGTGATCATGGGCATCGCCAAGGAAAGCACGGGCAGTTATCAGATGGGCTTCGCCACCTTCGGCGTGCTGGCGACCTGCGCGTTCGGCGCATTGCTGATGCTGCGCGGACAGTGGCTGCGCTGGGCCGCAATGCCCACGCAAGCGCATGGCGTCGCGATGGGCGGCGCGCATGCGATGGAGTGAGTGCGCTTAGCGGCCCAGCGTCAGGGTATCGAGCGCCGCATCGCTCGCCGCTTCCCCGCCCCGCTGCTGCTGCAACGCCCACATCTGCGAGAACAATCCACCCGCCGCCAGCAACTGCGCAAACGTCCCGCGCTCGACGATGCGCCCGTGATCCATCACGATGATCTGCTCCGCGTGCACGACCGTCGACAGCCGATGCGCGATGATCAGCGTCGTCCTGTCCTGCGCGATCGAATCGAGTTCGCGCTGGATGGCGCGTTCGGACTTCGAATCGAGCGCGGACGTCGCTTCGTCGAAGATCAGGATCGGCGGATTCTTCAGCAGCGTGCGCGCGATCGCCACGCGCTGTTTTTCGCCGCCTGACAACTTAAGCCCGCGCTCGCCGACCGGCGTGTCGTAACCCGCCGGCAGCGCTTCGATGAAATCGTGGATATGCGCCGCCTGCGCCGCCGCGATCACTTCCTCGCGGCTCGCCGACGGCCGTCCGTAGGCGATGTTGTAATAGATCGAATCGTTGAACAGCACCGTATCTTGCGGCACGATGCCGATCGCCGCGCGCAGCGAATCCTGCGTCACGTCGCGGATATCCTGCCCGTCGATGGCGATGCGCCCCGCGCCCGCGCGAGGCAAATCGTAGAAGCGGAACAGCAGACGCCCGAGCGTCGACTTGCCCGAGCCGCTATGCCCGACGACCGCCGTCGTGGTGCCGGCGGGAATCGTGAAGTCCACACCGTGCAGAATCTGCCGCGCCGGTTCGTAGGCGAAATCCACGTTCTCGAAACGCACCGCGCCGCCGTTCACCGCCAGCGGCTGCGCGTTCGGCGCATCGGGCACTTCGCGGCCCGCGCCGAGCAGCGTGAACATGCGGTCCATGTCGGTCAGCGCCTGCTTCAGTTCGCGATACACCACGCCCAGAAAATTCAGCGGGATATAAAGCTGCAACATGAACGTGTTGATCAGCACGAGATCGCCGAGCGTGAGATGTCCCGCCATCACGCCCTGCGTCGCGCGCCACAGGATGAACACCAGTCCCGTGCCGATGATCGTCTGCTGGCCGAAGTTGAGCATCGACAGCGAGCGCTGCGACTTGATCGCGGCCGCGCGATATCGCTGCAAGTTCTCGTCGTAACGGCGCGCTTCCCATTCCTCGTTGCCGAAGTACTTCACCGTCTCGTAGTTGAGCAGCGAGTCGATCGCGCGCGAATTCGCCTTGGAATCGAGGTCGTTCATCGTGCGGCGATAATGCGTGCGCCACTCCGTCACCTTCACCGTGAACACGATGTACGTGACCAGCGCGATGCCCGTGACGATCGCGTAATACGCCTCGTACTTCGTCACGAAGAACGCCATCACGAGTCCGACTTCGACCAGCGTCGGCAGAATGCTGTAGAGCGAATACGACACGAGTTGCTGAATGCCGCGCGTGCCGCGTTCGATATCGCGCGACATGCCGCCGGTCTGCCGCTCCAGATGAAACCGCAGCGACAGCGAATGCAGATGCCGGAACACCTTCAGCGCGAGTTGCCGCACGGCGCTTTCCGTCACTTTCGAAAACAGCAGTTCGCGCAATTCGGTGAACAGCGACGTCGACAGCCGCACGCCCGCATACGCGACCACCAGCAAGCCAACGCCGCCGATCAGCACGACGCCCGGCGCATCGTGCGCGCGGCCGAACGCGGTCAGATGCTGCACCGACGACAAACTGTCGACGATATGCTTCATCACGATCGGCACGCCCAGATTGGCGACCTTCGCGCCGATCAGGCACGTCAGCGCGAACGCGACGCGCCACTTGTACGTGGTGAGATAGGGCAGCAGCGAGCGGATTGTCTGCCAGTCGTTGCGTGAGCCCTGAGCGGGCAAGCCGGGCTCGTGGGTGGGGGAACGGCGCATGTCGTTATCGTGGGGCGCGCCGCGCGAGCGGCGTTCGGGAGGACGTTTTTATCGTCGATCAGGGCGCACGTCGGGCGCGTGCTTTCCCGTACAATTTGCTGCATGCCCGCGCGCGGGTGCGCTGTCGGGACGACTCATAAATAAGCATTGTCGCAGAAGGTTCAAGGCCCCGCTCGCGGCCTTCCCCCGCTGCCGCGATGCGAACCGGAACGCTTCCATGCCCAACGAATCCAGTCTCCCCCAGAAGCCGGTCGCGCTGCGCGTCGTCCCGCAGCCGTCCGATGCCAACGTCCACGGCGACGTGTTCGGCGGATGGATCATGGCGCAGGTGGATATCGCCGGCTCCATTCCGGCCAGCCGCCGCGCCAATGGCCGCGTCGCGACCGTGGCGGTCAACTCGTTTCTCTTCAAGCATCCGGTGTTCGTCGGCGATCTGCTGAGTTTCTACGCGGATATCACCAAGACAGGCAACACGTCAGTCACCGTGTCCGTCGAAGTGTGGGCGCAGCGCATGCGCCTGCAGGACGAAGTCGTCAAGGTGACGGAGGCGACGCTCACCTACGTCGCGACCGATCACGACCGCCGTCCGCGCGCGCTGCCGGCCATCGACTGAAGCCGGGCCTCTGAAATCGCGTCAGTTCGGCAGCACGCCTTGTTGCAATAGCATCGGAATAGCGTCGCGCGGCATCGGGCGCGAGAAGTAGAAGCCCTGCATTTCGTCGCAATCGCGTTCGCGCAGGAATTCGTGCTGCGCGGACGTTTCCACGCCTTCCGCGATCACCTGCATTTCGAGCGAGTGCGCCAGCGCGATGATCGCCGAGGTGATGGTTTCGTCGTCGTCGCACGAACCGATATCCGCGACGAACGAGCGGTCGATCTTCAGCCGATGCACCGGAAAGCGCTTCAGATACGACAGGCTCGAATAACCGGTGCCGAAGTCGTCGATCGCGATGCCGATGCCGAGCGACGACAGTTCCTCCAGCATCGACACGGCTTCTTCCGCGTTGCGCATGATCGCGCTTTCGGTCAGTTCGAGTTCGAGGAAACGCGGCTCGAGCCCGGTTTCGTCAAGTACGGAAGTCACGAGCGACGCGATATCGCGCTGCTGAAAATGCCGCGCCGAAAGATTCACCGACACGCGCGCCGCCGGCAAGCCCGCATCCTGCCACGCCTTGTTCTGACGGCACGCCTCGCGCAACACCCATTCCGACAGCGGCCCGATCAACCCGCTTTCCTCCGCGACCGGAATGAACGACGCCGGCGACACCAGCCCCTGCTCCGGATCGTGCCAGCGCACCAGCGCCTCGACACCGACAATCTGCCGCGACGCCATATCGACCTGCGGCTGATAGTGCAGCAGGAATTCGCCGTCGCGCAGCGCGCGCCGCAGACGCCGTTCGAGATTCATGCGCGCGCCGACCGTCGCGTTCATCTCCGGCTGATAGAACTGATAGTTGTTGCGGCCCATGTCCTTCGCGCGATACATCGCGAGATCGGCCTTCTTCATGATGGTTTCGGCATCGTCGCCGTCCTGCAGGAACAGGCTCGCGCCCATGCTGCAGCCGACGTACAACTCGGTGTCGTCGATCATCACCGGTTCGGAGATGGCCGCGCGCGTGCGTTCCATCCACGCGATCAGACCGGCTTCGTCGGTGAGATCGGGCAGCACGATCACGAATTCGTCGCCGCCGTGACGCGCGACCGTGTCGCTGGTGCGCGCCGAGCGCGCGAGCCGTTCCGCGATCACCGCGAGCAGTCGATCGCCGACGCTGTGTCCGAGGCTATCGTTGACGTTCTTGAAACCGTCGAGGTCCATGAACACGACGGCGATCCGCGATTCGCGGCGGCGCGCGGTTTCGATCGCGTGCTGCAGGCGGTCGCGCAGCAGATTGCGGTTCGGCAGACGCGTGAGGCCGTCGTAGTTCGCCTGATATTCGAGCTGCTCCTGATAGTTCATCAGGTCGGTCACGTCGTTGACGATGCCGATGTGATGCGTGGTCAAACCCTGCGCGTTCGGCACAGGCGCGACGAACAGCTGATTCCAGAACAGCGCGCCGTCCTTGCGATAGTTCCGCACCACGACGCTCGTCTCCAGATTCGACGAAAGCGCGCGGCGGATCGACGACAGCCCTTCCTGCGCGCCGTCGTCGCCATGCAGGAAACGGCAGTCGCACCCGATCACTTCGCTCGGTTCGTAACCGGTAATGCGCCTGAACGCCGGATTCGCATACTCGATGATGTTCGCGCCGTTCACGACGCCGGTGATCAGAATCGCGTTCACGCTGGCATCGAGCGCGCGGCTTTGCAGACGCAGCGCGAGTTCGGCGCGCTTGTTGTCGGTGATGTCGTGATACGAATCGAGCACGCCGATGATCTGGCCTTCGCCGTCCATCAGCGGCATCTTGCTGGTGACGACCGTGCGCAGCGTGTCGCCCATGACGATATCGCGCTCGTAATGCATCTTCGGCACGGTGGTGCTCATCACCTCTTCGTCGTCGGCGCGCACGACGCCAGCGAGCGCATGCCACGGCAAATCGTGATCGGTCCGGCCGATGACCTGCTCGTTGTACGCGAGACCGGCATCGCGCGAAAAGGCGTTGTTGCAGCCGAGATAACGCGACTCGCGATTCTTCCAGAACACGCGCTGCGGAATATTGTCGATGACCGCTTCGAGCATTTCGTTCGAGCGGCGCGCTTCGGCTTCCGCGTTGATGCGGTCGGTCACGTCGTTGGCGAGCATGAAGATGCCCGGCCGATTCGCATGCGTCAGCGCGTGATGCGACACGTCCGCGCTGATCGCCGCGCCATCCTTGCCGCGATAACGCCACACGCCCGCCGAGCCGCGTCGTTCGTTGCGCGCGAGCCGCGCGGCGAAGCTGTCGAAGTCGTCGGCGAAGTGCAGATCGGAGAGCGTCATCGCCATGAATTCCGACTCGCTATATCCGTAATGCTCGACGGCCGCCGGATTCACCGCGACGAAGCGCATGCTCTCGCGATCGACGATCCACATTGGCACGGGATGCGCTTCGAACATGCCGCGCAGCCGTTCGTCGGCTTTCGGCTGGCGCGCCGCGATGCCCGCAACATCGCGCGGCGTGCGTTCGGTGCGCACGAAACCGCGCAGCAACATGCCGGCGGCGATCAGCGCGAGTATCGGCGGCACGAACGACTGTCCCGACGCGACCAACGCCTGACTGCCGAGCGCGGCAAGCGCGACGGCGATATTGACGAGCAAATGCCCGGTGTTGAAACGGGTCATGCGACGGCTGATCCCTTTGGCTCGTGCGGATGCGCGTCGGATGCGTCATCGCAAGCACGCGTCCACGCTGAAGGCGTGGAATGGCACGAGCGTCCGCTCCACGATCATTGGATATCGCCGATATCGGCAATGCGCGCGCGGGCTTTAGGGTTAGCGGGGGTCGAGCGACAAATAAACTGAGGAAAGCGCACGCATAACGTTTGCGTGCGCTCGGGTGACCGCGCCGTTCGTTATTCGGTCAGGCCGAATTCGCGCATGGCGGGCAGAAAATCGTGATTGGCTTTATCGGTGTTGCGCGACAGTTTGGCGAGGGCGTAACGCTGAAAGCGTTCGAGTTCCACCCATTTCGACAGACTCGGCGAACTCACGCCGCACAGACTGCTTTGACGAATCACCGTTTCGGGCACGGCGTCGGCGTGCGCCCAGACGGGATCGGTGTCGCGTTCGACTTGTTCGGGCACGGCGTTCGCGTACGTCTTGAGCATTTCGGCGAGCGCGAGATCGAAGTTCTTTTCGAGACCGGCTTCATCGTCGATCGGAAAGCGCGCGAGCAGCACGCGATCGTCGTAAGGCAGCATCTGCCATTGTTCGAGCGAGATGCGCAGACCGAAGCGGTCGAGATTGAAACGCACCGCGAGCGGAATGAAGCGCAGATTGTCCGAGGATTCGACCTCGAACCCGAAAAGACGAGCGGTGTCGTAAAGTCCCATGGCGATAGCCTCGTTGGATTGACGGCGCGCCGGCGCGAGGCGGCCGCATAAGTTATCGTAGATATCTTGTTTTTGTATTCAGATCCAACCCTTGGGCGAAGAGCTGCTGCATGCGTGAGAGCACATGCAGCATGGGGTGACAGCAAGCAACATACCCAGACTTTACCCGAAGTCCTGCGGATAAAAAGCGGTAAGGAGCACAGATGGAGAACCCTCTCGAAACGGACGATCAACCCGGTTATGTCGAGCGTCAGGTGCGCAGACATCGTAAGGGAGAGACGTCGATCGCGACGGATAACGTCGGGCAGGAATGGCCGGTCGCGCTGGTTTTCAACGACATCTCGCACGCGGTGATGATGTGCACGCCGCGCGATCTCGAAGCGTTCGCGGTGGGTTTCTCGCTGACCGAAGGCATCGTCGAGCGCGGCAGCGATATCCACGATATCGAGGTGTATTACCGCGATGACGGCATCGCGCTGCCGCATGCCGAAGTGCATCTGCAAGTCGTGCAGCAGGCGTTCATGGCCCTGAAGGACAAGCGTCGCGCGCTCGCCGGACGCACCGGCTGCGGCGTGTGCGGAATCGAAAGTATCGATCTGCTGGATCTTCAGCCCGAGCGCGTGCCGGATACCGGCTTTCTTTCGACGCTCGCGCCGGATGCGATCGAACGCGCATCGCGCGAGTTGCACGCGCATCAGACACTCACGAAACTGACGGGCGGCTTGCATGCCGCCGCGTGGTGTGACGAAAGCGGCGCAGTGCGTTACGCGTTCGAGGACGTGGGACGTCACAATGCGCTGGACAAGCTGATCGGCAATCTCGTGCTGCAACGCGAAGACACGACGCAAGGCTTCGTGTTTCTCTCCAGCCGCGCGAGTTACGAACTCGTGCGCAAGTCGGCGCGTCTGGGCATTCCGATGATCGCGACCATCTCCGCGCCGACCTCGCTCGCCATCGCCATCGCGAAGCAGGCGGGCTTGCGGCTCGTCAGCTTCGCGCGGGAGAACAGCTTCGTGGAGTACGACGTGGAGTGAAACGCGCCGGTCACTGACCGCCGCAGCCGATAATATCGCCTTCCTGGCAATGCATTTGCGCATCGAGCCGTTTGGTCTGCGCCTTCGTCAGGTCTTCGACGCACATTGCCTGAATCATCGAGTGGATGCTGCCGTCGCGCGAACCCATCGAGTCGAATTCGCATTGCGCGTCGCGCCAGGCGAGCCACGCGCGCTGCGTCTTCTTCAACTGCTCGGCGCCGTCCTTGCTGATTTTGGCGGCGAGCGTCCGATAGGTTTCGTTGAGCTTCTGGTCGGCCGCTTTCAGGCTCTTGCCGACGCATTCGTTCATCGCCGTTTGCGTGGGCGCGTTCGAGCAATCCGGCTGGGCCGCCCAGGTCGACGCGCTGACGCACAACAACGCCACGAGAGTCAGACGCATGCGATATCGCTCCATCAGTCGAACTTCGTGAAATCCGGCTTGCGCTTCTCGAAGAACGCCGTCATGGCTTCGGGCGCCTTGAGCATGTGCGTGAAGTGCCCGGCTTCCTCGTCCATGCGCGATGCCACTTCGTTCGCCGATGCCGCTTTCATCAGCGACTTCGTCACGCGCAGCGACGAACTCGGCAGCGCGGCGAGCTTGCGCGCCTTGCTCATCGCGTAGGCGTCGAGTTCGGCGGCATCGATCTGGCCGTTCACGAAGCCCATGCCGATCGCTTCGTTGACGTCGAACGCCTCGCCGAGCAGCAGCTTTTCCGCCGCGCGCTGATAACCGGCAATCTGCGGCAACAACAGGCTCGAGGCCGCTTCCGGACACACGCCCAATTGCGCGAACGGCAGCGAGAACTTCGCGGTCGCGCTTGCGTAGACGATGTCGCAATGCAGAAGCATCGTCGTGCCGATGCCCACCGCGATGCCCGGCACGGCAGCGACGATCGGCTTCGGAAACACGCTGATGCGCCTGAGGAACTGCGACACCAGCGAATCCAGACCGGAAAGCGGATGGTTCAGAAAATCGTCGAGATCGTTGCCCGCGCTGAAACTGCCGCCGTTGGCGCGCAGCAGCACCACGCGCACGGCGGCGTCTTTCTCGGCTTCGTACAAACCGTCGGCCATTTCCTGATACATCGCCGATGTGATCGCGTTCTTCTTCTCCGGACGATTGAGCACGATGCTCAATACGCCGTCGGCGCGCTCGATCAGAATATCCATTCGCTGTCTCCTTGTTGGGCCGCCCACGCGCACGATCCGCGCGCGGGCGCTCTGCTTTTACAGACGTTCGATGATACCCGCCGCGCCCATGCCGGTGCCGACGCACATCGTCACCATGCCGTATTTCAGATTACGCCTGCGCAGACCGTGAACGACGGTCGCCGCGCGCATCGCGCCGGTCGCGCCGAGCGGATGGCCGAGCGCGATCGCGCCGCCGAGCGGGTTGACCTTCGACGTATCGAGCCCGAGATCCTGAATCACCGCGAGCGATTGCGCCGCCAACGCTTCGTTCAGCTCGATCCAGTCGATGTCGTCCTGCTTGAGACCGGCGGCCTTCAGCGCGGCGGGAATCGCTTCCTTCGGCCCGATGCCCATGATCTCCGGCGGCACGCCGCGCACCGCGAAACTCACGAAGCGCGCGAGCGGCGTCAGGTTGAACTGCTTGAGCACCTTTTCCGACACGACGATCAGCGCGCCCGCCCCGTCCGATGTCTGCGAACTGTTGCCGGCCGTCACCGAGCCCTTGTTCGCGAACACGGGACGCAGTTTGGCGAGCGCTTCCATCGTCGTGCCGCCGCGCGGGCCTTCGTCCAGCGCGACTTCATGGCTGTTCACGCGCACTTCGCCCGAGGCGAGATCCGGGAAGCGTTCGTTCAGCGTGTAGGCGCAGATTTCATCGGCGAATTCGCCTGCGGCCTGCGCGGCCAGTGCGCGGCGATGCGATTCCACCGCGAACGCGTCCTGTGCCTCGCGGCTCACCTTCCATCGCTCGGCCACGCGTTCCGCCGTCAGACCCATGCCGTACGCGATCCCGACATCCTCGTTGCGATTGAAGATATGCGGCGACAGCGACGGCTTGTTGCCCATCATCGGCACCATGCTCATGGATTCGCAGCCACCCGCGATCATCGCTTCCGCTTCGCCGACGCGGATGCGATCCGCCGCCATCGCCAGTGCCGTGAGGCCCGATGCGCAGAAGCGGTTCACCGTCACGCCGCCGACCGTGTTCGGCAGACCGGCGAGCAACGCGCCGATGCGCGCGACGTTCAGCCCTTGCTCGGCTTCGGGAATCGCGCAGCCGACGATGGCGTCTTCGATCACGCCCGTGTCGAGTCCCGGCACTTGCGCGACGGCGGACTTGATCGCGTGGACCAGCAGTTCGTCCGGGCGCGTGTTCTTGAACACGCCGCGCGGCGCTCGGCCGATCGGCGTGCGGCTCGCGGCGATGATGTATGCGTCTTGAAGTTGTTTGCTCATTTATCCGTTCTCCGCATGCCTTAGTTACGAACCGGCTTGCCGGTCTGCAACATGCCCATGATCCGCTCCTGCGTCTTCTGCGTGCCGAGCAGGTCGACGAACGCGCGACGCTCCAGCGCCAGCAACCATTCCTCGTCAACGACACTGCCCGCTTCGACTTCGCCGCCGCACATTGCTTCGGCGATACGGCCCGCGATCAGATAATCGTGCTCGCTGATGAAGTGGCCATCGCGCATATTGACGAGCGACGCCTTGATCGTCGAAATCGCCGAGCGGCCCGCGACCGGAATCGCCTTCATGCGCAGCGGCGGGCGATAACCGGTGTCGGCGAGCGCGCGCGCTTCCTTCTTCGCGATATCGAGCAGTTCATGCACGTTGAAGACGATCGTGTCGGAGGGCTTCAGATAACCCATCGCGCGCGCTTCGAAGGCGGACGCGGAGACTTTCGCCATCGCCGCGTTTTCGAAGGACTTTTGCAGGAACTTGAGCAGGTCGTTCGTCGCGTTCACGGCGCTCGCGGCTTCAACTGCACGCAGCGCGGCTTCTTTCAAGCCGCCGCCCGCCGGCACCAGACCGACGCCGATCTCGACCAGACCGAGATAGCTTTCGACATGCGCGACGCGCTTCGTCGAATGCAGCAGCAATTCGCAGCCGCCGCCCAGCGCGATGCCCGAAACCGCCGACACCACCGGCACGTTCGCGTGCTTCAAACGCAGCATCGTGTCCTGGAACTTCTTCACGAACGGCTCGATGCCCTTTGCGCCGCCCATCATGAACGCGGGCATCGCTTCTTCGAGATTCGCGCCTGCCGAGAACGGACCGCCCGGCGCGCCGAGTTTCAGCGACGTCGGCTGCCAGATCACGACGCCGCGATAGTCCTTCTCGGCGAGATCGATCGCTTGCGCGAGTCCGTCGAGCACGCCCGGGCCGATCGTGTTCATCTTCGACTTGAACGAGACGATCACGATGTCGCTCTGCTCGCTGTCGAGCCACGCGCGAACGTGTTCCGTCTCGAACAGCGTCTTGCCGAACGTCTTCGGATCCGCGCCCGTTTCACCGATCAGCGGCGCGCGGAACACTTGCTTTGCGTAGACCGGCAAGGTCGAGCGCGGCACGAAGCGGCGTTCGGCGGGCGACCACGATCCTTCGTTCGTATGCACGCCCTTTTCCGCGACGGGACCGTCGAGCACCCACGCGGGCAGCGGTGCGCTGGACAGCGCCTTCCCCGCGTCGATATCTTCCTGCACCCACTTCGCGATCTGCTGCCAGCCGGCGGCTTGCCAGCTTTCGAACGGACCTTCGTTCCAGCCGAAACCCCAGCGGATGGCGAGATCGACATCGCGCGCGTTATCCGCGATCGATTCCAGATGCACCGCAATGTAATGGAACACATCGCGGAAGATCGCCCACAGGAATTGCGCCTGCTTGTTGTCCGTTTCGCGCAGCAGCTTGAAGCGCTCGGCGGGCGGACGCTTCAGAATGCGGCCGATCAGTTCCTCGGCCTTCGCGCCGCCGTCGACGTATTGCGCCGTCTTCGGATCGAGCACCTTGATCGCACGGCCATCCTTGCGATAGAAGCCCGCGCCGGTCTTCTGGCCGAGCGCGCCGTTCTTCACCAGCGCGTCCAGCACGGGCGGCGTCTTGTAGACGGAGAAGAAGGGATCGTCGGGCAGGTTGTCCTGCATCGTCTTGATGACGTGCGCCATCGTGTCGAGGCCGACGACATCCGCCGTGCGGAAGGTCGCGGACTTCGCGCGGCCGAGGCGCGCGCCGGTGAGATCGTCGACTTCATCGAAGCGCAGGCCGAATTTTTCCGCTTCGGCGATGACGGCGAGAATCGAGAACACGCCGACGCGATTCGCAATGAAGTTCGGCGTGTCCTTCGCGCGCACGACGCCTTTCCCGATCACGCTCGTCAGGAACGTTTCGAGTTGATCGAGGATGTCCGGTTTCGTCGATGCGGTCGGGATCAGCTCGACCAGATGCATGTAGCGCGGCGGATTGAAGAAGTGCACGCCGCAGAAACGCGCTTTCAGTTCATCGGAGAAACCGTTCGAGAGTTCGGTGATCGACAGGCCCGACGTGTTGCTCGCGAAGATCGCCTGCGGCGCGATGTGCGGGGAGACCTTTTTGTAGAGATCGTGCTTCCAGTCCATCCGTTCGGCGATGGCTTCGATGACCAGATCGCAGTCTTTCAGCTTCGCGATGTCGTCGTCGTAGTTCGCCGGCTCGATGTATTGCGCGTCTTCCTTGATGCCTAGCGGCGCTGGCGAGAGCTTCTTCAGATTCTCTATCGCCTTCAGCGCGATGGCGTTCTTCGGGCCTTCTTTCGCCGGAAGATCGAAGAGCATGACAGGGACGCGGGCGTTGATCAGATGGGCGGCGATTTGTGCGCCCATTACGCCTGCGCCCAGGACGGCGACCTTCTTGATGTTCAGAGTACTCACTTTGCGAGGGCTCCTTGTTTTGGATTTACGGGTTGTTTTTTTTTGTTGCTGACGCTTTGGTTGTTGTTGCGCGGATTTTTTAACTCGGGTTGGTTGTGGTGCTGTTGGCGTGCTTTTTTTTTTGCAGTAGCCGCCTTCCCGGCGGGGGGGTCACTTTCTTTGCGGCGGCAAAGAAAGTGACCAAAGAAAGTCGCTTGTCCGATCCTAAGCACCTTCTTGGGCGGCCCCGGCACAGAACTAGAGACTTGGCACAGCAGTAGCGAGTGCCCTCATGCCGTGGTTCCCGGCCGGGTTCCCATGCGATCCGTTCTCTCTCGCCTATTACGGTATCGGTCCCCTTCGGCTTACTCCGGCCTCGCTCCGCGGCCGGTTTAGGGCCGTTTAGGCAACCGGCAGGGAATCACCGAAACGATCTCGAATGCGGCATCGGTTTCTTCGCTATTCGGCCCTACCTCGGTTCGCGCTTCGACGGAAATTCAGCCACCTCGAACGTTTAAGATCAGCCGCGTCGCGTGCGTGACGCACGTACACCCCACATCTCGGCTGCGCCTCCTTGCATTCCAATCCTGTGTTGCCTTGCATTGCCCGATCCCTGCGTTGCGTGGCCCTGCCCAAACCTTGCGTTGCCTTACCCGCTCCTGCTTTGCGTAGTCTTGGCCGCCCTTGCTTCGCTTGGCCTTGCCCAACCTCTGCTTTGCGTTATCTGTCCGCCTCCGCGTTCCTTTGCCCTGCCGAGCCTTACGTTGTGTGGGCGTGTGGGTTCATTGGAGCACTGATCGAGGTAGGGCCGAATAACGAAGAAGCCGGCGCCGCGTTCGAGGTCGTTTCGCTAATCACCTGCCGGTGGCCCAAACGGCCCTAAACCGGCCGCGCAGCGAGGCCGGAGTAAGCCGAAGGGGACCGATACCATGTCATTCGAGAGACGACTGATCGCATGGGAACCAGTCCGCGATCCTTCCGTAAGAAAACTCGCTACTGCTGTGCCAAGTCTAAATTCCTGTGCCGCGGCCGCTCAAGAAGGTGCTTAGGATCGGCCAGCGGCTTTCTTTGGTTACTTTCTTTGCCGCCGCAAAGAAAGTGACCCCTCCGCCGGG
>NZ_LFJJ01000138.1 GCF_001189365.1 Candidatus Burkholderia verschuerenii | reverse complement strand
ACGGAATACGATATCTAGTACGGTCTCGGCGGCCCGGAGATGTTTATAAGAGCCAGCAACAACCCCACACCCCCCTTAGGCCCCCCAAGATGCAGCCCCCCGATAGCCACAAAAACCGGCTTATCCGGCGCCGCAATCGCCACCATCCGATTCACAAACCGCCGATTACGCTCATCGACCACGCGGTTATCGACCTGCACGGCCAGCGCCTTCGATTTAGCCAGCTTGGAAGTCTTAGCATCATCCCAAGCCTTCAAAGCATCCGCATCCCCGATCCGCCACAACCGATGCAGCTCCTTCACGTCGGCGATATTCTGCGCCGGCGTCTGCGCCAGATCCTGCGCGAGCATCTCCCGCTGCTGCGCCGACGTCAGACGCGTGAACGTCGAAATCTGCTCGTTCAGCGTCTCGAGTCCGACGATCTTCCCCCGCACGCGCAGATACACATTCTGCAATTGCGATTCCGTCCCGTACTCGCTCTGGAAGCCCGCCTTCAGCGTGTCGTAGGTTTCGATCAGCATCGACGCGAGCCACGGACGCGTGTGCCGCAACTCCTTCAGCGCCTCCGGATTGTTGCGCATGCGCGCTTCGACCTGCTGCCACATCGGCTTGGGCAGATAGTCGATCAGACACTCGCTACGGCACATGCCGTAACGATTCACATCGTCCTGTGAGACGAGCAGTTCGTCGGGAGAGATTTCGAGCGCCAGCGTCGGCGATGCATCGAGCGCGCCGAGTATCGGTTTGCGAAACGGTTGTTCCTGCGGATAGTCGCTCGCGAAACCGACATGCAGCGTCCCGAGCACATAGATGGTCGTCGCACCCTTGGTCGCCACGTAGAACGGCATGCGCGGCGGCGCGACGCGCACCGGGCCGCTGGCCGTCGTGCCATTGGTGCGGTCGGGTGCTTGCGGCGTGGCGGCGGAACTCGCGCCGGGCAGCGCGGCGGGCTCGGCATCGCCCGCGGGTTGGGGCGTGCCGCCGGTCGGCGTGCGCGTGCCGATGACCGCGAAACTCGACGGCGATTCGGCCATGCCGGCCGTAAACAGCACGAGCGACAGCACGAAGGCTGTCGCTTGGGCGAACGCCGCGCGTCGCACGCGCGACTTGTCATAGGATTCCGGCACGACCGGTATCTTAAAACATTCGTGCGACGCGACGTGCATACGGCTTCACCACCACGGCGCGTCGTCTGGGTCAGACTTCCTCGTCGCCGACCTCTTCCGCGCGATGGCACGACACCTGCCGTCCATCGACCACGCGCAGCTTCGGCTCCTCGGTACGGCATCGTTCGATCGCATACGGGCAGCGCTGATGGAACGTGCAGCCCGACGGCGGATTCAGCGGCGACGGCATTTCGCCCTGCAGCTTGATCTTGATGCGCCGATCCGCTTCGAAGATCGCAGGCGTCGCCGACATCAGCGCGCGCGTGTACGGATGACGCGGCTTCGCGTAGATGGTCTTCTTGTCGCCCAGCTCGGCCACGCCGCCGAAGTACATCACCATCACGTCATCGGCGATATGCTCGACCACCGACAAGTTGTGCGAGATGAACACGTAGCTCGTGCCGAACTGCTGCTGCAAATCCATGAACAGATTGAGAATCTGCGCCTGAATCGACACATCGAGCGCGGACACGGGCTCATCGGCGACGACGATCTGCGGATCGAGAATCATCGCGCGCGCGATCGCCACGCGCTGACGCTGACCGCCCGAAAACATGTGCGGATAACGCGATGCATGCTCGGGCCGCAAGCCGACGGTGCGCATCATCTGCGCGATGCGTTCGGCGCGCTGCGTCGACGTCATCGACGTGTTGATGGCAAGCGGCTCGCCCAGCGTCTGCTCAACCGTCTTGCGCGGATTCAGCGACGCGAACGGGTTCTGAAACACCATCTGCACGCGCTGACGCAACTCCGCGATCTTCGCCTTGCTCGCGCCCGCCACATCCTCGCCTTCGATCAGCAAGCGGCCCGACGTCGGCGCTTCGATCATCGTCAGTTGTCGCGCGAGCGTGGACTTGCCGCATCCCGATTCGCCGACGACCGCGAGCGTGCGTCCGCGTTTCAGTTCGAACGAGACGCCGTTGAGCGCCTTGACCGTGCCCTGCTCGAACATGCTCTTCTTGACGCTGTAATGCCGCGCGAGGTTGTCGGCGGCGAGCACGATGTCCTAACTGATTTCCTTCGGCACTGCGTTCATCGCGCGCCTCCTTCTGCCACCACTTCCATATTCAACGGCTTGATGCAGCGCGCGCGCACGGCGTCATCGGCGGGATCGAGTTGCGCGAGCTTCGGACGCGCCTTCCAGCAATCTTCGACGGCGTACTTGCAGCGCGGCGCAAAGAGACATCCGCTCGGACGATCGTCCTTGCCCGACACCATGCCCGGCAACGCGGCGAGACGTTCGGTATCGCGGTTGTGCTCGGGAATCGCGACCAGCAGCGCCTCCGTGTACGGATGATGCGGCTCGCTGAAAATCGCCGGCACATGATTCGTCTCGATGATCTCGCCCGCGTACATCACCGCGACGCGCTGCGCCACTTCCGACACCACGGCGAGATCGTGCGAAATCAGCACGAGCGCCATGCCGCGCTCCTTCTGCAGCTTCACGAGCAATTCCATGATCTGCGCCTGAATCGTGACGTCGAGCGCGGTGGTCGGCTCGTCGGCGATCAGGAGCTTCGGATTGCACGCGACGGCCATCGCGATCATCACGCGTTGATTCATGCCGCCCGACATCTGATGCGGAAACGCGTTGATGCGGTTCTTCGCGTCGGGAATGCCGACCTGATCGAGCAGTTCGAGCGCGCGCTTGTGAAGCGCATCGCCGCGCAAACCTTCGTGTAGCTTCAGCACTTCCTTGATCTGATAGCCGACGGTGTAGCTCGGGTTCAGGCTCGTCAGCGCGTCCTGAAACACCATCGCGATATCCTTGCCCCTTGCCGATGATCTTGCGACGCTCGCGCGCCGATGCCTTCAGCAAATCGCGGCCATCGAACGTGACCTGATCGGCCGTGACCTTGCCGGGCGCGTCGATGAGACCCATCAGCGCCATCATCGTGACGCTCTTGCCCGAGCCGGATTCGCCGACCACGCCGACGACTTCGCCCGGCTTCACGGCGAGGTCGATGCGATCGACCGCCTGGGTGCCGCCGAACGTGACCTGCAAATTGCGGATTGTGAGTAGATCGTTCATCGCTTAGCCCATCCGCTTAAGTTTCGGATCGAGTGCGTCACGCAGACCGTCGCCGATCAGGTTGATGACGAGCACCGAAATCAGGATCGACAGACCGGGCATCGTGACGATCCACCATGCGCTTTCGATGTAATCGCGCGCCGAGGCGAGCATCGCGCCCCACTCCGCCGCCGGCGGTTGCACGCCGAGGCCCAGGAAGCCGAGCGCGGCGGCATCGAGAATCGCGGACGAGAAACCGAGCGTCGCCTGCACGATCAGCGGCGCGGCGCAGTTCGGCAGCACTTGCGAAAACATCAGCCGCATCGTGCCCGCACCCGCGACGCGCGATGCCGTCACATATTCCTTCTGCAACTCACCGAGCGCCGATGCACGCGCGAGCCGCACATAACCCGGCAGCGCGACGATCGCGATCGCCAGCATCGTATTGACGAGACCCGGCCCGATGATCGCCACGACTGCGACCGCCAGCAGCAGCGACGGCAACGCGAGCAGCACGTCCATCAAACGCATGATCGGCGTATCGAGCCAGTGGAAAAACGCGGCCATCAAGCCGAGCACGACGCCCGGAATCAGCGCGAGCACGACAGACACGAAGCCGATCCAGAACGACAGCCGCGCGCCGTACATCAGACGCGAAAGGATGTCGCGGCCCGCTTCGTCGGTGCCGAGCAGGAACATGCGATTGCCGCCGTCGAGCCACGCGGGCGGAATCTTCACGTAGCTGCGGTATTGCTCGATCGGACTATGCGGCGTGATCACCGGCGCGAAGATCGCGACCAGAATCAGCAGGATCACGATCAGACCGGCGACGACCGCGCCGCGATTGCGCGAGAAGTTCGCCCAGAACTCGCGCGCCGCGACCATGCGGCCGGATGGCGGCGGCGTGATCGCTTGTGGGGGGAGATTGTTTTGAATATCAGCCATATTGTCGTGTCACCTCAGCGAGTATGGCGAATGCGCGGATTCAACACGCCGTACAGCAGATCGACGACCAGATTCACGACGATCACGAGCGTCGCGATCATCAGAATGCCGCCTTGCACGACCGGATAATCGCGTCGCGAAATGGCGTCGATCAGCCACTTGCCGACGGCCCGGCCACGAGAACAGCGTCTCGGTCAGCACCGCGCCCGCGAGCAGCGTGCCGACCTGCAGACCGATCACGGTGACGACGGGAATCAGCGCATTGCGCAGCGCATGCACGACGACCACGCGCAACGGCGACAAACCCTTCGCGCGCGGTGCGGATGTAGTCCTCGCGCAGCACTTCGAGCATCGACGAACGCGTCATCCGCGCGACGACCGCGAGCGGAATCGTGCCGAGCACGATGGTCGGCAGAATCAGATGCGATACCGCCGAGACGAACGCGCCTTCATCGGTCGAGAACAGCGAGTCGATCAGCATGAAGCCGGTGACGTGCGGAATATCGTATTCCACCGCGATGCGTCCCGAGACCGGCGTCCATCCCAGCTTCGCCGAAAAGAACATGATGAGGATCAAGCCCCACCAGAAGATCGGCATCGAATAGCCGGTGAGCGCGGTGCCCATCACGCTGTGATAGACGACCGTGCCGCGCCTGAGCGCCGCCGCGACGCCTGCCGGCAGTCCGACGACGAGCGCGAAAATCATCGCGCAGATGGACAGCTCGACGGTCGCGGGAAAGCGCGCCATGAACTCGCCCATCACGCTCGTATTGGTGATGATCGACGTGCCGAGATCGCCCTTGAGCGCGTGCGTCACGTAGTGGAAATATTGAAGCGGAAGCGGCTCGTCGAGCCCTAAGCGCTTCATGGCCGCGGCATGCGCCGCCGGGTCCACGCCGCGTTCGCCCATCATCACTTCGATGGGGTCGCCGGGAATCAGATGAATGAGCGCGAACGCGAGAATCGTAATGCCGATGAAGGTCGGTATCATCATTCTTATGCGTCGCAAAACGAATCGGAACATGATCGCCCTGTGGGTATCGTTCGTGGGGGGATAAAACATGTCCGGCGGGCGGATCGTTCAGACCCACGACGCCGGACGTTTTCGAATAGTTATGGTTTAGTGCAAAAAGCGTTCCGCAGCAAAAGCTTATTGCAGGCCGACGCCGTCAAAACGCGCATAACCGAGCGGTTCGATCTTCATGCCCGTCACCTTCTTGCTGACCGGCTGATACACCGTCGAGTGCGCGATCGGCGAGAACGGTAGTTGCTGCGCGAAGATCTGCTGCGCGTCGGTGTAGAACTTCGTGCGTTGCGCGACGTCCGTCGTCGAGCGGCCCTTCACGACCAGATCGTCGAACGGCTTGTAGCACCACTTCGAGAAGTTGCTGCCCTTCACCGCGTCGCAACCGAGCAGCGTGCCGAGCCAGTTGTCGGGATCGCCGTTGTCGCCGGTCCAGCCGATCAGCATCGCAGCGTGCTCGCCCGCGTGCGCGCGCTTCAGATACTCGCCCCACTCGTACGAGACGATATTCGCCTTCACACCGATCTTCGCCCAGTCGGCCTGAATCATTTCGGCCATCAGACGCGCGTTCGGGTTGTAGGCGCGTTGCACGGACATCGCCCACAGCGTGATTTCCATGCCGTTCGGGAAACCGGCCTTCGCGAGCAGCGCCTTGGCCTTCGCCGTATCGTACGCCAGACTTTTCAGTGACTTGTCATAGGACCATTCGGTCGGCGGCATCGGTGCGGTCGCGGCCTGACCCGCGCCCTGATAGACGGAATCGATGATCGCATTCTTGTTGATCGCCATGTCCAGCGCGCGGCGCACGTCGGTGTTGTCGAGGCCCTTCTTCGTCACGTTATACGCGACGTAGCCTTCGTTGAAACCGGCCTGCGACGGCGTATCGATGTTCGATGCCGCCTTCAGCGCCGCGATATCGCCCGGACGCGGATAGCTCATCACCTGGCATTCGTTGCTCTTCAACTTCTGCACGCGCACGGCGGCATCCGGCGTGATCGAGAAGATCAGCTTCGAAATCTGCACCGCGTTCGGCTTCCAATAATCAGGATTGCCGTCGAAGCGGATGGTCGCGTCCTTCGTGTAGCTCTTGAAAATGAACGGGCCCGTGCCGACCGGATATTGGTTGATATCCGCCGCCTTGCCGTCCTTCAGCAGCTTGTCGGTGTATTCCTTGGAGAGAATCGACGCGTATTCCATCGCCAGATTCTGGATGAACGGCGCGTTCACTTCCTTCAGCGTGAACTTGACCGTGTACTGATCGACCTTTTCGACCTTGGTGATCAGTTTGTCGAGGCCCATGTCCGTAAAGTACGGAAACGCGACGTTGTACGCCTTGCGGAACGGATTCTCCGGATTCAGCATGCGGTCGAAGGTGAACACGACGTCGTCCGCGTTGAATTCGCGCGACGGCTTGAAGAACGACGTGGTCCGGAATTTGACGCCATGACGCAGATGGAAGGTGTACGTCAGGCCATCCGCCGACACGTCCCACTTTTCGGCGAGACCCGGCTCGACCTTGGTGCCGCCGCGCTCGAATTCCACCAGACGGTTGTACACGGTGAACGTGTTCGCCGTGAAATCGGTGCCGGTGGTGTATTGCACCGGATCGAAACCGGCGGGGCTGCCTTCCGAGCAGTAGACGAGCGTTTTTCGGGATCGCCGCATGCGCGGTCGACGTGGCGACGAGCGCCGCCGTGGCGACGGCGCCCAGAAGCGCCGACACGCGTGCGCCTCGCAACAGGCCAGTTTTCTTCATGTTTCCTCCAGGTCGATGCCGATTTTCATCCGGCGTAGCGCGATATTACTTCGCATGGCGCGGTCACTCTGCCGCGCGACTCTGCCTGATGGACGGTACCAAGCAAATTCGGGCGCTACCGTAGCACGAAAAAATTTTACGTGTACGGTCGTTTTTCCCAGTGGCCGCGCCGCCTCCGAGCCGTTCAATTCGCTTTCTTTATTGACTATGCGCAGACGTGATAGTGTGACGCCCGCGCGATCCGCGTGTTTAGTCCAAGAAGCGAAAAAGCCGCGCGATTCGACATCGCGCGGCTCAAAACGAGAACTTACTCTAAAACGGAATCAGGCGCTTTTAAACCCGAGCCGCTCGCAAATCGACTTCGACGCCTGCGCGCCGTTCAACGTGTAGAAGTGCAGACCCGGCGCGCCGCCATCGATAAGGCGGCGGCACAGACCCGTCACCACATCGAGCCCGAATTCGCGGATCGACTCGCGATCGTCGCCGAAGCTTTCCAGCCGGCGCGCGACCCATTTTGGCACTTCCGCGCCGCACATGTCGGAGAAGCGCATCAGTTGCGAGAAGTTCGTGATCGGCATGATGCCCGGCGTGATCGGCACATCGACGCCGAGCTTCTTCGCTTCGCCGACGAACGTGAAGTACGCGTCCGCGTTATAGAAGTACTGAGTGATCGCCGAATTCGCGCCCGCCTTCACCTTGCGCGCGAAGTTTTCGAGGTCTGCACGCGGCGACTTCGATTGCGGATGGAACTCCGGATACGCGGCCACTTCGATATTGAACCAGTCGCCGTGCTCCTGGCGAATGAACGCCACGAGTTCCGACGCATAGCGCAACTCGCCGACTTCGCCCATGCCCGAAGGCAAATCGCCGCGCAACGCGACGATATGGCGAATACCATGCTCACGGTACTGCGAAAGAATCGCGCGCAGACTGTCTTTCGACGAGCCGATACACGACAAATGCGGCGCGGCTTCGAATCCTTCCGAAGCCATTTCCAGCACCGTGTCGAGCGTGCCTTGCTGCGTGGAGCCGCCCGCGCCGAACGTCACGGACACGAACTTAGGCGTTAGCTTCGCCAGTTCCTTGCGTGACGCGCGCAGCTTTTCCACGCCTTCTGCCGTCTTCGGCGGGAAAAACTCGAATGAAAGTTCGATCGGTTTCATGATGATGTGTGATCGATCGGCGGCGGCAGCAAACTGCTCAACCGAAATCGCGTTGCCCGAACACGAGCGCTGACAAGAGCCACGACACGATACTGTAGAGAATGGAGCCGAAGAACGCGGACCAGAAGCCCGACACTTCGAAACCCTTCAGCAGCGACGAGCACAGCCAGAAGCACAGCGCGTTCACCACGAAAATGAACAACCCGAGCGTGAGGATCGTCACCGGCAAGGTGAAGATGATCAGCACCGGACGCACGATCGCGTTGATGAGCCCCAGCACGACCGCGACGATCAATGCCGTTCCGAAACCGCGAATGTGAATCGACGGCACCAGATAGGTGATGATCAGAAGCGCGAGCGCGTTGAGCAGCCATGTCAGCAACAACGTCATCGAATGAATCTCCGGTTGAAGCGTGTGACGGCGCGAGCGCCCCTGCGCCCGCGCGCGTCACGGCCGCCGCGTGTGATTAATAGCGGTAGTGGTTCGGCTTGAACGGACCGTTCTTGTCGACGCCGATGTAACCGGCCTGCTCCGTCGTCAGTTCGGTCAGTTCCGCGCCGATACGACCCAGATGCAGACGCGCGACATTCTCGTCCAGATGCTTCGGCAGCACGTACACCTTGTTTTCGTACTTGTCGCCTTGCGTGAACAGTTCGATCTGCGCGAGCGTCTGGTTCGTGAACGAGTTCGACATCACGAACGACGGATGGCCCGTGGCGCAACCGAGATTCACCAGACGGCCTTCGGCCAGAATGATGATCTTCTTGCCGTCCGGGAACACGATGTGATCGACCTGCGGCTTGATGTTGTCCCACGTGTATTGGCGCGTGGAAGCAATATCGATTTCCGAATCGAAGTGGCCGATGTTGCAGACGATCGCGTTGTTGCGCATCGCCTTCATGTGATCGTGGTTGATGACGTGGTAGTTGCCCGTCGCCGTCACGAAGATGTCGGCGCGGCTCGCGGCGTATTCCATCGTCACGACGCGGTAGCCTTCCATCGCGGCTTGCAGCGCGCAGATCGGATCGATTTCCGTGACCCACACGGTTGCGCCCAGACCGCGCAGCGACTGCGCGCAGCCCTTGCCCACGTCGCCGTAACCGGCCACGACCGCGATTTTGCCCGCGATCATCACGTCGGTCGCGCGCTTGATGCCGTCGATCAGCGATTCACGGCAGCCGTACAGGTTGTCGAACTTCGACTTCGTGACCGAATCATTCACGTTGATGGCCGGGAACGGCAGACGCCCTTCCTTTTCCATCTGATACAGACGATGCACGCCCGTGGTCGTTTCTTCCGTCACGCCCTGAATATGCGACAGGCGCGTGGAGTACCACGTCGGATCGGCGTCGAGGTGCTTCGCGATCGACTTGTACAGCGCGACTTCTTCCTCGTTCGTCGGCTTGCTGATGACCGAGCGATCCTTTTCGGCCTTCGAGCCGAGGATCAGCAGCAGCGTTGCGTCGCCGCCGTCGTCGAGGATCATGTTGGCGAATTCGCCGTTCGGC
This sequence comes from Candidatus Burkholderia verschuerenii, assembly GCF_001189365.1. GTDB lineage: Bacteria > Pseudomonadota > Gammaproteobacteria > Burkholderiales > Burkholderiaceae > Caballeronia > Caballeronia verschuerenii. Next base: position 5,682 of record NZ_LFJJ01000138.1, on the reverse strand, counting down.
CATTCGAAAATGCGGTGCGAGAATTCCCAGTATTCGTCGAGCGATTCGCCCTTGAACGCGAACACCGGCGTGCCGCCCGCGGCGATGGCGATGGCGATGGCGGCGGCGGCGTGATCCTGCGTCGAGAAAATGTTGCACGATGCCCAGCGCACGTCCGCGCCGAGTGCGGTGAGCGTCTCGATCAGCACGCCCGTTTGAATCGTCATGTGCAGGGAACCGGCAACGCGCGCGCCCTTCAGCGGCTGTTGCGCCTTGTACTCTTCGCGCGTCTGGATCAGACCCGGCATTTCCGTTTCGGCGATGTCGAGTTCCTTGCGGCCCCATGCGGCGAGCGACACGTCGGCGACGATGTAATCCTTGGAATTCTTGGAATCGAGAACTGCGGCGTTCATCACGCCCTCCTTTTCTAAAAAGACTAGAAATGTTGACGTGAGCGCCGTTCGAATGCGGTGGCTCAGCGAGCGCCTTTCATAACTAAAAGCGCGTTCGAACCGTCCGGATTGAATGTCTCCGAGCCTGGCGGGCGGCTTTCAGATTGCCCGTCGCAACGCTCCTCGGAAACGAATGGCGATTGTAGCAAAAGAGCGTGGCAGGAGCGGGAAGGAATCGCGCATCGCGGGTGCAATGCGCGGTGGGGCGGGGGAGGACTGGTGCGGCTATTGGGAGACGGATTCGATTGCCCTCAACCGAACGCGTACGTCGTCCAGATACCAGGCGATGGTCGTGTGGACAGAGGGCGGGATCCCGTCCCAGGTATTCGATGTGCCAGCCGCACTGCGGAAAAACCGCGCCACGTGACTATCCACATGGTAATGGTGACGAACATGCTTATGCGCGAGAAGCTTATCGTAACCGTAGATGGCCATTAATGCGGATTGCAGCGCAAAGTCTTCATGCCCATGCTCACGGAAGATGTGGTCTTCGGGGAAACCGCCCATCGCGTTGAAGACGGCGCGGCGAATGACGAGGCTGCTCGCGATACTTTCGGCCATCGACGCTTCCGCATCGGCGAAACCCGGGAATTCGACGCACTCAGCGGGATAGCCGGTAAATGCGACATTCAGGCGAATCGCCGGCCGCTCCGGGCTATGCCAGAAATAACCGAGGGCTTCGTTCAGCGCGTTGGGCAAATACTCGTCGTCGGCGTCAAGGAAGGCCAATATTGCGTGCTTTGCGCGCTGTGCGCCCTGATTGCGCGCCCGGGCCGGACCACCGTTTTTGTCGAGCTCCAGCACTTGAACGCGCGCGTCCTTCAACGCATAAAACCTCGCGATATCGCGCGTGCTGTCCGTCGAACCATCGTCGACCACGATGATCTCCATCACCGTCGACTGGATGAGGCAGCTATCCAGCGCGCGCGAGCGTCCTCGCGGCGTTGAAACAGGGAACGACGACGGAAACGCCGAGAGCAGGAAGTGTGTGCATGAGAGTGGTACCGGTAAGCGATGCAGCTTTATCTCATGTCACGTGTCTGAAACCATTCGGGAGCAATCCGAAAAATCGGCGCGAGCCCTGAAACACGCTATATCGGCAGCATGCCCAGCACCGGCGCGAGCAGCACCATCGCCACGCCGGCGATCATCATCGTCAGACTCGCGACGACGCCTTCCTCGCTGCCGAGCTCGCGCGCCAGCTGCGTGCGCAGCGGCACGAGCGCCAGCACGATCTCGCCGAACAACATGCCGCAGACGCCCGTCGCGATCACGAACAGCGCGGTGAGGTCCTTCGGCGCGTGAATCTTGTCGGAGACGGCGAGCGCGAACGGGGTCGAAACCGAACGCGTCGCGAGACTGCGCTGCAATTCCGGCGACAGATGCAGCAGCTTCGCCAGCGCGAGCGATCCGCCGACCGCGACGAGAATGCCAACCGTCACGCCCACCGTCAGCGAAATCCAGTGCCGCTTGAGCAGTGCGCGATATTCGTAGATCGGCACCGCGAACGCGACCGTCGCCGGGCCGAGCAGCCACATGAGCCAGTGCGTGTCGGCGAAATAGACGGAATATGGAATGCGCGCCGTCACGACGATGACCGCGAGCACCGCAGGCACCGCGAGCAGCGGCGTGAGCCACGGACTTTTGAAGCGCGCGTACAGACGCTTCGCCGCGAAATACAGCGCCACGGTCAGCACGAAGCAACCGGCGGCGATGAGGCGCGCGGCGTCGTCTTCGAAGAGAGAGGCGTAGAAGTGGCTCATGATCGGCTCGGAATCGGGCTCAGGCTCAGGCGCGCGCGTGACGCAGCGACATCGCGCGACGCAGCGCGATGCGGCGTTCAAGACGCGCCGCGCGATCTACGGCGAACGCGACGGCGACCATCACCATCAGCGTCTCGGCGACAACAACCAGTGCGAGACGCCAGCCGTCTTCCATGAACAGGCCGCCGTACTGCACCGCCGCCACCGCAGCGGTGATGAAAAACAGCAGCATGTCGGCCAGCAGCCAGTCCGCGCCCGCCTTCACCCAGCGCGGCGCGATGCCGCCGCAGAACAGCAGCGCCAGCAACGCGACCAGCCCGACGACGCTGCCCGGAATCGGCAGCGCCAGCTTGCGCGCGACGAAATCCGCGACGAACCAGATCGCGGCGAGCACGACGCTCTGACTCGCGACGCGCACGAAACGGCTCAACGCGGCACGCGGGCCGGCGAAAGGCGTGGGGTTCGGCAGGACGGCGGACATGGCGGCTCTCACTCTGGGGTTTGAAACAAGCCAAGGGTTAACCTGTAGTTCGAGTATATGGGCGGCCTTGTCATAATAAAAATGACTTAACATTATTCGTTGCATTCCGAATTGGAATGCGGGAGACCGGATCATGGAACTGCGCGCGCTGCGATATTTCGTCGAAGTCGTGAAACAGAAAAGCTTCACGGCGGCGGCGGAGCACATGTTCGTCACGCAACCGACCATCAGCAAGATGGTGAAGGCGCTGGAGGATGAAGTCGGTTCGCCGCTTCTGCTGCGCGACGCGCGCCAGATGGTGCTTACCGACACCGGGCAGATCGTCTATCAACGCGGCATCGAGGTTTTGGCGGCGCACGCGCGGCTCGAAGCCGAACTCAACGATCTCGGCACTTTCGGACGCGGCGCGCTGACGATCGGCATTCCGCCGATGGGCGGCGCGCTCTTCACGCCCGCGATCGCCGCGTTCCGCCAGCGTTATCCGAAGATCGAGCTGAAACTATTCGAACGCGGCTCGAAGGCGATCGAAGCCGCGCTGATCGACGGCGAACTGGAACTCGGCGGCGTGCTGCAACCGGTCGATACCGACATGTTCGACGTGCTGCCCGTCAGCCGCCAGCTGCTGTGGCTGGTCGCGCCGAAAGGCTCGCGCTGGGACGACGCGAACGAAGTCCCGCTGACCGATCTCGCGTCCGAGCCCTTCGTGTTCTACGGCGAAAGTCTCGTGCTCAACGATGTCGTGCTGAGCGCGTGCCGCGAGGCAGGTTTCGCGCCGACTATCGTCGGACGCAGCGGGCACTGGGACTTCATGGCGGCGATGGTGCAGGCGGGAATCGGCATCGCGCTGCTGCCCGCGCCTTACTGCCGTCGGCTCGATGCCGATGCGTTCACCTGCCGTCGCGTCGTCGCGCCGGAGATTCGCTGGGATATGGCCGTGGGATGGCGGCGCAACGGTTATCTGTCGCATGCGGCGCGCGCGTGGCTCGACGTCGCGCGCGAAATGTTGCCTGCGAATATCGATCAGGACTTTATGGCCGATGGCTTTCCGCGATTGAAAGGCGGCGCGCGCCCGGCGTGACGCGGCCGGTCTGCGGCACATAAACAAAACGCGCCGGACCGCGTGAAGCGATCCGGCGCGTTTTTTACTGCGCAGAACTCGCAGAACTTATAGCGAGATCAGTTCGCCGCCGAAAACTCGACGCGGCGATTCGCCATGCGGCCTGCCGGCGTCTTGTTGTCCGCGATCGGGCTGGCATCGCCGAAACCGCGCACGACCAACGCGCTCGCGGGCACGCCGTGCTTGACCATGAACGAACGGACCGATTCCGCGCGCTGCTTCGACAAGGCCAGATTCACCGCCTTGCTGCCGGTATTGTCCGAGAAGCCGCCGATTTGCAGCTTGATCGGCGTGGCGGCCGTGCTGCACGACTTCAGCACTTGCGCCGTCTTCGCCAGTTCATTCAGCGCGGCTTGCGGCGCCGTGTTCGAACCGAAGCGGAAGTTGACCGGCTTCAGATTCAGCTTGCGCGCGATCACGCCCGCATCGCACTCGCCACCGGCGACGACCGGCGCGGACGCGGCCGCTGCCACGGAGGCCTCAGCAGGCGCGCTCGCAGTCGCGCTCGCATCGGCGGCTGCGGCGGTGCCGAGACCGATTTTCCAGCCCTTGCCGAACAGCGACCTCAGCTTATCCAGCCAGCCGAACTTCGCCTCCGACGCGCTGCCGCTCAGATCGATCGAATCGCCCGCCACGCGTAGTTCCGCGCCCGGCTGCGTCATGATCGGCATCAGCAGATCGAGCTTGTCGAGCCAGCCGGCCGGCTTGGTGTCGGGATCGACGGAAATATCGGCGTGGAACTTGTCCGCGCCCAGCTTGGCCGACAGCGCGTCGATCAGGCGCTGACGCTCCTGTTCCGTGCTGACGGTCGCCTTGATGGTCGGCACGCCGGAGGCATCGACGTTGACGTTCATCACTGCGTCGTTGGCGGGCAACAGCGCTGGCGCCGATGCACCGGGCGCGGAAGCGGCCAGCGTCACGGCCGAAGCGGATGCGACGGCGGCGTCGGAACTCGCGTTGGACGCGCCGGCGTCGGCTTGCGTGTCCGCTGCGGCGTCGTGATCGGCCTTTTCGGTCGAGCAGCCGCGTGCCGCGAGCGCCGCGAACAGTGCGAGCGCGGCCGCGCCGGCCACCCACATCCACGGCTTGCGGCCGTTCTTTTCAGCGACGACATGCTGTTCCACCGAAGGCGGCGGTTCCACTTGCAGCGGGAATGCGGCGGCGTGCTGCGTCGCCGGATGTTCGAGATGCGCCGACACCGCCTTCAGGCGCGATGCGACGCCCGCCAGGAACGAGCCGACCGAACCGAGACCGAGCGCGTTCGCGAAGGAATCCGTCATGTTGGCGCGCACAACCGGCAACTGATGGCCGAGCAGCGTCGGCAACTGGCCGATATTGCTGTTGTGCTGCGTGAAATAGCGCTTGAGCACGCCGAGCACCGTCGCGCCGACGACGCCGGAAATGGTGCGCGGCGCTCGCCGCGACGCCCGTATGTTCGGCGATGCGTTCCGACAGCAGCGTCAGGCTGTCGTGCGACGCGAGCGCGCCGTCGGCGGTTTCGCCCGCTTCGATCAGCGTCTTGAAGCCATCGTCCTGAACGACGAAATGCGGCAGTTCGTCCGCGATATGCGCGTTGGTGCCGGGCGACATGATCGACGCGAACAGACTGCGCGTGCCGTCGAGCGACGACGCCTTGTTCATCATCGAGCCGATGAGTGCGGGCGCGCATAACGACACGACGCGTTGTGCCGATTCCGGCGCGCAGCCGATGCGCCCGGCGAGGTGCTGCAATACGCTTTCGGTCAAAGCGCCCTGTACTAGCTGGATTGCGGTAGGGATGTCCATTACTGAACACCCCCCGCACAGATCCCGGCGTGCCCAATTTAGGCACCGGGCTCCTACCTTGAGTGCTTGACGACAAAGCGCCGATCAGGCCATGGATGAAGAATG
>NZ_LFJJ01000137.1 GCF_001189365.1 Candidatus Burkholderia verschuerenii | reverse complement strand
CCATCCGCACCTCGTCAAAAAATGCAGGAATCAAACGTTAATATGCCTGCTTCCTGCAATTCGCTCAACATGGTTTGGGCTGTAACGCCTTATCGCGTAAGGCTTTGAGGATTGTTCAGGGCCGACTATCTCGAAGTCGGCTTCCGGCGCGGCTGGAAAGTGTCGGATATCGACTTCGATCAGCTGGATCAGCTATACGATTTGCGTATCGTGCTGGAGACGGCATCGCTCGAAAAGATCGGCGGCAGCGCGCCGCCGCATCCCGAGATCGAGGCGCTGAAAGCGGTGTGGTGTGTCGAGCCGGACGCGCGCGAAAGCGATCCGGCGACGATGTTCGGCATGGACGAAAACTTCCATCGCGGACTCGTGCGCGCCACCGGCAACGCGGAAATGCTGCGCGTGAATAACGAAGTGACGGAGCGTATCCGCATCGTGCGGCGGCTGGATTTTCTGAAGCCGCATCGCACCAGCGCGACTTACGACGAACATTCGACCATGCTGAATTTCATTGATCGCGGCAAGTACGGCGAAGCGGCGATGCTGCTCAAGGCGCACATCACGCAGAGCAAGCTGGAAGTGCGCAAGATCACCGTGTCGATGCTAAAGGAGGCGCGCGAGAGGAAGCTGCCGTTTGTGAGCTGAATCCTCTGCTACGCGCCGCTTGAAACGCTTAAGTCAACGCGACGACTGCGATTTCCACCAGCAGATCCGTCGATGCGAGTTGCGCCTGCACGGTCGCACGGGCGGGCGCGCAGCCTTGCGGCACCCATGCGTCCCACACTTCGTTCATGCCGGCGAAGTCGCGCGCGATATCCGCGAGCCACACTTGCGCGGACACCAGACGCGTCTTGTCGATGCCGGCTTTTTCCAGAAAGCCGTCGATTTTTTCGAGCACCTTGGCGGTTTGCAGCTTGATGTCGGGCGTATGATCGGCGGACGTCTGACCGCCGACGAACACGAGACCGCCGGCCTTGACGACGCGACTCATGCGCTGATTGGTTTCGATGCGGACGATATCGCTCATTGAATTTCTCCAGAGAAAGGAAGGCCATCGCGCGCGTCGAACGACACGCGCGTGGCGCATTGAAAAGGTGGTTTAAGCGGCCTTGGCGGAAGCCATTGCCTGACGCCCGAAGCGGTCGATCGCAAACGCGTCGAGCGAAATCAAAGGCGTGCCGTCGATCATCAGTTCGGAGACGAGCTTGCCGCAGCCCGGCCCGAGCTGAAAGCCGCTGCCGCAATAGCCGAACGAGTAATACAGATTCGATGCCTTGCGGCTCGCGGAAATTACCGGCAGTTCGTCTTCGGTGAAGGCTTCGACGCCCGCCCACGCGCGATTCACGCCGAGATGCTTCAGATGCGGAAACAGATCGGTGACGGTGCGCGCGCTGCGCACGAGCCGCACGAAATCCACTTCGCCATGACGATTCGTCAACTCCGCGATGCCGATCAGCTTGCCGCCGATCACAACCGTGCCGTTGTCGAACTGCTTGAACGACAGCGGCCGTCCGGTCGCGCCGAGCGTCGCGCGGCAGAAGGGCGCGACGCGATGCGTGACCATCAGCATCAGCCCTTCGGGATGCACGGGCACCGGTTCGCCGACCTGCTTCGCCAGTTCGCCCCACCATGCGCCCACCGTCACGAGCAGCTTTTCCGCGCTGAAGGTGCCGCGCGGCGTGACGGCGAACCATCGCGCGCCGCGTTGTTCGATGCGTCGAACGGGCGTGCCTTCGAGAAAGCGCGCGCCGAGTTTTTGCGCGCCGAGACGAAACGCCGTCGTCGTGCGATACGGCAACGCGAAGCCATCGCGCTCGACCCAGATGCCGCCCGTCACGTGCTTGGCCAACGCCGGTTCGAGTTCGAGCACGGCTTCGCGATCGATCACTTTTTCGTGCGTGAAGCCGTGCGATTCCAGCAATGCGACGCGCTGCCGGCAGGTTTCAAGTTCGTCTTCCGTTTCGGCAATCTTCAGTTATCCGGAAGGAACGAAGCCGGTATCTTCGCCGAGCAGATCGCCCATGCTGTGCCAGATTTCGCGCGACATCAGCGCGAGCGGAATCTCCGGCAACGGGCGGCCGAGCGTGCGCACGCCGCCCGCGTTGACGCCCGACGAATGCCGCGCGACGTAATCGGCTTCGAGCACGATGACCTTCGCGCCGCGCTTGGCCAGATGAAACGCGCTGCTCGTGCCGTGCAATCCGCCGCCCACCACGAGCACATCGGTTTCGATGATGTCGTTCGCGTCACTCACCGGCGAGTTCTCCGAGCGTGAGCGGCTTGATCGGCGGGCGGATGCGGTAATAGCCGACATCGGCGGGCGACACGCGGCGCGCATCGGCGATCACTTCCGTCACCGTGAGCCCGCACATGCGGCCCTGGCACGGACCCATGCCGCAGCGTCCGAACGACTTCGCCTGATTCGGCCCGACGCAACCGAGTTCGACGAACTTGCGCAACTCGCCCGCCGTCACTTCCTCGCAGCGGCACACGATGGTCTCGTTGGCCGGAATGCGGTTGATATCGCGCGGACGATACAAGCTGTCGAGGAACGGGCGAATGCGCATCACGTTCGCGAGTTCGCGGCGATGCGGCATGGCTTCGAGATCGCGCTTGCCCGTATCGATCGCGCCGAGTTGCGCCGCGACGCCGAGTCCCGCGAGCGTACCCTGCAAGGCCGCCGCCTGCGCGCCGCCGATCCCCGCGCCATTGCCTGCGACGAAAATGCCGGGCACGTCGAGTTTGCCCCATGCATCGGTCTTCGGCGTAAAGCAGAGTTGCGCCTCATCCCAGAGATGCGACGCGCGCAGCGCCTGCGTAAATTGCGTATTCGGCACCACGCCCTGATGCAGCAGAATCACGTCCGCCTCGATCCGATGCGCCTTGCCCTGCGTCGTGAAACTCAGCGCGGCCGCGCGCTCGACATGATCGGTGCCGATGCGCGCTTCGACGCGCAGATCGTCGGCGGCTTCGAACATCGGTACGCCGGCTTCGCGCAGCGTGCGCATCAGCTGCAGACCCTTCGAGAGGTACGGCCATGCGCGCAACGCGGACAGCATGTGACGCTTGGCGCGCCAGCGGTCTTCGTGACGCGTGGTGTCGACGAGTGCGCGGATCGGCACGCCGGCGCGCACGTATTGCCAGCCCAGCAGATACAGCAGCGGTCCGCAGCCCGCGAGGATCGGCGCGGACGCGGGCACTTCGCCCGCGCTTTTCAGCAGAATCTGCGCCGCGCCCGCCGTCAATACGCCGGGCAGCGTCCAGCCGGGAATCGGGAACGGGCGCTCCATCGCGCCACTCGCGAGGATCACGCGCTGCGCATCGAAACTGCCGATCTTGCCGTCCTTCAGATAGTTGATGCCGCGTTCGCGCGTGACCTGCCACACGGTCGCGTGCGTGATGTGACGCGCGCCGGATGCTGCGAATGCATCGGCGATCGATGCACCGGCCGCATAGTCGGGACCGAGAATCTGCTTGCGTTGCGTATCCGCACGGCCGATCGCGCGATAAATCTGGCCGCCCACGGCGTCCTGCTCGTCGAGCAGCACGGTCTTGAGGCCCGCGCGTGCGGCGCGCGTCGCGGCGCTCATGCCGGCAGGGCCCGCGCCGATCACGACCACATCGACGGCTTCGGAGGCGAAATCAGCGGCCATGCGTATTCTCCAGCGGCGTAGCGTGGGTATCGTCGGAATCGAAAGGCGGCAGATCGCGCGCGCCTTCCTGCGAGCGGATGCGCATGCCGGGCTTCACTTCAATCATGCAGCTCTGACGGCTCGGCACGCCGTCGATCTCGACGAGACATTCGAAGCACGCGCCCATCATGCAGAACGGTCCGCGCGGCGCACCGGAAACGGGCGTCGCCCGAAAGCGCGACACGCCCGCCGCGAGCAAGGCGGCGGCGACCGAGCGTCCGCCCTGAACGGACAGCGGCTGATCGTTGAACCAGATATCGATGCCGGCTCCTTCCGTGCCTTGCAGCGGCTTGAACAGCGAGTGAGTCGTATTCGATGTCATGTCAGTGTGCGGAAATCAGTTCTTGGGCGTTCTCGAAGCGGCGCGCGGAGAAGCTCGGCAATTCATCGGTGATCGGCGCGTCCATCACCCACGGCGCGATGCGCATTGCATGCGCGGCCGCGAGCGTCACGCCGCTGTAGCACGTCACGACGAATGCGCCCGGATGCCGTTCCGACTGATCGTAGATCGGGAAGCCATCGGGGCTATAAACGCGCAGCGCGGCCCACATGCGCACGAGGCGCACGTGCTGAAGCATCGGGAAGGCGCGCACGCCGCGTCGCGCGATATCGGCGAGCACGTGCGTCGTGGTGAAATCGTTAAAGCCGACTTCCTCCATCGAATCGCCGAATTGCACGCTGCCTTCGTCGGTCTGACGCACGTTGATGGTCGGATAGTCGAGAAACGGCGCGACGCGTTCGCTCACCAGCACTTGTCCGCGATTCGGCGCGACCGGCGCGTTCAATCCGACGAACGGCGCGAGCGTGCGATTGCCGAGTTCCGCCGCGAGCACCACGCGCGCGGCGCGGTATGTTCCGCGCTTGCCGTGCACGATGAAGCCGTTGCCATCCGGCATGATGCGTTCCGCGCGTTCGCCCGACACCAGCGTGACGCCGCGCGCCTGCATCGCCGTATGAAGGCCGCGCAAGAGCTTGAGCGGATTGACGTGGCCGTCCATCGGCGTGTAGCTCGCGCCGATCACGGCGGGCCCGATCTGCGGAATGCGCGCGCGCAGGTCCGCTGCATCGAGCATCTGATACGGATAATCGCCGAGCTCTTTTTGCAGGGTCGAGAGGCGCTTTTCGCGCTCGGCGAGTTCCGCATCGCTGAAGCAGAAATGGAAGCCGCCCGGCTGACGCAGCGCGACGTCGATATCCGCTTCGTTCTTCAGCGCTTCGGCAAGCGCGTCGCGGACGAACGCGACCAGCGTGCGTAAGGCGAGAGTCCATAGCCCTTGCCCTGAACCCACACGAGGCCGAAATTGCCGCGCGAGGCGCGAAAGCCGCCGTCGTCCTCGTCGAGCACGGTGACGCGCGCGCCTTCGCGGGCGAGGCCGTATGCGACCGCCGAGCCGACGAGGCCGCCGCCCAGCACGAGCACATCAGGACTGGCGGAACCAGTAAAAGTCATCGGGCTTCTCCGATCAGAATACGGTCGAGTCCGACCATGCGGTCGAGCAGAATCATCAACAGCACCGTGCCGACGATCAGCACCGCCGACACCGACGCCACCAGCGGGTCGATGGTCTGCGCGATATGGTTGTACATGGCGACGGGCAGCGTCGTGGTGCCGGGCGTGGCGACGAAGATGGTCATCGTCAACTCGTCGAAGCTCTGGATGAACGAGAGCACCCAGCCGCCTGCCACGCCGGTGCGGATCATCGGCAAGACGACGCGGCGGAACGCGGTGAAACGGCTTGCGCCGCACGAGAGCGCCGCGCGTTCGGCATCGCGATCGAGCCCGACCGCCGACGACAACGCGAGCCGCAACGCATACGGCAACACAATGATGACGTGCGCGCAGACCAGCGCCCAGAACGATCCCGACAGTTGCAGCAGCGACAGAAAGCGCAGGAACACGATGCCGAGCACGACGGCGGGAATCATCATCGGCGAGAGGAAGAAGCTCGTCAGCGCGCCGCGACCCGGAAAGCGATAACGTGCAATGGCGAGTGCCGCAGGCACCGCGAGCACCACGCCGATGGTCGCCGCCGCGAACGCGAGCCGCACCGACAGCCAGAACGCCGACACGATGTCGCCGTTCTCGATGATCGCGCGGAACCAGCGGAACGATGCGCCGTCGAAGGGCATCGAGATATAGCCCTTGTCGGTAAACGCGACCAGCATCACCACGACCAGCGGCGCCATGATGAAGGTGAGAAAGAACGCGTTGTAGACGAGCCCGAGCATGCCGTTCTGTTTCATGATGGTGTCCTTGCGCTCAGTCGAAAATATGCTTGAAGCGGCGTTCGGCGAGACGGCTGCATCCCATCACGATGGCGACGTTCGCGATCAGCAGCAACACCGCGATGGTCGCGCCGAGCGGCCAGTTGAGCGTGCCCAGGAATTCGTCGTAGGCGGCGGTCGCGACCACTTTCAAACTGCGTCCGCCGATCAGCGCGGGCGTGGCAAACGCGGATGCCGACAGCGCGAACACGATGATCGATCCCGACAACACGCCCGGCATGATCTGCGGCAGAATCACGCGCTGAAACACCTTGAGCGGCGAGCCGCCGAGCGAACGTCCGGCCCATTCCACTTGCGGATCGAGCTTCTGCATCGTCGCCCACACGGACATCACCATGAACGGCACGAGCACATGCGTAAGCGCGATGATCATGCCCGTCATCGTGAACACGAGGCGGATCGGTTCGTCGGTGATATGCAGCGCTTGCAGGATGTTGTTGAGCACGCCGTTGTTGCCGAGCAGAATCTGCCATCCGAGCGTGCGCACCACGACCGAAATCAGCAACGGTCCGAGCACGATCAGCAGACACAGCGATTGCCACGACTTCTTCATACGTGCGAGCACGATGGTTTCCGGCACGCCGAGCACGATAGACAACAGCGTCACCGCGAACGCGAGACCGGCGGTGCGCAGAAAGATGGTGCTGTAATAAGGATCACTGACGACTTCCCAATAGTTCGCGAGCGTATGCGCGGCCTGAATGCCCGCCGTATCGCTGAAGACGCGGAAGGAAAGCGTCAACGTGAGCACCAGCGGCACCAGCAGCAGGCCGACGAACAGCAGCAGCACCGGACCCGATAGCAGCCACGGCGTAGCGCCGGGGCGATCGTCCTCAAGCGTGGCCATGAGCGTTCCCCATCGTGTCCTGCGTCAGCACGCGCAGATCGTCGTCGGTCCAGTCGAGACCGACTTCGTGACCTTCCTCGGGCGGCGGCGCGCCGTGATTCGGCTGCGCGACACGCAGCTTGCCGAGTTCGGTTTCCACTTCGAGCAGTCATTGATTGCCGACGAACACGCGCGTCGAGATGTGGCCTTTGATACGCGCGTCGCCATTGGCGAGATGCACTTTCTCCGGGCGAATGTAGACGTTCACCGCGCCGTTCACTTGACGTCCTTCGTGCGGCACATGCAATTCCGTACCCACGACATCGACCACCGCGCAGCGCGGATTGCGCATCCGCACTTCGCCCGCAAACGCGTTGGTGCGGCCGAGGAAGGTCGACGCGAACGGCGTGGCGGGGCGCTCGTACGCATCGTACGGCGTGGACAGTTGCGCGATCGTGCCGCGATGCATCACCGCGATGCGATCGCTCATCGTCATCGCTTCGACCTGATCGTGCGTGACGAGAATCGTCGTGATGCCGAGGCGCTTTTGAATCGCCCGCAATTCGATGTGCATCTCCTCGCGCAGCTTCGCGTCGAGGTTCGACATCGGTTCGTCGAGCAGCAGCAGTTCGGGTTGCATCGCAATGGCGCGCGCGATCGCCACGCGTTGCCGCTGACCGCCCGACAACTACTTCGGATAGCGATGACCGAGACCCTTCAGACGCACGAGCGCAAGCGCTTCTTCCACGCGTTCTTCGCGTTCGCGGCGTTTGATCTTGCGCATCTCCAGACCGAAGCCGACATTGCCGGCGACGGTCATATGCGGGAACAGCGCATAGCTCTGAAACACCACGCCGAGACCGCGCTTCTCGGGACGCTCGTTGGTGATGTCGCGTCCGTCGAGCAGAATGCGGCCCGTCGTCGGCGTGACGAAACCGGCGACCATTTGCAGCGTCGTGGTCTTGCCGCAGCCCGACGGTCCGAGCAGCGACAGCAGTTCGCCGCGCTCGACCGATAGATCGAGTTGCTCGATCGCCGTGAAATCGCCGTAGCGTTTCGAAATGCCTTGCAGAGTCAGGAAGGCCATGCGCCTCGCTCCTTCATCGAATCAACAGAGATGCACCGACGCCTTGTTTCAACGCTCGACGGTGCGATTCCAGCGCTCCGTCCATTCGGTGCGATGCTGGTTAATCGTCGCCCAGTCCACCGTGGTGAGCTTGGAGATTTGTTCCTGACCGTAAGGCACGCGCGCCGCGACTTCGGGCGTCAGCTTGACCGTCTTGTTGACCGGGCCGAGACCGATGTTCTGCGCCTGCAACTGCTGCACTTCGGGCGTCAAGAGATACTGCACGAACTCTTGCGACAGCTTGGGCTGCGCGTTTTCCGCCACCGCACATGCAGCGACCTGCAGCGCGACGCCGCCTTCCTTCGGATAGACGAACTTGAGCGGGAAGCCGGTGTTCTGCAACGCGACCGCGCGGCCGCTGCCGTACGGCGCGAGGATCACGTCGCCGACCTGCATCTAGCCGTCCATTTCACCGGGCGTCGGCGCCCACGAGAGCACGTTGGGCGCGACTTCCTTGGTCATCGCGGTGAAGCCGGGATCGATGTTCTTTTCGCCGCCGCCGTTCAGGCGCGCGAGCATCACGAGCGAATGCAGGCCGTAGGTGTTGGTGATCGGAGGCACGCCGAGCTTGCCCTTGAGACGCTTGTCGGTCAGCACCTTCCACGAATCCGGTGCGGGAATGCCGGCCTTCTTGAATGCTTCCTCGTTATAGCCGATGCCCGTCGCCACCATGCCGACGCCGACCGCGGTCGGGCCGATCTTCGCGAGCGGATAGAGGTCGTTCATGATCGGCGCATCGTCGAGCTTGGCGCACAGGTTCATCTGCATCGCCTGATACATCGGGCCGTCGTCCATCACCGCGACGTTGATCTGCTGATGGCCTTTCTGTGCCTGGAGCTTGGCGAGCGTATCGCTCGAATTGCTCGCGACGTAGACGATCTTGACGTTATGCGCCTTCTCGAACGCGGGAATGACCTTCTGGCGATAGAGCTGCTCGTTGGAGCCGCCGACATTGGCGACATACAGCGTGGTCTCGGCCTGAGCCGCAAGCGGCGCGGCAAGCGAGGACACGAACGACAGGGCGGCGAGTGCCAACGAACGTGTGGATAAACGGCGATGCAACGCTCTTTTCATTACGACGATCTCCAGTTCCGGTAGTGTGGGGGCGGGCTCACATGCCCGTCGATGGATTGGAGTGTCGCGCTACATAACCATATCGTCCAATACGAATAAAATACTTATCTATGCATGGGTGATATGAATTGCAGTTTCGGCTTAGGGGAAAACACGCATGAATCTGAAGCACGTCGAGGCCTTCCGCGCGGTGATGGTCGCGGGTTCCATGACCGCCGCAGCCAAGGCCTTGTTCACGTCGCAACCGAACGTGAGCCGCCTGATCTCGCAACTGGAACGCGAAACCGGCCTCCAGCTTTTTCAGCGCAGCGGCGTGCGTCTGATACCGACTAGCGAAGGCACCGCCTTCTTTCGCGAAGTGGAACGCGCGTTCGTCGGTCTGCAAGGGCTCGCGAATGCGGCGGCGCAGATTCGCAATCTCGGCAGCGGGCGTTTGCGCATCGCGGCGATGCCGTCCGCCGGCATGACGATGGTTCCGCACGCGATCAAGCGCTTCACCGAACTGTTCCCCGACGTGACGGTCTCGCTGCACGTCAATACGTCGGGGACCGTGAATCACTGGACCGCGTCTCAGTTCTGCGATCTTGGCGTGGCCGTGTATGTGAGCGAAGCGTCCAATTGCGAAGTGGAACAGCTATCGAACGTATCGGCGGTATGCGTGTTGTCGGCGAAGCATCGGCTGGCCGCGAAGCGTGCGATTCGTCCCGCCGATCTCGAAGGCGAATCGTTTATCTCGCTGTGTCACGGCGACGGCACGCGCGCGACGATGGACGAAGCGTTTCAGCGCGCGGGCGTACAGCGCGTGCTCGCCATCGAAGCGCAATACACGGCGATGTGCTGCGAGATGGTCCGGCACGGCATGGGCGTGACGCTGGCGCATCCGATCGTCGCGCGCGATTACGCCGGGCCGGATATCGCAATTCGCCCGTTCTTGCCGGCGATCCGCTTTCCCACCTATCTGCTGTTCCCGCCGAACCGGCCGCGCGAACGGCTGGCGTCGGCGTTCGTCGCGGTGCTGCGCGAATTGCACGACGAGTTGCTGGCCGAAGTCGTGCCGCCGACGCGCAATGCCAGCGGCAAGACGCGCACGCGGCTGCGCGTGGCATCGTCGAAATAATGAACGATCGTGCTTAAATTGCCCGCTTGAATTATTTCTTTAGCCGATTAAATTCGCGACGATAGTGTTATTTTTATCTTTGATATGATTATTGGGAGTTTGTCATGACGAGGACATTTGGGCTGACGACACTCCAGACCGCATGATTTGCAATCGACACTTAAAAGATATCGTCCGGGCTGGCACAACGAATGCTATCATTCGCTTCAGCATGGACGGAGGACGCCATGAAATTTGCAGCACTTCATGATCTGGACCTCGAGAGCTTTTCGCGCGACGCGGTGCGCCAACTCGGCGCGCTGTTGCGCGGAAGCGATCGCATGGAACGACGCGGCGCCGCCGTATCGCAGATCATCGATGATCCCTATTCTGAAGCCGTGAACTTTCGTTTGGACGTGAACGGCATTTCGCATCGCGGTCTCACGACATACGATGCGCTGCGTCAGCGCTACGAAACCGACGACATGCGCGAGGAACCGCTCGCGCTGTTCGTGCGCCATGCGCGCGAGATCGGCGCATCGGCAGTGGCGAAGCAGGCGCGCGAACGTGTCGCGCTGGTCGTGCTCGAAGACGGCGACCTGTAAAGCCCGGTTTTGTCGAAGAAGCGCATCGCGCGAGCGGTGCGCTTCTTCGTTCTTGATGCGTTGCACAAGAGCAGGCATCGGCCTTGCATGTTCCGCGGCAACACCGAACGGGGTATGCATGCTCAACGATCGCAGAAGCTTCATTTAGGGACTCGGCTCGCTCGCGTTGATGGCGGCCGCGCCGTTACGCGAATCACACGCGCAAGGCGCGCGGCAAGCATTCGACGATGCCAACGTGCTCATACGCGGCGGCACGCTGCTGTCGATGGACCCGCAAGTCGGCGATCACGCGCAAGCCGATGTGCTGATCCGCGCGGGCAATATCGTCGCGGTCGGGCGCGATCTCGATGCGCCCGGCGTGCCGGTCCTCGACGCGCGCGGCGCGATCGTGCTGCCGGGTCTGATCGACACGCACTGGCATATGTGGAATAGCCTCGCGCGCGGCTATGCGCCGACGCCATCCGGCACGCGCTTTTTCGAAGCGATGAAAACGCTCAGCGCCGCCTACGAACCCGACGACAGTTACCTCGCCGTGCGTTACGCGCTGGCCGAAGCGATCTCGGGCGGCATCACGAGCGTGACGAACTGGGCGCATAACGTCCGCAGTCCCGCGCACGCCGACGCCGAATTGCGCGCGATGTTCGAAAGCGGCGCGGGCGGGCGTTTTCTGTATGGCTATCCGCAGGACATGGCGGCATCGAAGACCAACGACTTCGCCGATATCGAACGCGTGCGCAAGCAGTATTTCGACGGCGCGCGCGGTCTGATCGATCTCGGCGTGGCGATTCGCGGCCCGGAGCGCACGCCTGCATCCACATGGCGGCGCGAGATGGAATTCGCGCAACAGCGCGGCTTGCCGTTTTCGGTGCACGTCGCGGTGACGCGCGATGTGCAGAAGCAGCGCGCCATCGATCAGATTCACGCGTCGGGCTTTCTCGATGCATCGACCGAACTCGTGCACGCGACGCACGCCGGCGACGAAGACTTTCGCGCCATCGTCGCGGCGAAATCGAATGTGGTGATCACGCCGTTCACGGAGATGCGCGTGGGCTACGGCATCACGCCCGTCAAGCGCATGCTCGACAACGGTGTGCGTCCGACCATCGGCAACGACACGACCGTGCTCGCCGGCAACGCCGATCTGTTCGGCGTGATGCGCGCCGTGTTGAGTCTCGCGAACGGGCAAGCGGAGAAGGAACTCGCGGTGCCGTCGCGGCGCGTGCTGGAAATGGCGACCATCGACGCGGCGCGCAATCTCGGCCTCGAATCGCGCATCGGTTCCATCGCGCCGGGGAAGCAAGCAGACATGATCGTCGTCGATGCAAAGCGTCTCGGTGCCGCGCCCGTGACCGATCCGCTCGCCTTCGTCACGGAAGCTGCGCAGCCTGCTTGTGTGCGCGACGTGCTGGTCGCGGGCCGTTTTCTCAAGCGCGACGGCAAGCTTACGCGCGTGGATGCATCGCGGCTTGTAGACGATGCCGATGCCGCGTGGCATCGTCTGCAAGCACGGATCAAGCGCGCTTAAAGCAGTTTCGATGCAGCGTTCATGCGCCGCTTCTGCTTGCGCTTGAGTGCCTTGAGCGCTTTATCGGCCGACGATGCATCGGGCAAGGAAGCGCGATGCGTCTTGAGCAGATCGCGGCTCGCGACCACGTCGTTGAGCATGCCGAGCCGTTTCTGCAGGCGTTTGAGCTGCTTCAAGCCTTTGCGTTTCCGCTTGTCGAGCAGCGGCTCGAAGAACTCGATCAGATAGCGCACCTTCTTGCCCGCCTTGCGCACCTCGTGATACGACGCATAGTCGGAGCCATGCGTTTTCGATGCCACGCGCATGCGCTTCTTCAACTGCTTTTGCGCGACGCTCACGCGCTTGCGCGCGAACTTGGTCAGCGGTGTACGCGCGGACGATGTGTTCAATTCGCGATTCGCTTCGCTGACGGCGTCGTGCAAAGTCTTTTTCAGCTTCGCTTGCGTGAGCGTTTCGCGGTTTTTTCCCGATGCTTCGTCGCGGCTGCGTTTGAAGGTATCGAGCAGGGCCTGATCGCTGTCGTCTTCGACCAGACCGATGAGAATGTCCCAGTCGCGCGTGTGGCCCGCGGCATTGGCGAGAAACTTCAGGATGGCGCGCTGCTGCGTGTCGAATTCGTCGTCCAACATCGGACGATACGCCCACAGCAATGTGCGCATCCGCCGCAACGATACGCGTAGATCGTGCAATCGCTCGGCGTCGGTATCGCCTCGCCTTCGAGCGCGGAAGCCTGATCGGCCGCTTCGGCGATCAACGGCTCCGCGTAGCGCGAGAAACTGGTTTCCGCCGTGGCGATGGCGGCGGTCTTCTTGGCGGCGGTGTTCGTCTGCTTCATGGCCGTGGTCCTCTCTCTTGTAGGTCTGAAAGACTGGCAAGAAGCGTACCGCACCACGTTTCATCCGACGACATTACGCCGGAATGATGCGCTGCGCCTTCAGCCGTTCGAACAGTGCGACGAATGCATCCGGCGTGCTCTGATAGTCGAGGAAGCCCGCCTTGCGGCTCTTCGACATATCGGTGAGCACTTCCATCGGGCGGCCGAGATCGGCGTCGGTGTGCCACCACGACACGAGCTTGCCGATGTCCGCTTCGGCCAGTCCATGCTTGGCCGCGATGGTCTTCCACTCGTCGGCCGCGTGCTGCATGCGGTTTTCGAGCGGACGCGTTTCGCCGTCGAAAGGCGCGGGCTCGATACCGAAGTAAGCGGCGATCGTCGACCACATCCACTGCCAGCGGAACACGTCGCCATCGACGATATTGAATGCTTCGTCGCGCGCGTTGGGCGATGTCGCGGCCCATTCCAGATGCCGCGCGAGCAGACGCGCATCGGTCATGTCGGTGACGCCGTTCCATTGCGCGGCGGAACCGGGAAACACGAACTGCTGGCCCGTCTCCTTGCAGAGCGTCGCATAGACTGCGAGCGTCTGTCCCATGTTCATCGCGTTGCCGAGCGCGAAGCCGATGATCGTATGCGGACGATGCACGCTCCAGCCGAAGCCGTACTGTTTCGCGGCATCGAACAAACGGTCTTCCTGCTCGTAATAAAAGTTGTCGACTGGCTGACGGCCCTGTTCCTCGCGAAACGGCGTGATCGGCACGCTGCCTTGCGCGTAGGCTTCGAACGGGCCGAGATAGTGCTTGAGGCCGGTGACGAGCGCCGCATGCTGCAAGGTGCCCGACGGCCCGAGCGCATCGAACACGTTGCGCACCATTGCACCGTTCACGGCGATGTTCTCGCGCTCCGTCGCCTGCCGCGCCCATGCGGTGAAAAAGACATGCGTGTAGCGCTGATCCTTCAATGCATCGGCGACGGAAGAGGCCGAGGTGAGATCCGCTGTCACCGATGTCATGCCTTCGGGCGGCGCGGTCCGTCCGCGCGACACGCCCGTGATGTCCCATCCGCCGATGCCGTGAAGATGCTCCGCCAGATTGCGCCCGACGATGCCCGTCGCGCCGATGATCAATGCTCGCTTGTCCATGAAGATTGCCGATGCCGTATTTGAACGAATGAGCAGTCTGACGCATATCGTCGATGCGTGCAGCGACGTCAGCTTTTCTTCGCGCGCGGCTTCGGCTTCGATACGGCGTGATCGTCGCGATGTTCGTCGGCCCAGCGGCGCACTGCATCGGCGAACAATCGCAAGGCCGTCGGCTGATGACGATTCGCCGGGTAATACAGGCACAAGCCCGCGAATACGGGACTCCACTCGGGCAGCAGATGCACGAGCTGTCCGCTGCGCAGATGATCCGCGACCTGCTGCTCCGGCACCCACGCGATGCCGATGCCGGCCAGCGCCGCTTCGATCATGAGATTGATATTGCCGAGCGTCATCGGACCGTCGACGTCGACATTCGCGCTCTTGCCGCGATAGTTCATATCCCATCGATACAGCGCGCCGCTCTCGAACCGGAAGCGAATGCAGCGATGCCGCGCGAGATCGTCGGGCACCTTCGGCGCGGCGTGTTGCGCGAGATAGGCGGGCGAGGCCACGGCGGCGAAGCGCATCGCGGGACCGAAGCGCACCGCGATCATGTCGCGCGGCACGTCGTCGAGCACGCGAATGCCGGCATCCAGCCCTTGCGCGACGATATCGACGAGCCGCGTATCGACGACGAATTCGACGTGGATATCCGGATGGGCGCGCAAAAAGTCCGGCAGCACATGACGCACGAGCACCTTCGCCGATCCTTCGGATGCGCTGATGCGGATCGTGCCCGACGGCCGGCTGCCGCTGGCGGTGACTTCCTCGACGGCGTCGTCGAGATCGGCGAGCGCGGGACGCACGCGGCGCAGCAACTGCTCGCCCGCATCCGTCAGCGCGACCGAACGCGTCGTGCGATTGAACAGCCGCAGTCCGAGACGCGCTTCCATGTTGCGCATCGTGTGACTCAAGGCCGATGGCGACAGCCCGAGAAGACGCGCCGCGGCGCTGAAGCTGCGCTGCTCCGCAATGGTGATGAAGGCAGTGAGTTCGGACAGCCCGGCGCGCGGCATTGATGAATTTCGCTCAATAGTCTGGCCTGCAAAATTGAATTTGCCGGAATGGACCCGACGACGCAGTCTGGTGCAGACGTAAACGCACATCTCAGCCAGGTCTGCAGCGCACGAGTAGAGGTTGAGGCATGACGTTGAGCTG
>NZ_LFJJ01000136.1 GCF_001189365.1 Candidatus Burkholderia verschuerenii | reverse complement strand
CTTACCCGGAACAATGGACTCCAGTCGTCCCCATATCTCATCGGTCAGCAACATTCGACTCATCTTGATCGCTTACGCAAAAGATGAGATGTAAACACATTTCTTCAAATGTGAACAGAGCCTAGCTTAACGCCGATCGTCCGGGACTTGAATGCGTGTTTTGCTCCAGTATCGCGACCACGCCTTGTCCACCCGCCGCGCAGATAGAGATGAGACCGCGCGCGTGCGCGCCGTCCGCGCGAACGGGCGCGTGCGCGAGCATTTTCGCCAGCGTGCCGACGATGCGTCCGCCCGTCGCCGCGAACGGATGGCCCGTCGCGAGCGATCCGCCGTTCACGTTCAGCCGCGCGCGATCGATCGCGCCGAACGTCGCCGCGAGTCCGAGCGTGTCGCGGCAATATTCCTCGTCTTGCCACGCGGCGAGCGTGCAGAGCACTTGCGCGGCGAAGGCTTCGTGGATCTCGTAGAAATCGAAGTCCTGCAAGGCGATGCCGGCGCGCGCGAGCATCGACGGGACGGCGTAGGCGGGCGCCATCGGCAGACCTTCGCGTTTGTCGAAATAATCGACGGCAGCCGTTTCGGAATGCGTGAGCCACGCGAGCACCGGAAGATTGCGCACGGCCGCCCATTCCTCCGACGCCAGCAACACCGCCGATGCGCCGTCCGTCAGCGGCGTCGAGTTGCCCGCGGTCAGCGTGCCGGCATCGCGATCGAACACGGGCTTCAGCTGCGCGAGCCGGTCGAGCGTGAGATCGGCGCGCAAGGTGTTGTCGCGCGCGAGGCCTTTGTACGGCGTCATCAGATCGTTGAAGAAACCGCATTCGAAGGCCGATGCAAGCTTGAGATGGCTTTCCTGCGCGAGCGCGTCCTGCGTCTCGCGCGAAATCTTCCAGCGCTTGGCCATCAGTTCGCAGTGCTCGCCCATCGACAGGCCGGTGCGCGGTTCGGCATTGCGCGGCAACATCGGCTTGAAGAACATGCCGGGCCGCAGCTTCGCGAGCGCGCCGACGCGTTGCCCGGCGGAACGGCGGCGATTCGCTTCGAGCAGAATCTTGCGCATCCGTTCGTTCACGCCGATGGGCGCATCGGACGCCGTATCGACGCCGCCCGCGATGCCCACGTCGATCTGTCCGAGCGCGATCTTGTTGGCGACCAGCATCACCGTTTCCAGTCCGGTACCGCAGGCCTGCTGCACGTCGTAGGCGGGCGTTTCCTTCGCGAGCGTGGTGGACAGCGCGGCTTCGCGCGTCAGGTTGAAATCGCGCGAATGCTTGACGACCGCGCCCGCCGCGACTTCGCCGAGCTTCATGCCGTGCAGGTCGAAACGGTCGATCAAACCTTGCAGCGTGAAGCTCAGCATGTCCTGATTCGATGCCGTCGCGTACGCCGTGTTCGAGCGCGCGAACGGAATCCGATTGCTGCCAATGATCGCCACGCGCCGGATGCGGTTCATCGCAACTCCCATTCGAACTGTCCACGCAGATGCGGACGATCGCCCGCGAGATCGCGCACTTCGAAATCGCGCGCGGTGGGCGAGGGCGCGGCGCTCCAGAGCGTGGCATCGCCGGGAAGATAGAGCGGCAGCTTGAAGTCGCCGTGCGCCGCGCCCGACGCGAGCGCCTTCGACGGATGCAAGGTCGACAGCGTGCGCGCCAGCGTCCACATGCCATGCGCGATGGCGTGCCGGAAGCCGAACGCTTTCGCGCTGAGCATGTGCAGGTGAATCGGATTGAAGTCGCCGGACGCCTTGGCGTAGTCGCGGCCGAGTTGCGCGGGGAGTTGCCAGCGGGCTTCGCGCGCTAAAAGCGGCGCTCCCGGGTCTTTTTCTTCAAGCGATGGCGCCGCGATTTCGTTGCGCACGCCGCGCTTGAGATACACGCTGTCGCCGTCCCACACCGCCTCGCCGCGTCGATAGATGCGCGTATGCAGCGTGAACGCCTGTCCCTTCTGATGCGGCACCAGCGGCCCGCATTCCACTTCGATGCGCAGATTCTGTCCTGCCGCCAGCGGCCGTCGCAAACGCACGCTGTTGGCCAGATGCACGACGCCGAGCGCGGACCGCGGAAACGACGGATCGGTCAGCATCATCAGATGCAGCGGAAATGCGAGCACATGCGGAAACGTGAGCGGCACGCCGTGTTCGGGGATGAACCCGCAGACGCGCGCGTAGCGGCCGATATGTTCGGCATCGAGCCGCACGCTCGGACGCACGAGCCGCAGCGCGGGCAACTGCGTCGAACGCTGTCGCCGGAACAGTCCGGGCAACGCACGGCCATAGAGTTGGGCGGGCGGCGGCAAGGTTTCGATGACGACGGTGCGGGCGCGTTGCATCGTGGGAGCGTGCATCGTGATCAGGCTCCGAGCAGGCTTTGCCCGCACACGCGCAACACGTTGCCGGTGATCCCCGCGCTGCCCGGATTCGCGAGCCACGCGACCGTTTCAGCGACATCGACGGGCAGGCCGCCTTGTCCCATCGAATTGAGACGGCGGCCGGCCTCGCGCACGCCGAAGGGCATGCGCGCGGTCATCTGCGTTTCGATGAAACCGGGCGCGACCGCGTTGATCGCGATGTCGCTCGCCTTCAGCACCGGCGCCATGCTGAGCACGCGGCCGATCACGCCGGCCTTCGAGGTTGCATAGTTGGTCTGGCCGCGATTGCCCGCGATCCCGCTGATCGACGACACCGCGATAATGCGCCCGCCCGCGCGCAACACGTTCTGCGCGAGCAGCGCGTCGTCGATGCGTTCCTGCGCGCTCAGATTGACGTCGATGACGCTGTCCCACAACTCGCCGCTCATGCGCGCAATGGTTTTGTCGCGCGTGATGCCCGCGTTGTGCACGACGATATCGATGCCGCCCGCCGCCGCGAGCGCCATCGCGATTTCGGCGGCGGCTTCGGGCATGGCGATATCCGCGAGCAGCGCCGCGTGCGCGCCGTTCGACGGCGACAGGTCTTCGATGGACAGCATGGTCTGATCGAGCGCGTCGCGGGCGGCTTCGGTGTCGAGCCCGGTCACGATCGCGCCGTGCTGCGCGAGCACCGCCGCGATCGATGCGCCGATGCCGCGCGCCGCGCCCGTCACCAGCGCGCGCTTGCCGGCGAGCGCGCGCGACCAGTCGGCGGGAATGACATCGCCGGCGGCGGCGATATGCACGACTTGTCCCGAGACATACGCCGAACGCGGCGACAGAAAGAAGCGCAGCGTCGCGTCGATATCCGCGCCGTCGTCGATCTGCACCAGATTGGCTGTGATGCCGTTGCGCGCTTCCTTGCCGAGCGAGCGGACGAGTCCTTCGAGCGCGCGCTGCGCGGTCGCCGTGCGCGGATTTGCTGAACATGAAGGCGCGCGCCCGAAAACGACGATGCGCCCGCTGCGGGCCACCGAGCGCATCGCATCGTGGAAGAAGGCGTAGGCCGCGTGCAGCTCGCCGCTTTCGGCGATGCCGGTTGCATCGAAGATCAGCGCGTGCACGCGATCGGCGGGCGCGGCATCGCGCGAGCGCGGCTCGAAGCGGCCGCTCATCGCGCCGTGGCGCGCGGCGACGGGCAGCCAGCCGGGCGCGCTGTCGTGCGCGACGCCGGTCATGCCGACGGCGGACAGGACGCCCAGGATCGCGTCGAACAGCACGGGCGACGGCCCCGCGCCGATCGTCGCCATGCCGCCGAATTCCGGCTGATCCGCGCGATGGCGACGCAACACTTCGGGCTTGGGCAGGCCGAGCGTGCGCGCGATGCTCGTGCCGAAGGGCGAATTGACGAAGCCGAGATAGCGGTCTTTCATCGATGGCGATCGGATGTCGGGCCGGCGCGCGTCAGGCGAGCGTGTCGGTCAACGTCCGCTCGAGCGCCGCGTCCGCTCGAGCGCCGCGCTTCTGCAATGCTTCGAGGATACCGAAGTCTGACGGAAAGTCATCGACTTTCACGGCTTCGCGGGCGTGGCGGCTCCAGTCGCGCAGCATCGCGACCTCGCTTTCCTCGATAAAACCGCCCGCCGCCGCCGTCCGCGCCCAGTTTTCGATCTCGTCGGGATGCTGCGGCAGGGGCGCGATGTCGCCGTCCCGCATCGCGCGGCGCAGACGCGATTCCATCGCGGTGACGGCGGGCATCAGCGCGAGCAGTTTTTCGCCGCGCGCGATCGGAACGGCTTCCAGCGCCGAAACGTGCGAGCCGGACACGAGGCGGTCGCGCGCGTCGCTGGGTGTCTGCATCAGGCGCGCGACTTCGCTGCCGAGCGCGTTGCCGACGGGCGCGTGCGGCAGGCCGAGCGGAAACGCCATCAGCCGCAGAAATGCCGCCGCCGCGCGGTTCGGATGATTCGCCAGCAGCCCTTCGAAGGCGACGCGCGCCCGATACAGCGCGTCCTCCACGCCCCAGCAGACGAACGGCAGATCGGCCTTGCAGCGGCCGTCGTCCTCGTAGCGCTTGAGCGTCGCGGAAATCAGATAGAGCTGCGAGAGGATATCGCCGAGACGCGCGCTCAGGCGCTCGCGACGTTTCAGTTCACCGCCGAGCGTGAGCATCGAGACATCGGCGAATAGGGCGAACGCGCTCGACAGGCGCGTCGCCGCGCGATAGTAGCGGGCGAGGCGGGCATCGGCGGCGCGCGGTTTCGGGATGAACGCGCTGCCGCCGAGCGCGTAGACGAAGCTGCGCGCCGCGTTGGCCGCGAGAAAGCTCGCGTTACCGAAAAACGCGGCGTCAAAACCGTGCAGCGCGCGGGCGCGATCCGGCTCGCGCGTCGCCGCCATTTCCCTGAGCACGTAAGGATGACAACGGATCGCGCCTTGCCCGAAGATGATCAGGCAGCGCGTGAGAATGTTCGCGCCTTCGACGGTGATCGAGATCGGCATCTGCTGATACGCGCGCGCCAGAAAATTCGACGGCCCCATGCAGATGCCCTTGCCCGCGACGACATCCATGCCGTCGTTGACGACCGTCCGCGCGCGCTCGGTGATGTGATACTTCGCGATCCCCGAAATCACCGAAGGCTTTTCGCCGAGATCGACCGCCTGCGCGGACAGCCGGCGCGCGGCGTCCATCACGTAGAGATTGCCGCCCATGCGCGCGAGCGCTTCCTGAATGCCTTCGAAGCGTCCGATCGACATCCGGAACTGGCGACGCGCGGCCGCATACGCGCCGGTGCCGCGCACCGCGAGCTTCGCCATGCCGACGTTCGACGAAGGCAGCGAGATCGCGCGTCCGGCGGCGAGGCATTCCATCAGCATGCGCCAGCCGCGCCCGATCTGTTCGCGTCCGCCGATGATCCATTCCATCGGGATGAACACGTCCTTGCCCCAGTTCGGGCCGTTCTGGAACACGGCGTTGAGCGGCCAGTGACGGCGGCCGATATGCACGCCGGGATGCGTCGCCGGAATCAGCGCGCAGGTGATGCCGGGCGCGGCGGCGTCGCCGAGCAGATGGTCGGGATCGAGTGCGCGGAAGGCGAGGCCGAGCACGGTCGCGATCGGGCCGAGCGTGATGTAGCGCTTGCTCCAGGTGACGCGAAAGGCCAGCGTCTCGCGTCCCTCGTGCATGCCACGACAGACGATGCCGACATCGGGAATCGCGGCGGCGTCGGAGCCGGCGTAAGGGCTCGTCAGCGCGAAACAGGGAATGTCGTCGCCGCGCGCGAGGCGCGGGAGATAGTGGTTCTTCTGTGCTTCGGTGCCGTAATGGAGCAGCAATTCGGCGGGGCCGAGCGAGTTGGGCACCATCACCGAGACGGCGGCGGCCGACGAATGCGTCGCGAGTTTCATGATCACCTGCGAATGCGCGTAGGCCGAGAAAGCGCGTCCGCCGTACTCCTTCGGGATGATCATCCCCAGAAAGCCTTGCTCCTTCACATATGCCCACGCTTGCGGCGACAAATCCTGCCAGATCGCGGTGGTATCCCAGTCGTTGGACAGTTCGCACAAACGCGCGCATTCGTTGTCGATAAAACTGCGTTCCTCCTGCGTCAACACCGGCGCCCCGTGTCCGAGCAGGCTGTCCCAGCGCGGGTGTCCCGAAAACAGTTCGGCGTCCCACCAGACAGTGCCGGCTTCGATGGCGTCGCGCTCGGTCGCGGACATCTGCGGAAGAATCTTGCGAAAGCGCGACAACACGCGCGAACTGATCAGCGCGGCACGCAACGGGCGGATCGCGAGGATCAGCGCGGGCAACACGAACACGACGCCGAGTATCGTCGCAGCCAGCGTGGTCGTGATGCCCGCGACCGGTCCGGCGACGACCCAGATCGCCAGCACGACGAGCCAGGCGAGCGCCGGCGCCTGGACGAACGCCAGCGCTCCGGCAAGAAGGAGGAAAGCGATGACGTAAAGGGCGAGCATCACGGACTCCGGCGGCGGGAATTCCGTATGAGGAGCATGTGACGTGCCGATGCGCTGGAGGCAATCCTCCAGAAATCACGTTGCCCCGATGCCGTCCGTCAGGCGAGCGCGCAATTCGGACAAGTCATCGGGCCGGTGTGATTCCGTTCGATCAACTCGTCGTTCCCACTTCCTGCGCCGACCGCGTCATGTCGATTCCGCGTCGTTCGCGGCTAAAGAAGATCAGCGCGGCAATCACCACCGCGACCGTTCCCGCGACGATCGCCATTGCCATGCCGTAGTTGTTGTCGTGCGATGTCGCGATCGATGCCTGCATCGTGGCATTCACCGCCGCGAGCAGATTGCCCAGTTGATAAACGAGGCCGGGAAACGTCGCGCGAATCTCGTCGGGCGAGATTTCGTTCAGATGCACCGGAATCACGCCCCACGCACCTTGCACGGAAATCTGCATCAGGAAAGCGCCGACGGCGAGCATGACCGGCGTCGTCGAAAACGCCCACAGATACAGCACCGGCAACGCGATCAGCGTCGCGATAAAAATCGCCACGCGCCGGCCGATTTTCTCCGACAGCGAGCCGAAGAACAGGCCGCCCACGATCGCGCCGATATTCAGCACGATGGTAATCATCGACACCGTATGCGGATCGAAATGATGCTGCTCGCGCAGGAACGTCGGATACAGATCCTGCGTGCCGTGCGAGAAGAAATTGAACGCGGTCATGAGGATAATCGCGTACAGCGAAAGCGTCCAGTTCTGCTTGAGCGTGGCGAGCAGGCCGGGACGCTCGCGCTTTTCCATCGCCTGCCAGGCGGGCGATTCCGGAACGTGCGCGCGCACGTAGAGCACCAGCAACGCGGGCGCGACGCCGACGAAGAACATCCCGCGCCAGCCGACATACTGATACAGCACGCCGAACACGATCGACGCCAGCAGATAGCCGCTCGGATAACCCGCCTGCAACAGGCCCGATACGAAGCCGCGCGCGGACGGCGGCACGGTTTCCATCGTCAGCGCCGAGCCGACGCCCCATTCGCCGCCCATCGCGATGCCGAACAGAAAGCGTAAGGCCAGCAGCGTCGTGAGATTCGGCGAGAGGCCGGAGAGCAATTCGAGCAGCGAATAGATCGCGATGTTTACCGTTAGCGTCGGACGACGGCCGAACTTGTCGGCGAGCCGTCCGAAGATCAGCGCGCCGAGCGGACGCGCCGCGAGCGTGAGCGTGATGGCAAAAGCGACCTCGGGGATTTTCGTGTTGAATTCGGTGGCGATGTCTTTCAGGATGAAGACCATCAGAAAGAAATCGAATGCATCGAGTGTCCAGCCCAAATAAGCCGCAATCGTGACGTTTCTTTGTTCTCGCGTCCAACTCATCGCCAAGGTCTCCGGTATGCTGAATTCGATTTGGTTAATTCGATTGGCTAGTGTTGCGATGCGACTGAGCAATTCGAGCGCCAGCCGCCGCTCAGCCGCGCCAGTGGGGGCTTCGAGCACGGTCGAGTGTACACTGACTATTAATCGGGCGCTGAATCCGGCGGATTATCGGGACTGAAACGGACGCTAATCTGACTGAATGAATACAGACATGCGCGGCATTGATTTATTCGAAAATAAATCGAATGGAAAATGAAAGATAAACGGGGAAAAGGAGAGCGGAAAACAAAAAACCCCACGCAATCGACGTGGGGTTTTTCGATAACGATCCGCTTGTGAAAAGCGTCTCGCGAGAAGAGGACCTTGGTGCCCAGGAGAGGACTCGAACCTCCACGGTGTTGCCACCGCTAGGACCTGAACCTAGTGCGTCTACCAATTCCGCCACCTGGGCAAGGGTGCGTTTTTACTGCAAAGTCTGCTGGCGTTTGCGTTGCATTTCGCGAAGCCGTTAATCAGCATAGACGGTCATTATAGCGGCCGGAACGAGCCTGTCAAGTGTTTATGAAAACGCCGTGAAAAGCCGCCGGAATCGCGTCCCACGGGCCCGGGCGGGCCGTGGCGCCCTAAATGCGGGTGTTAGAATGATCCGAACGATTTTCGATGCTGGCCGCAAAGTACGGCATAAAGTCCACTCCGAACGAGAACAACACGATCAAGCCCTTGAGCAAATATCCCTATCCGATTCCCAGCCGCGAAGAAATTCTCGGCTTGTTGCGCACGAGCGAGACCCCGCACGCCGCGAACGACATCGCCGAGGCGCTGTCGTTCAAACGCCAGGAACGCGAAGGATTTTTCAAGCGACTGGCGGCGATGGAACGCGACGGGCAGATTCGCCTCGACAAGCGCGGCCACTATCAACTGACGCATCCGTCGAACTTCGTCGCGGGCCGCGTGCAAGGGCACCGCGACGGCTTCGGCTTCCTGATCCGCGATGACGGCCAGGACGATCTGTTCCTTCCTAACGGCGAAATGCAGAAGGTCATGCACAACGATCGCGTGCTCGCGCGCATCGTCGGCTTCGACCGTCGCGGGCGGCCGGAAGGGCATATCGTCGAAGTCACCGATCGCGCCAACAAGCGCATCATCGGGCGGCTCATCAACGAGAACGGCGCGCTGCTTCTCGTGCCGGAGGACAAGCGGATCGGGCACGACATCCTGATCACGCAAAATCCGAAGAAGGCGAAAGTCGGGCAAGTGGTGTCCGTCGATCTGACGGATTTCCCGAGCCGGCATTCGCAACCGCTCGGCCGCGTGGCCGAAGTGATCGGCGATATCGACGATCCGGGCATGGAGATCGAGATCGCCGTGCGCAAATACGGCGTGCCGCATCAGTTCAGCGATGCCGCGCTCGCTCAAGCCGCCAAGCTGCCCGACGAAGTGCATCCGGTGGATATCCGTCATCGCGTGGATTTGCGCGACGTGCCGCTCGTCACCATCGACGGCGAAGACGCGCGCGATTTCGACGATGCCGTGTATTGCGAGCCGATCACGGTCGGGCGCGGGCAAGGTTTCCGTCTGCTGGTGGCGATTGCGGACGTCTCGCATTACGTGCGTCCGAACGAAGCGCTCGATGTCGATGCGCTCGATCGCAGCACGTCGGTGTATTTCCCGCGCCGCGTGATTCCGATGCTGCCGGAGAAGCTCTCCAACGGACTGTGCTCGCTGAATCCGGATGTCGATCGCTGCGTGTTGGTGTGCGACATGGTCATCACCGCGCGCGGCGAGATCAAGGCGTACCAGTTTTATCCCGGCGTGATGCATTCGGCCGCGCGATTGACGTACACGGAAGTCGCCGCCGTGCTGGCCAACACGAAAGGCCCGGAAGCCGCGCGCCGCGCGGAAATCGTGCCGCAGCTTCAGCATCTGTATGGCGTGTTCAAGGCGCTGCATGCGGCGCGTCAGAAGCGCGGCGCGATCGATTTCGATACGACCGAGACGTATATCGTCGTGAATTCGCAGGGCAAGATCGAGCAGATCGTGCCGCGTCATCGCAACGACGCGCATCGGCTGATCGAGGAATGCATGCTGTCGGCCAACGTCTGCGCGGCGGATTTTCTGAAGCGCAACAAGCATCCGGGTCTGTATCGCGTGCATGCGGGACCGACCGAGGAAAAGCTCGAGAATCTGCGTACGTTCCTGCGCGGCGTCGGCCTGACGCTGACGGGCGGAGACAAGCCGCACGCGAGCGATTACGCCGCGCTGATCGCGCAGATTCGCGACCGGCCCGACGCGCAGATGCTGCAATCGATGGTGCTGCGTTCCATGCAGCAAGCCGTCTACAGTCCGGACAACATCGGTCACTTCGGTCTCGCGTATGAGGCGTACGCGCACTTCACGAGCCCGATTCGCCGTTATCCCGACCTGCTTACACATCGCGCGATTTATGCGATTTTGCAGGGCAAGAAGTATCTGCCGGACATCGGTCACGATGTATCGCTGAGCACGGGTCTCACGAAGGCCGCGCGCGAAATGCAGAAGGCCGACGACACCGCGCGCGGACGTTCGCGCAACAGCGTCGCGATCTGGGAGGAACTCGGGCTGCATTGTTCGTCGAACGAACGGCGCGCCGACGAAGCCTCGCGCGACGTCGAAGCGTGGCTCAAGTGCTATTTCATGCGCGACAAGCTCGGCGAGGAATACGGCGGCATGGTGAACGGCGTGACGTCGTTCGGCATCTTCGTGCAACTGGATTCGCTGTTTATCGAAGGGCTGGTGCACGTCACCGAACTCGGCTCGGACTACTTCCAGTACGACGAGATCAAGAACGAGTTGCGTGGCGAGCGCACCGGCATTCGGTATCGGATGTCGGATCGCGTGCGCGTGCAGGTGAGCCGCGTCGATCTCGATGCACGCAAGATCGATTTCCGTCTCGTGCGCGATGCGCTCGCCAAGCCGCCGGTGCCGCGCGCATCGGCGCCCGCGGGCGAGCATGCGACGGCGGCGGCCAACGGCGCGGCGGGACCGCGTATCCGCGCGTTCAACGACGACGAAATGCCCAGCACGCGCGCCCGTGGCGGCACGAAGAAGGGCGCCGTCGCCAGCACGCGCGGGCCGGCGAAGAAACGCAATGCGGCGTCGAAGTCGGCGTCGTCGGGACGGCCTGCGCGCAAGAAGCGGTAGCGCGTTTTACACGCGGCGCGCAGTCGTCGTCAAACCATGCACGCGGTCCGATGCGTTTCGCTTCGGACCGCGTGATGCTTTTAGTCGTTTTCAACGAAGTTTCGGATCACAGTCATGTCACGTCTCAAGGTTCTTTACGGTTTTCACGCGGTTACGGCTCGCGTGCGCGCGGATGCATCGTCGGTCGAGGAAGTGTTGTACGACTCGTCGCGCAAGGATCGGCGCATGCAGGATTTTCTGCGCAGCGCGAAGGAAGCGGGCGTGCGTCTGATCGCGGCGGACGAGCAGCGTCTGTGGGGACTCGCGGGGAACGTGCAGCATCAGGGCGTGGTGGCGCGCGCGCAGGACCTGCCGCTGGCGCAAAATCTGGCCGAACTGCTCGATGGCATTTCGGGCACGCCCTTGCTGCTGGTGCTCGACGGCGTCACCGATCCGCATAACCTCGGCGCGTGCCTGCGCGTCGCCGATGCGGCGGGCGCGCATGCGGTGATCGCACCGCGCGATCGCTCGGCGGGCCTCAACGCCACGGCGGCGGAGGGCGCGAGCGGCGCGGCGGGAAGCGGACCGTATATCACCGTGACGAATCTGGCGCGCGCGATGCGCGAACTGAAGGACGCGGGCGTGTGGGTCATCGGCACGGCCGGCGAAGCGACGGCGAGTCTTTACGAGACCAAGCTCGATGGTCCGGTTGCGATCGTCGTCGGCGCGGAAGGCGAGGGCATGCGCCGGCTGACGCGCGAGACGTGCGACGAGATCATGAATATTCCGATGGCGGGGGCGGTGGAGAGTTTGAATGTTTCGGTGGCGAGTGGGGTTTGTTTGTTTGAGGCGGTGAGGCAGCGTGGGGTGAAGAAGTAACGTGCGGGGCATGGTTCGCTCGGTTGCGCTGGCCGCCCTCTGCACGCTGATCACCGCCTGCACCACCCCCATCCTCGACCGCGGCACCTACCTCGCCGACACGCGCCACCACGCGCAAGGCGTGGACTCGCGCGTCCGGTTTCTCGTAATGCACTACACGGAAATCGACGAAGCCGGTTCGCTCGCGGTGCTGACGGGCGATAAGGTCAGCGTGCACTACGTCGTCCCCGAAAGGCCGCAAATCCGCGATGGCGAGCCGATCGTCTTTCAACTCGTCCCCGAGGACAAACGTGCGTGGCACGCGGGCCAGAGCTACTGGCAGGGCGCGACCGAACTGAACGCGTCGTCGATCGGAATCGAGAACGTCAATCTCGGTCCGATCGGCCCGTTGAGCGACGACAAGTGGCAGCCTTATCCGCCGCAACAGGTCGACGCGCTGATCAAGCTCTCGCGCGATATCGTCGCGCGCTACAACATTCCGCCGACGCGCGTGGTCGGACATAGCGACATCGCGCCGCAGCGCAAGATCGATCCCGGTCCGCTTTTCCCGTGGCGCACGCTGTACGATGCCGGCGTGGGCGCATGGCCCGACGATGCCACGGTTGCCGCGCATCTCGCCGGCCGCGATCCGAAATTGCCCGTCGACGTTCAGGCGTTGCAGACGAAACTGCGGCGCTACGGCTACGACGTCGCGACCGACGGCGTGCTCGACGACAAGACGCGCCGCGTCTTCAGCGCGTTCCAGATGCATTTCCGCCCGTCCGATCACGCGGGCAATGCGGACGCCGAATCCGACGCCATCGCCCAGGCCTTGCTCGACAAGTACTTCCCGAACTGACCACGGAACCAAGATGGGCGACACCTTCCTAACATTGCGCGCAATTCACATGACCTGCGCGGGCCTGAGCATTCTCGGCTTCATCGTCCGATGGATCTGGATGCTGACGAACTCGCGTCTGCTGAACGCGCGCATGACGAAAATCGTCCCGCATATCGTCGATACGCTGCTGCTGTTGAGCGCCATCGCGCTGGTGACGATCATCGGTTTCGGCGCGAATGCCGCGTGGCTGTCGGCGAAGATCGTCGGCCTGATCGTCTATATCGTGCTCGGCACCTTCGCGTTGAAGCGCGGCCGCACCAAGGGCGCGCGCGCCGTCTGCGGCGTGCTGGCGATCGTCGTGTTCGCGTTTATCGCCTCGGTGGCGCGCACGCACGATCCGGCGGGCTTTCTTCACGCGATGCACGCCGCGCCGTAAAAACAGGCGCAAAATCGCCTGATTGCGTCACGTGCTCCGATAAAATCTCGTTTTTTCACGCGCAACACGGTTCCATGACTCAGGACGAACTCAAGCAACTGGTCGGCCAGGCCGCCGCCGACTACGTGAACGCCAACGTGCCCGAAGGCGCGATCATCGGCGTGGGCACCGGCTCGACGGCCAATTGCTTCATCGATGCCATCGCGAAGTCGAAGGCGCGCTATCGCGGCGCGGTGTCGAGTTCGCTCGCGACCACGGCGCGGCTCGAATCGCACGACTTCAAGGTGTTCGATCTCAACGACATCGAGACGCTGTCGATCTACGTCGACGGCGCCGATGAAATCGACGCGACCGGCGCGATGATCAAGGGCGGCGGCGCGCTCACGAGCGAGAAAATCGTTGCGTCGGTGGCGGACGTGTTCGTCTGCATCGCCGATGCGAGCAAGCGCGTGGGCGTCATGGGCACGTTCCCCGCTGCCCGTCGAAGTCCTGCCGATGGCGCGCACCGCGATCGGCCGCAAGCTGGCCGCGCTGGGCGGCGTGCCGATCGTGCGCGTGAACAAGGACGGCGCGCCGTTCATCACCGATAACGGCAACGAAATCATCGACGTGAAAGGCCTCGCGATCACCGATCCGCGCGCGCTCGAAGCGCAGATCAACGCGTGGCCGGGCGTCGTGACGGTCGGCCTGTTCGCGGCGCGCGGCGCGAATCTGTGTCTGCTCGGCACGGAAAACGGCGTCGAGCGGATCGACTACGCCAAGCACGTCTAAGCCGGCGCAAGAAGTAAGAAACCCGGCAACTCGCGTTGACGGGCCCGGTCTCACTCCATCGCTATAATCAGTACGCGTTTCGTCCGATAAAGCCCTTGAAAATGGTCATCGTGACGATCTTGATGTCGAACCAGAACGACCAGTTGTGAATATAGAAAAGGTCGAATTTCACGCGGTTCTGCATCTTCTCCACTTTCTCCGTCGCCCCGCGATAGCCGTTCACCTGCGCCCAGCCCGTAATGCCGGGCTTGATGCGATAGCGGAACATGTAGCCGTACACGAGATCCTTGTAGAGATCGTCGTGCTCCAGCGCATGCGGACGCGGACCCACCACCGACATATGCCCGAACAGCACGTTCAGGAACTGCGGCAGCTCGTCCAGACTCGTGCGACGCAGGAACGCGCCGATCTTCGTCACGCGCGTATCGTTGCGGGTCGCCTGCGTGACATGGCCCTTGTTTTCCTGATGCACGGCCATCGAACGGAACTTGTAGATGCGGAAAGGCCGGCCGTCCGCGCCCTTGCGGTTCTGCGTGAAGAACACCGGACCTTTCGAGGTCGCCTTGATCGCGATGGCGATCGAGATCATCAACGGCGACAGGAAAAACAGCGCGGTCGCCGCGAAGC
This sequence comes from Candidatus Burkholderia verschuerenii, assembly GCF_001189365.1. GTDB lineage: Bacteria > Pseudomonadota > Gammaproteobacteria > Burkholderiales > Burkholderiaceae > Caballeronia > Caballeronia verschuerenii. Next base: position 997 of record NZ_LFJJ01000136.1, on the reverse strand, counting down.
AGCGGTCGAACAGCATCTTCGGCCACATCTGCAGCGTGCTGACCGGCGATGTCGTCAGGTTGATGGTCGCGAGGCCTGCGACGTCCGTCATCGAGTGATTGAAGAGCGAAATGCTGCGCGTATCCGGAATCAGCCGCAGATTCACGAAGTCGTGCCGCAGCGCGTGCACGAAGCGGTAAATCGTGTGTTCCTGCGACAGCGGCAACGCGAGCCAGACTTCGTTGATATTCTCGATGAACTCGTCGATATCGTTCAGCACCGGCAGACGCGCGCCGTGTGTTCCCGTCGCCGTGCTGGCGATGCTGTCCGCGCCGCTCGCGCGCAGTTCCTCGTCGCCGGTCGTATCGAGCAGACAGACGGGCGTGAAGCCTTGTTCGGGCGTGCTGGACAGATGCGCGAGCAGCGTGCGCGCGAAGCCCTGCGCGCCGACGATGGCGACGGTGCGCTGATTGAAGCCGCGCGAGCGCATCTGACGCAGGCCGATATGCACCGCGAATTTCGCGGCGACGATCATCGCGCCGGAAATCAGCGTCGAGTAGCCGAACCACAGGCGCGACACCGTATCCATCCGGTGCAGCGTGAACGCGAGCAGCAGCGAGGCGGCGGCGACCGCCATCCACGCCAGCGTGACGCGTACGAGCATCATCGGCAACGCTTTGCTGCGCCAGGTGTCGTACATGCCGAACGCCGGGAACAGCAGCAGCGCGAGCACGCAGTTGAAGGCGATCAGCAGTTTTTCGACGTCGCTAAAGTCGAGCGAGGAGAAACGCATCGAATGCGCGATCAACCCGCCAGCGACGATCAGAAAGACATCGAGACAACGTGCCGACTTGGCGAAAACACCGTGATTGGGTTTTGTCTGCATGTGCATCATTAGTCTGGCCTGCAAAATTGAATTTGCCGGAATGGACCCGACGACGCAGTCTGGTGCAGACGTAAACGCACATCTCAGCCAGGTCTGCAGCGCACGAGTAGAGGTTGAGGCATGACGTTGAGC
>NZ_LFJJ01000135.1 GCF_001189365.1 Candidatus Burkholderia verschuerenii | reverse complement strand
TCAAGCATTTTCGTCGCGTCGCCACTCGATATGACAAACTCGCCCACAGCTACCTCACCTTTGTCTCCATCGTGTCTGCCTTCGGGCCGCTCTTAAATGTAAACAGGACCTAGGATCGGCCAAGCGGTTTTCTTTGGTTACTTTCTTTGCCGCCGCAAAGAAAGTGACCCCTCCGCCGGGGAGGCGGCTACTGAATAAACCAAGCGATAACCCAAAAGCTCCGCGAGAGAAAAAAAACGATCCCTCGCAGAGCAACAAAAAAACCGTCCGCTTAGGCAGCCTTCAAAAGTCCATGCGGATCAATAACAAACTTCCTCGGCGCCCCGCCATCAAACTTCCGATACCCATCCGGCGCTTCATCGAGCGAAACAACCGACACATTAACGATATCGGCAATCGGCAACCGATCCCACAAAATTGCCTGCATGAGATTACGGTTGTACTTCATGACCGGCGTCTGCCCCGTATGAAACGAGTGCGACTTCGCCCAGCCGAGCCCGAAGCGAATGCTCAAACTCCCCTTTTTGGCCGCGGCATCGACGACACCAGGATCGTCGGTGACGTAAAGGCCGGGAATGCCGATCGCACCGGCAGCAGTGGTGATTTCCATCAACGAATTGAGCACGGTGGCCGGCGCCTCGTGCCCGCTATCCGTCCCGTGTCCGTGCGCTTCGAAGCCCACGCAATCCACCGCGCAGTCCACTTCCGGCTTGCCGAGAATCTGCTCGATCTGCTCGCCGAGCGGCGCGTCCTTCGACAGATTGATCGTCTCGAAGCCCATCTTGTGCGCGTGCGCGAGACGCTCCTCGTTCATGTCGCCGACGATGGTCACCGCCGCGCCGAGAATTCGCGCCGACGCGGCCGCCGCCATCCCGACCGGACCCGCGCCCGCGATATACACCGTCGCGCCTCGCTTCACGCCCGCCATCACCGCGCCGTGATATCCCGTCGGAAAAATGTCGGACAGGCAGGTGAGGTCGCGAATCTTCGACATCGCCTGATCCTTGTCGGGAAACTTCAGCTGATTGAAGTCGGCGTACGGCACCATCACGTATTCCGCCTGACCGCCGATCCAGCCGCCCATGTCGACATACCCATACGCGCCGCCCGCGCGCGACGGGTTCACGTTCAGGCACACGCCCGTGTGCTGCGCCTTGCAGGTCGGGCAGCGGCCGCACGCGACGTTGAACGGCACCGACACCAGATCGCAGATGGAAAGCGTCTCGACATCGCGACCGACTTCGATCACCTCGCCCGTGATCTCGTGACCGAGCACGAGCCCGACCTCCGCCGTCGTGCGGCCGCGCACCATATGCTGGTCCGAGCCGCAAATATTCGTCGTCACCACGCGCAGAATGACGCCGTGCCCGATGCTGCGGCCGCGCGGATCGACCATCTTCGGATAGTCGATGGATTGCACTTCCACTTTGCCCTGCCCCAGATACACGACGCCGCGATTGCTGCTCATTGATCGTCTCCTTGATTCGTGGACGGCTCGCGCGATGCACACGTTTCGCTCATCGCGCCCGTGAATGGAGCGTACGCCGCCAGTTCGGCGCGGGCTTACATTCAAAGCGACGCGGGTTTGACTGAAACCGACATCGCGCCTCGCAACGGCATCGGTCCGGTTTTTATTGATTGACCGTTCAAAATAAAAAAACTACCATGAACGAACGATAAGCATGATCGGCACGTTTCGTCCGATCATCGCGCCAGAGAGCCTGAGAGCCTGACAACTTCCACGCACGGAGCACGCGCCATGTCCGCACCCGGAGAACAACGCCTGTACATCGGCGGCGAATACGTCGACGCGACGAGCGGCGAGACTTTCGACACGCTCGATCCCGCCACCGGCAAAACGCTCGCCCGCGTGCAGATGGCGTCGCACGCGGATATCGACCGCGCGGTGAAATCGGCGCGCGAAGGTCAGCGCGAATGGGCCGCGATGACCGCGATGCAGCGTTCGCGCATCCTGCGCCGCGCCGTCGATCTGCTGCGCGCGCGCAACGACGAACTCGCCGCGCTCGAAACGCGCGATACCGGCAAGCCGATCGCGGAAACGCGCGCGGTCGATATCGTCACGGGCGCGGACGTCATCGAGTATTACGCGGGTTTGGCGACGGCCATCGAAGGCGAGCAGATTCCGCTGCGCGACTCGTCGTTCGTCTATACGCGACGCGAGCCGATCGGCGTGTGCGCGGGCATCGGCGCATGGAATTACCCGATTCAGATCGCCTGCTGGAAGTCCGCGCCCGCGCTCGCGGCCGGCAACGCGATGATCTTCAAGCCGAGCGAAATCACGCCGCTCACCGCGTCGAAGCTCGCGGAAATCTATCTCGAAGCCGGCGTGCCCGCGGGCGTGTTCAATGTCGTGCAGGGCGACGGACGCGTCGGCGCGATGCTCACCGAACATCCAGGCATCGAGAAAATTTCGTTCACCGGCAGCGTCGCGACCGGCAAGAAGGTGATGTCGCACGCGGGCGGCTCCACGCTCAAGGAAGTGACGATGGAATTCGGCGGCAAGTCGCCGCTCGTCGTGTTCGACGATACCAACCTCGAACGCGCCGCCGACATCGCCATGTCGGCCAACTTTTTCAGCTCCGGTCAGGTGTGCACGAACGGCACGCGCGTGTTTGTGCAGCGCGGTGTCATCGAACGGTTCGAGAAGCTGGTGGCGGAGCGCGTGAAGCGGATTCGCGTCGGCGCGCCGGACGATTCGAACACCAACTTCGGCCCGCTTGCGAGCGCGGCGCAACTGGAGAAAGTGCTGGGCTATATCGAAAGCGGCAAGCGCGAAGGCGCGCGGCTCGTCGCGGGCGGCACGCGTCTCGTCGATGGCGCGTTCGCGCGCGGCCAGTATGTTGCGCCCACCGTGTTCGCCGATTGCCGCGACGACATGCGCATCGTGCGCGAAGAAATTTTCGGGCCGGTGATGAGCATCCTCGCGTTCGACGACGAAGAGGAAGTCATCGCGCGCGCCAACGACACCGAATACGGACTCGCGGCGGGCGTCGTCACCGAAAGCCTGTCGCGCGCGCATCGCGTGATTCATCGGCTGGAGGCAGGCATCTGCTGGATCAATACGTGGGGCGAATCGCCGGCGGAGATGCCGGTCGGCGGATACAAGCAGTCGGGCGTCGGGCGCGAGAACGGCATCGTCACGTTGAATGCGTACACGCGCATCAAGTCGGTTCAGTCGAGCTTGGACCGATCAACCTGTGTTCTGAGGGGAATCAGCGATGAGCGCGAACGAATACGATTACATCATCGTCCGCGCGGAATCGGCGGGCAATGTGCTCGCCACGCGTCTGACCGAGGACGCCGACGTCACCGTATTGCTGCTCGAAGCGGGCGGCCCGGATTATCGCTTCGACTTTCGCACGCAGATGCCGGCGGCGCTCGCCTATCCGCTGCAAGGGCGGCGCTACAACTGGGCGTACGAAACCGAGCCCGAGCCGCATATGGACAATCGTCGCATGGAATGCGGTCGCGGCAAGGGGTTGGGCGGTTCGTCGCTGATCAACGGCATGTGCTATATCCGTGGCAACGCGCTCGATTACGACAACTGGGCGTCGATGCCGGGACTCGAGAACTGGAGCTATCTCGATTGCCTGCCGTATTTCCGCAAGGCCGAAACGCGCGATATCGGACCGAACGCCTATCACGGCGGCGACGGCCCCGTGCATGTGACGACGAGCAAGCCCGGCAACAATCCGCTGTTCGCCGCGATGGTCGAAGCGGGCGTGCAGGCGGGCTATCCGCGCACGGAAGATCTCAACGGCTATCAGCAGGAAGGCTTCGGGCCGATGGATCGCACCGTCACCGCGAAGGGGCGGCGGGCAAGCACGGCGCGCGGCTATCTTGATCAGGCAAAGCATCGCGAGAATCTGACCATCGTCACGCACGCGGTGACGGATCGCGTGCTGTTCTCGGACAAGCGGGCGATCGGCGTCGCGTATCTGCATGGCGGACAGCGCGTGACGGCGCATGTGCGGCGCGAAGTGCTGGTGTGCAGCGGCGCGATCGCATCGCCGCAACTGTTGCAGCGTTCGGGCGTCGGGCGTTCGAGCTGGCTGAAGAACCTGGAGATTCCGGTCGTCCACGATCTGCCGGGCGTCGGTGAGAATCTTCAGGATCACCTCGAGATGTACATGCAGTACGAATGCAAGGAACCCGTGTCGTTGTATCCGGCCTTGCAGTGGTGGAACCAGCCGGCCATCGGACTCGAATGGATGATGAACGGCACGGGCGTGGGCGGGAGCAACCAGTTCGAGGCGGGCGGCTTTATCCGCACGCGCGACGACGACTTGTGGCCGAACATCCAGTATCACTTTTTGCCGGTAGCGATCAACTACAACGGCTCGAACGCGATCAAGATGCACGGCTTTCAGGCGCACGTCGGCTCGATGCGGTCGCTTAGCCGCGGACGCGTGCGCGTCAAGTCGCGCGATCCGAACGCGCATCCTTCGATCCTGTTCAACTACATGGCCGATCCGCTCGACTGGCGCGAATTCCGCGATGCCATCCGCATCACGCGCGAGATCATGCGGCAGCCGGCGTTGTCGCGGTATCGCGGACGCGAGCTGAATCCCGGCGAGCAGATGCAGACCGACGCCGAAATCGACGCGTTCGTGCGCGCGAAGGCGGAGACGGCGTATCACCCGTCCTGCTCGTGCAAGATGGGCTACGACGATATGGCCGTGGTCGACGGCGAAGGACGCGTCCACGGCATGGACGGCCTGCGCGTAATCGATGCGTCGATCATGCCGCAGATCACGACCGGCAACCTCAACGCGCCGACCATTATGCTGGCGGAGAAGATCGCCGATCGCATTCGCGGACGCGACGCGTTGGCGCGTGTGCAGACGGCTTACTTCGTTGCGAACGGGAAGCGGGCGCGAGACGGTGGGTATTTGCAGAGGGAGATCGTGGCGCGGGCGAAGGGCGCGACGATTGCGTCCTAGCTTTCGCCGGATCGCTTGGGCGTGAACGTCATCTGAACGCCAAGCGCGTCCAATACCCGCTGGATGGTCTCGTAGCGCGGATGCGCGCCGGGCGCGAGCGCCTTGTACAGGCTTTCGCGTCCGAGACCGGAGTCGGCTGCGACCTTCGCCATGCCGCGTGCCCGGGCGACTGCGCCGATGGCATAGAGCAGGACATCGGGGTTGGGGTCTTCGGCGGCGGCGAGGAATTCAGTAATCGTTTCTTCGCTGTCGAGAAAGTCGGCAGCATCGAAGAGTCTCCATTTCGTCATAGCAAGCTCGCTTTCAATGCACGCGCCATCTGAAGCGCGCGCTTGATATCCCTTTTTTGAGACGACTTGTCGCCGCCCATCAAAAGCACGTACACCACCGTATCCTGGCGCGTGAAATACACCCGATAACCCGCGCCAACGTCGATTCGCATTTCACTGACACCCTCTCCGATCGGCTCACAATCGCTGAAATTGCCCGCACGCGCGCTCGCGATCCGCACGCTGATACGCGCCTTGGCCCGACGGTCTCGAATGCCTTCGAGCCACGTGGAAAATTCGGGAGACAGGACGAATGTGATCATAGTCTTGTATCCGAGTAGATACAAGACTCTCCGCAAAAAGCGCGAGACAACATTTCTTATTGGACTCATGTGATCGTGGAATTGAAGGGTTCAACACCCTCGGCAGTTCCGTCACGTTATCGTCCGGTGGTCGTCCTGAACATTCAGCCAAACGGCCAATCACCACCTTCACACGCGCTCGCATTCGAACAATCGAATGTCGGGAAAGAACATTTCCTCGGCCTGCACATAGCGCATCGCACGCGCCACAAAAAACTACAATTCTGAATTCGCTTAGTTTTCCGATATTTAGATCGATCGGCCGTTTCTTCTCTATGGTTTACCCCCATCAGCCATCCCCGCGCCACTGATACGATCCATCACCCCACGCACTCCGAAATATTCGAATTCGAGCATTCGGACCGCGCGTGAAGCGAGCGCCTTGCTCGCGTAATCGGCACGGAGACACAACTTGAAAACAATCATGGGCCTGCGCTGGTGGATCATCGCGCTGGTATGTCTGGGAACCATCGTCAACTATCTGTCGCGCAATGCGCTCGGCGTGATGGCGGCGGAACTCAAAACGCTCATGAACATGAGCACGCAGCAATATTCCTGGGTCGTCGGCGCGTTTCAGATCGGCTATACGGTGATGCAGCCCGTCTGCGGTCTGATCATCGACGTCATCGGTTTGCGGCTGGGCTTCGCGCTGTTCGCGTGCCTGTGGTCGGCGACGGGCGTCGCGCATGCCTTCGCCGGCAGCTGGATGTCGCTCGCCGCGATGCGCGGCCTGATGGGCCTGTCCGAAGCGGTCGCGATTTCGGCCGGCATGAAGGCCGTCGCGGAATGGTTTCCGAATCGCGAGAAGTCGATCGCGGTCGGTTATTTCAATGCCGGCACGTCGCTCGGTTCGCTGTTCGCGCCGCCGCTCGTCGTGTTCCTGTCGCTGCGTTACGGCTGGCAAAGCGCGTTCGTCGTCACGGGCGCGCTGGGCTTCGTGTGGGCGACGATGTGGTACTGGCTGTATCGGTCGCCCAAGCAGCATCACCGGATCAGCGAGAAGGAACTGAACCTCATCACCGAAGGCCAGAGCGCGCACGAGAAGCGCCGTATCCGCGAAGTGCTCGGCACGCGGCGCTTCTGGGCGATCGCGCAGGCGCGCTTCTTCGCCGAACCGGCCTGGCAGACGTTCAGCTTCTGGATTCCGCTCTATCTCGCAACCGAACGCCACATGGATCTCAAGCAGATCGCCATGTTCGCGTGGCTGCCGTTTCTCGCCGCCGATCTGGGCGGCCTGTTCGGCGGTTATCTGTCGCCGTTCCTGATGAAGCGATTCCGCGTGCCGCTGGTCTGGTCGCGCGTCGCGGGCGTGGTGCTGGGCGCGTTCATGATGATCGGACCGGCGTGCATCGGGCTCGTCGCGTCGCCGTATGAAGCGATCGCACTGTTCTGCGTCGGCGGCTTCGCGCATCAGATGATCTCGGCGCTCGTCAACACGCTCGCCGCCGATGTCTTCGAGCCCGGCGAAGTCGGCACCGCCGCGGGCTTCGCGGGCATGGCCGCGTGGATCGCGGGCCTGAGCTTCTCGCTCGTCGTCGGCGCGCTGGCGGATTCCATCGGCTATGCGCCGCTGTTCGGCGCGCTCGGCGCGTTCGATCTGATCGGCGCGACGCTGCTCGTCATCCTGATGCGCGGCATCACCGTCGGCGAGCCGCAACCCACGAAAGCGGCCGGCGCCGCCTGAACCCTCACTGCATGCACATCATGGCTACCTTGAAAAACCGTCCACGCTTTGCGGTCGCGAACAGCGCGCTCGATCGTATCGAACTCGTTTCGGCGGAGGGTCATCGCATCGATATCTTTCCGCTCGCGGACGACATCGTTCGCGTGCTCGTGCGGCCGCACGGCGAGTTGCGCGCGCCGCGCACATGGGCGATCGCGCCGGGTCAGGAGGACGTGCCGCTCGAAGGCCGCGACCGCTTCGATCTGAGCGGCTTCGGCGCGTGCTCGATCCGCACCGAGCACGACAAGGACGCGCTGATCGTCACCACGGCGGCGATCCGTCTCACCGTCGCGCTCGATGGCGGCTTCTGCGCGTGGGAGCTGCTGCGCGACGGCAAGTGGCATCGCGCGATGGACGATCGCAAAACGCAGGCCTACAACTTCGGCTGGTGGAACGAGCGCGTATATCACTATGTCGAGCGCAAGCGCGGCGAGATTTATGTCGGACTCGGCGAACGCGCGGGCTCGCTGAATCGCGCGGATCAGAGCTACGAGATGCGCAATTTCGACGCGATGGGTTACAGCGCGCGCACGACCGATCCGTTGTACAAGCACATCCCGTTTTACGTGACGTGGCAGCCCGACACGTCGACGGGCTTCGGCCTGTTCTACGACACGCTCGCCGATTGCCGCTTCGACATGGGCCGCGAGCTCGACAACTACCACGGGCACTATCGGCATTTCGTCGCGGAGCACGACGATCTCGACTATTACTTCATCGCGTCGCCCGATACGCCGCTCAACGCCGTGCGCCGCTTCACCTGGCTCACCGGCAAACCCGCGTGGATGCCGAAGTGGGGCCTCGGCTATTCCGGCTCGACGATGAGCTACACCGACGCGCCCGACGCGCAGCATCGCATGGGCGAATTCATCGAGCGATGCCGCGAACACGACGTGCTGTGCGACTCGTTCCATCTGTCGTCGGGCTATACGTCGATCGACGGCAAGCGCTACGTGTTCAACTGGAATCACGACAAATTCCCCGACATCGACGGCTTCGTGCAGGGTTATCTCGATGCGGGCGTGCAGCTCGTGCCAAACATCAAGCCGTGCCTGTTGCAGGATCATCCCGCGTTCGAAGCGGTCGAAAAAGCCGGCCTGCTGATCCGCGCGCGCGATGGCGAACCCGCGTGGGTGCAGTTCTGGGACCAAGTCGGCGCGTATCTCGATTTCACGAATCCGCAGACCATCGACTGGTGGAAGGCGCGCGTGAAAGACAGCCTGTTGCGCTACGGCATCGCGTCGACGTGGAACGACAACAACGAGTTCGAAATCTGGTCGAACGTGTATCGAGGATGACGGTGAGACCGAAGCCTGGCGCGACGGCGCGCAGGGTCGGTGGATCGTGAATATCGAAAGCGATGCGCACGCGCTGCGCGTTCGCGTGCAGCAGCAAGGCCAAATGCCGAGTCGCCAACGTGACGTGCGCCTCAGCATTCCGGCCGCCGAGACGCGCGGCATCGATTGCATCGACTGCGCGCTGATCGATTCGAGCATCGCCGATGGCTGGCGGCATCTGCACCTTTGCCTCGACATCTGACACTCCAAAATTCACGCAACTTAAGCAACTTACGCAACCCGAAGAAGAACACGCAATGAAAGCATCACGATTCGCCCTTATCGCCGTGCCGCTCGCGGCCTTGTCCATCGACGCCGCCGCGCAGAGCAGCGTCACGCTATACGGCGTCGTCGATAACGCCTTCGCCTATGTCAACAATCAGCGCGGGCATTCGAACTTCTACATGAGTCAGGGCAACCTGCAGGCGAGCAAGTTCGGCCTGCTGGGCAGCGAGGATATCGGCGGCGGCACGAAGACGGTATTTCGTCTGGAAAGCGGCTTCAACTCGCTGACGGGCGCGCAGGCCAGCGCGAGCACGCTGTTCAACCGGCAAGCCTACGTCGGCCTGTCGAACAATCGCTACGGCGCGCTGACGCTCGGCCGCCAGTACACGCCGTACTTCAGCATGGTCGGCGCGCTCGGTCCGACCGGCGTGCTCACCGGCGCGACGAGCGCGCATCCCGGCGATGTCGATGCACTCGACACCACGCTGCGCTTCAACAACTCGATCAACTATGTATCGCCGAATCTCGCGGGCCTGACGATCGGCGCGCAATACGCGCTGGGCGGCGTGCCGGGCAGCATCGCGACCGGCAGCAACCTGAGCGCGGCGCTGCGATACGACTATCAACCGGTGTCGGTGGCGGCTGGTTACGTCAAGCTGAAAAATCCCGCGACGAGTCCCGCGCTCGGCAGCTTCGCGTCGAACTCGCCGGTCAACAACGGCTACGCGACGGCCGGCGGCGTGCAGATGATCGCCGCCGCCGGGCGCTACACGTTCAAGGACCTGATGATCGGTTTCAACTATTCGAACGCGCAGTACGCGCCCGACTCGCGCTCGCTGTTCACCGACGAAGCGATCTTCAACAGCTACGGCGCAATTGCGACCTATCGCTTTACGCCCGCGATGACGGCCGGCGCAGGTTACAGCTACACGCGCGCCAGCAAGGCGAACGGCATCTCGAACCCGGCGCAATATCATCAGGTTTCGCTGGAAGAGACGTACAACGTGTCGGCGCGCACGACGTTCTATGCGCTGCAGGCGTATCAGCACGCGCACGGCAAATCGCTGATTGCGTCGGGCGGTCCGGCGGGTGTGGGTATCGCGAATGCGGTTGCGGTTGTCGGCGATTCGCAGAACGCGTCGCCTTCGTCGGGTCCGTCGCAGTTCGTCGCGATGGTGGGTCTGCGTCACGCGTTCTAAGCGTTTCGATCGTTTTTCGATCGCTTTCCAATGCTACAAAAGCCGTTCCGGATCATGCCGGAACGGCTTTTTTCATTACAGCGACCAGGCACGCGCGAAGGCATCGAAACCTTCGCATTGCGCGTGCTGCCAGTGCTCCGGCTGATCCAGTTCCTCTGCCATGATGCGCGCCACTTCCGGCACCGCGCGACGCGCCTGCGCCGCATCGAGGAACAACGCGCGATTGCGGCGCGCGAGCACGTCCTCGACGGAACGCGCCATCTCCGCGCGCACCGCGAAACGCGTCTGCGCCTCGGTCAGCCCGCTCGCTTCGACCAGCACGTTCGATGCGCCCGGCAACTGCTCGACCGCCTGCGCATCCGCGCCATAGTAGTTTTGCGCGTCGCTGGTCGCGCCATGCAGCGGCAGCGTGGTCGTGCGACACGGCGCGGCGCTGAGCAGACGCTTTTCGATGGCGAGATCGATCACCTGTTGCGCCATCAGCCGATACGTCGTCCACTTGCCACCCGTCACGGTGATCATCCCGGTCGGACTGAGTTCGATCGTATGCTCGCGCGACAGCGATTTCGTCGACGATCCCGCATCGCCCTTCACGAGCGGACGCAGCCCGGCCCAGACGCTCAGCACGTCGTCGCGCGTCGGCTTGTGCGTCAGATATTCCGCCGCCGATGCGAGGATAAAGTCGATCTCGGCATCGCTTGCGCGCGGGTCGAGCGGGACGTCGGGACGCGCGGTATCGGTCGTGCCGATGATGGTCTGCCCATGCCACGGCACGACGAACAGCACGCGGCCGTCCTTCGTCTTCGGCACGAGAATGGCGCAGCATCGGCGATCTGGCGCGCGTTTCGGCGAGGCTCAGTCCCCAGCTCGATTCGAGATTCAGCGATCCCGCGAGCCAGTCGTAGACCTTGAGCCCGATGCCGTAAAACGCCTTTTCGCCCGCGCGATACGCCGGCACGATAAAGCCCAGCGCGTTCACCAGATGCGGCGCGTTGCGCGCGAGCAGCCCGCGTTCATGCAGCGCCTCGCGCACCAGCGGCACGTTGCCTTGCGCGAGATAACGCACGCCGCCGTGCACGAGTTTGGTCGCCTTGCTCGATGTGCCCTTGGCGAAATCGCGCGCTTCCAGCAACAAGGTTCGATAGCCGCGAGAAGCGGCATCGACCGCCGTACCCAGACCACTTGCGCCGCCGCCGATGACGACGACGTCCCACAACGCATTGTTTTCGACTTCGCGCAGCAGCGCGTCGCGTGCTGGCGGAATGATGGCTTGCAACTCAGGCATCGCGGATGGCTTGATCAATCGGTTGTTCGTTCGGTTGTTCCCAGGCACGCGCGCGCTCGATCGCGCGATGCCAGCGTTCGATATGTTGGTCGCGCGCGTCGGCGGACATGGACGGCTCGAAGACGCGCTCGGCACGCCATTGGCGCGCGAGTTCGTCGGCGTCGGCCCAGAAGCCGGTGGCGAGACCCGCGAGATGCGCCGCGCCGAGCGCGGTCGTTTCGGTGATGGACGGACGCACGACGGGACGGCCGAGCAAGTCGGCCTGAATCTGCATCAGCAGATCGCTTTGCGATGCGCCGCCATCCACGCGCAGTTCGCTCACCGCGATGCCGGAATCGGCTTCCATCGCGGCGAGCACGTCGACGGTTTGCAGCGCGATGGCGTCCAGCGCCGCCCGCGCGATATGCGTGCGCGACGTGCCGCGCGTCATGCCGAGCAGCGTGCCGCGCGCGTACGGATCCCAGTACGGCGCGCCCAAACCCGCGAAGGCCGGCGCGAGCACGACGCCCTCGCTGGTCTTGCACTGCCCGGCGAGCGCATTGACGTCCGCCGCTTGCTCGATGATGCCGAGTCAGTCGCGCAGCCACTGAATGATCACGCCGCCCATGAAGACCGAGCCTTCGAGCGCGTAGGTCGTGCGCTCGTGCATGCGCCAGCCGACCGTCGTCACCAGCCGACGTCGCGATGCGACGGGCTCGCTGCCGGTGTTCATCAGCAGGAACAGGCCGGTGCCGTAGGTGTTTTTCGCGAGTCCCGGCTCGACGCAGCCTTGCCCGAAAGTCGCGGCCTGCTGATCGCCCGCCATGCCCGCGATGGGAATGGCCGCGCCGAAGATCGACGCATCGGTGTGCGCGAACGTGCCGCCCGACGACACGACTTCGGGCAGCACGGCGCGCGGGATATCGAAGCGTGCGAGCAGTTCGTCGTCCCAGTCGAGCGCGTGGATTTCGAACAGCAACGTGCGCGATGCATTCGAGACATCGGTGACGTGCCACGCGCCGCCGGTCAGTTGCCACACGAGCCAGCTATCGACGGTGCCGAACGCGAGTTCGCCGCGATTCGCGCGGGCGCGGGCATCGGGCGTGCGATCGAGCAGCCACGCGAGTTTGGTCGCGGAGAAATACGGATCCAGCCGCAAGCCGGTCTTGCGTTCGATAAGCGCGTCCGCGCCTTGCTGCGCAAGCCGCGCGCACTCGCGCGCGGTACGGCGATCCTGCCAGACGATCGCGCGGCCGACCGGCGCGCCACTCTTGCGATCCCACAGCAGCGTGGTTTCCCGCTGATTCGCGATGCCGATGGCCGCGATATCCGCCGCCTGCGCGTTCGCCCGCCGCAGCACCGCGCGCGCGACATCGAGTTGCGTCTCCCAGATATCGAGCGGATCGTGTTCGACCCAGCCCGGCTGCGGATAATGCTGCGCGAACTCGCGCTGTTCGGTGGCGACGACAGCGCCCGCGCGATCGAACAGCATCGCGCGGGAACTGGTGGTGCCCTGATCGAGGGCGAGAATGAAACGTGGCTGAACCATCAGACTGCTGCTCCAGGCAGAATGCGCAGATCGCGTGTTATTTTCGAATCCGAATACAGAATGTTCGTTTTCGGTCATCGTAACATCCGGCTTGCGTGGTCGGGAAGTCGTGCAAGCAGCCGCGAACATTTGGGAGTTTTCGCTATGCGCCCGTTTTATATGGACTTTCGGCGATCGATGAGGCACGATTGGACTGCCGCGTCGAACCACTTCGACAAACTTTCACGTATTTTCGTTTTCGATCTTCAAGGATGAGCGCAGACTCCGACGCCCCGCTGAACGGCAGGCAACAGGCCTTGCTGAATCGCGTCGCACGCGATGGTTTCGCCACCATCGACGATCTCGCCACGCAATTTCAGGTCACGCCGCAGACCATCCGGCGCGACGTGAACTGGATGGCGGACATGAATTTCCTGCGTCGCTATCACGGCGGCGCGAGCGTGCTGACCAGTTCGGAGAACACCGCGTACGCGGCGCGTCAGGAGATGTTTCTCAACGAGAAGCGGCGGATTGCGAAGTGCGTCGCGGCGGACATTCCGGACCACGCGACGCTCTTCATCAATCTCGGCACGACCACCGAGGAAGTCGCGCGGGCGCTGCGGCAGCATGCGGGGCTGCGGGTGATCACGAACAATCTGAACGTTGCGAACATCATGGCCGACGAATCGTCGGACACTCAGGTGATGGTCGCGGGCGGCGCCGTCCGCGCGCGCGATAAAGGCGTGGTGGGCGAGCAGGCGGTGGATTTCATCCGCATGTTCAAGGTCGATTTCGGGATCATCGGCATTTCGGGGATCGAGGCGGACGGCACGCTGCGCGACTTCGATATCGCCGAAGTGCGCGTGGCGCAAGCGATCCTCGAACAATCGCGCACGGTGTTTCTCGTCGCGGATCATTCGAAGTTCGGACGCGCGGCGCTGGTCAGGCTCGGGCATCTTTCGCAAATTGATGCCCTTTACACCGATCAGACGCCGCCGTGGATGCGGGAAACGCTGGAAGCGTTGCCGATGGGCGTTCGCGTGGCGTCCTGAGAGGTCTCCGCTGAGCGGAGGTTCGGCGGTTATCTCCGCGTAGGCGGAGTGACTGTGGCGAAGTGGTTGATACTTCGGTACGACTTGGGACTATCTCCGCGCAGGCGGAGCTATCTCTTCAACATCACCCCACCGCCGGCCTCAACAACAACATCCCAAACCCGAACGACCGATGCCGACCCACGCCGCGCTTGAGCAGCAGCGCGAACGCATCCGGATCATCGACGGTCAGTTGTCCGCTAAACACCGCGTCCAGCCCGAACACCGTTTCCGCCCGACGCATCGCGCCGCTCTTGCCATCCGCCTGCGTGCGACGTAACACGCCGGTCAGGTGAAATCGCGTCATCCGCGTTGCGACGAGTTTCGCCGCGCCGCTCGCCGTGAACTCGCGCTCGAGCCACTGCCGATACACTTCCTCGCGATTCAACCGATCGTCGTTCTGCTTCCGTTCGATCGCGAAGTGCAGCGCATCGTGTTCGCGGCCGTCGCGATCGCGCCGCACGGGCCGCACGCGCACTTCGAAGCCGAGCGCGCGCCCCGCGCTCCATTGCATCGGAAAAGATCGCACATTGAGGCCCGGACTGCGCGGCCCGCAATCGAGGCCGAGCGCGGCGGCGAGATCGGGATTCGCCAGCGACGCGGCCTCGCGCAATTCGTCCGCGCGACATTGCGCGTAGGCGAGCAGACCGGCGCGCGCATCGCGATAGTAGAAAGGCCGTGGCGCGCGCTCGCCGAATGCTTCGTGCAGCGCGACGTGCATCGCATAGCCGATATTGCCGCCCGGCCCCAGCCATCCGCGACGCGCCGCCCACTGCGTGAACATGCGCGGATCGGGCTGACAATGCATCAGGTTGAATTTGCTCATGCGGATCCTTCGGGATGACTCGATACACACGACACCGCGGCGACGAACGGGCCGCGCGCCTCGAAAACGGAACGCCAGCCGCCGTGCACGCCCGACTTCCAGTTGCGCTCGTCGCAGATATCGACCGCGCGCGCCCGGTCGAACGCGCCCTCGCCGTTCGGCCACTGGTAGCGCGATTCCTCGCATGAAGCGGCGGGTGCGGGAGCACGCCGGCGCAGCGCGTCGAGGATATCGTCGGCTTCGACGATGCCGGCAACCAGACGCGTCATCGGCAGACACGGCTTGCGGCCGATGAACAGCGGACGCATCGGACGATCGAGCGCCCGCGCGATCGCATCGAGCGTCGGTTCTTCATCGGCGGGCTCGACGCGCAAGGCGACCAGCGCATCGAGTCGCGCGCGATACTGGCGAAAGCGCAGATGCGGGCTGCGGTACGAATCCTCGCCGCCACGGCGCGACTCGGCGCGCCCTTGCGTGGTCCAGCCCGTATCGTCGGCCGCGAGTTGCGCGGTCTGAAAATCCGTCATCGCCTCGCCGCTCTCGTCGATGCGCGTGCCCATCACGAGCCGCGCCTGCAGGCGATCGAGCCGGTCGAAGTCGCCGCGCGCCCAGCCGAGCGCGTTGCCGATGAGCCCAGTCATCATCGACAAGCCGGGAAACTCGCGGATCACGCCGTAGTTGTCGATCGCTTCGCCGCCGAATGCGACGAGCGGCGCGCGCAGGCGTATC
>NZ_LFJJ01000013.1 GCF_001189365.1 Candidatus Burkholderia verschuerenii | reverse complement strand
TCAAGGGGCAAACCGGCGACGCGCTGCATGCGGTGCTGTGTGCGGCCGGCTACAACCTGCGCTGGCTGCTGCGCGCGATCGTTCGTCTGGGCCTTGGCCCTATATTCTTTTTGCTGCTCGCGTGGGCGCGTTTTCAGCTCAACGTCATGCCTCAACCTCTACTCGTGCGCTGCAGACCTGGCTGAGATGTGCGTTTACGTCTGCACCAGACTGCGTCGTTGGGTCCATTCCGGCAAATTCAATTTTGCAGGCCAGACTATTGATCCGACCAGAACCACGGCGTATCGTCATAGCCTGCATGCTGACCAAGCATGTTGCACGCCGCGATGCGTGCCTGCGTTTCGGCGTTGTGCCATGTCTCCTGACGAATCGGCTGGCCAGACAAGCGGCTTGGAAAGATCGCCACGTCGCCCGCGGCAAAGATGCCTTGTGCAGACGTCTCGAGTTCCGCGTTCACGATCACGCCACGATTCACGGCAAGACCAGAAGCGCGCGCGAGTTCATCGGCTGGCTCGATGCCTATGCCGACCAGAACCGTTTCCGCGCGCAGACTCGAACCATCGGCAAGCAAGACTTCGAGCGTGCCATCGCTCAGGCGTTCGATCGCGACCGGCATCGTATCGACGCGTACGGACACGCCGTTGTGTTCATGCAATGCCTTGACCTTCGACGCGATATCGGCAGGCACCGCACGTCCTAGCAAGCGCGACGCGCCTTCGATCACGCAGACGTCGCAACCGCGCTTGCGCGCCGACGCCGCCACTTCGAGTCCGATGAAGCCACCGCCCACGATCACCACGCGCGCGCCTGCTACGAAGCGTTGCGCGATGCACGCGGCATCGTCGAGCGTGCGCAGCGTGAGCACGCCTTCTAGGTCCGCGCCTGGAATCGTCAGGCGCCGGACATGGCCGCCCGTCGCGAGCAGCAGCGCTTCGTAAGCGATGACACGTCCATCGTTCAAAACGATCTCGCGCGATTCGTGCGCGATGCGTTCGACCTTCGCGACGACATGCTCGATACGATCGGCTTGCTACGCATCGGGCGTGCGCAACTGACAATGCGATGCTTCGCGTTCGCCGGTCAGCAATTGCTTCGACAACGGCGGACACTCATACGGCAGATGCGTCTCCACGCCGATCATCACGATGCGCCCTTGCCAGCCGAATTCGCGCAAGGCCTGCGCCACGCGGCCGCCGACATGTCCTGCGTCGACGATCACCATCGCGCGTGCGTTGGAATCGACGCTCGTCACGTCACACCTCGATCAGAATGCGACCGCCTTCCACTTTGGCGGGATAAGTCCTGAGCTTTTCGCAGACGGGCGCGCAGAGCGGCCGGCCGTCGCGGATATCGAAGCGTCCGTTGTGCTTGGGACATTCGATCACATGGTCCATCACAAAACCATCGCTCAGATGAACGTGCTCGTGCATGCACAGGCCATCGCTCGCATAGACCGCGTCGTCCACGCGATAGATGGCGAAGGTGCGCCCATCGTGATCGAAGCGCGTCACGTCTTCGTCGTCGATATCGTCGAACGCCACGGTGTCGATCCATTGCGTCATGGGGCGTGTCTCCTGCTTCTTAGAATGATGGATATTGCGTCACACTTGCGCGGCAACGGGCATCGGCCGCTCGACGTGATAGGACGGATCGCGCGTCTGCCGCAGCAACGTAGGAATGATTTCCGCGTAAGCGGCAATGGTGCTCGAATAAGGCGGCGGCATATCGTGCTTGACCACTTCATGCAGACGCGGCAACGCGTGATACGGCACCATCGGGAACATGTGATGTTCGACGTGGTAATTCATGTTCAGATAGAGAAACCGGAAGACCGGATTCATGCGGATGGTGCGGCAGTTCTTGCGATGATCGAGCACGTTTTCCGGCATGCCCGCGTGTTGCGTCAAACCGAAATACTAGTAAAGCCACGCGCCGTAAAGACTCGGCAAGCCGACATAAAGCAAGGGCAAGACGCTTTTGAGCACGACGCACATTGCAATCACGACGGCGTAAATCGCCAGCCAGATGCGCGCCTCGCGAATCACCGCTGGCCATTCGGATTCGGGCACGAAGGTCTTTTCTTCATCGCCGATATCGCCGAACGCCGAGCGAACGAACTTCGGCAATTCGTTGACGACATGCTTGAGCGCAAATACGTTAAGCGCCAGACCGAGCCAATCCGTCGGCACTTGCGCGCCGATTTCCGGATCGCGTCCGACAACCAGCGTATCGGTGTGATGACGCGCATGACTCCAGCGCCAGATCGTCGGACGACGAAACACCTGAAACGACGCGGCTTGATACAGCGCCTTGTTCATCCAGCTCGTCTTGAACGCGGTGCCATGACCGGCTTCGTGCCAACGCGAATCGGCTGGGCTGCAATAGAGCGAGAAAAAATGCGGGAACGGCCCACCACGAATGCGCGCGCCAGGCGAAATAGGCCAGCACGCCGCTCGCGACGATGCATGCGTACCAGATCACCGTATCTCGGATCGCGCGTGCGTCTTCGCGCTGAATGAGGGTCTTCATCACGGGACGTGGAACGGCGCACTTGTACCACTCCGCATTGGCTAGGCCTGCCGCCTTGGCACGGTCGCCGGCTCCGCCGATCAACCTATACGCGCGATGACGCGCCTGTGCGTCCGCACCTTCGAAATGCCCTGATTCCATCATGTCGCCTCATCCGATGATTGGATTTACATCATTTAGTTTTTGTTGAATCGATGATAGAAGGCGTAATCAGGCTGCGCAATAACTCTGCGAATTTGCTATCTTTAGGCATCATCGCGCCTTTATAAAATCCATCATTTACATCAAAGATGAGCAAGCGCCCTACGCTGCAATCGGTCGCGGATGCCGCTGGCGTCAGTCCGGCCACGGTGGATCGCGTATTCAATGGTCGGCTTAGCGTGCGCGAAGGCACGGCTTTGCGCGTGATCGAAGCGGCGGAGCGCATCGGCTACCACGGCGCGGATTTGATGCGCGAACGGCTGCGCGCGCAACTCGGCGAACGCAACGAGCGCTATACGCTGGGGTTTTGTCTACAGAAACGTGCCGATCCGTTTTATCAGACATTTGCGCGCATCCTGACCGAAACCGCCGCGTATCACGAACCCGAACGCTGCACTGCGGTGATCGAATATATGGATGAACTCGATCCGGCATCGATCGCGCGCACGTTGCTGTCTCTAGGCGAGCAAGTGGACGCGCTCGGCGTCGTAGCCGTTGATCATCCGCATGTCACGGCGGCCGTCGAGGCGCTGCACGCGCAGGGCAAGCCTACGGTCACGCTGTTATCCGATCTGAGCGCGCCGTTGCGTGCGGGTTATATCGGCGTGGATCCGCGTAAAAGCGGCCGCACGGCAGCATAGGCAGTGAGCCGTCTGACGCGCCGCGACACCGGCACGGTCGGCGTATTCGTCGGCACGCCGCGCTATCTCGGTCAGGAAAGCTGCGAGATCAGTTTCAGGTCTTATCTGCGCGAACATGCGCCGGGGCTGCGCGTGCTCGATACGCAAATTAATCTCGAAGACAAACAACTCGCGTATGAGGCCACGCTTGCCATGCTGGCGCGTCACGACGATCTCGCCGGACTCTACATTCCCGGCGGCGGCGTGGGCGGCGTGATTCGAGCTTTGCGCGAAGAAGCAGCGGGACGGCGCATCGTCACGGTCTGCTCTGATCTGATGCCCGATCGCCATGACGCGCTCGTCGATGGCGTGATCGATCTCGTCATCGATACGCCCTTGCAGCGCATTGCAGAAACCGCCACGCAAGCGATGCTGCGCGCCTTGCAAGATTTGCCGGGCGAAGCCGCGCAAGCGAGTCAGTATCCCTTGCCCGCGCAACTCTATACGCTCGAAAATGTTTAAGCGCTTAGCAATCTTCCATTGCTCGCAGGCTCATTTGCTTGTACGCATCCACTAAAAGCGCACCTTCCGCGCGTTTATGCGCAATGGCGAGCCGCATGGTTTCCTCGCCCAATTGCCAGATCAGAAACGCGAGCGGGCCGACGCGTTTTGCATCGGCGTTCGGCTTGACGCGTCGGATCGCGGCAGCCAGCAGCGCGCCGCATGCCTTGCTCTCCGCGAGCTCGATATTCATCAGTTCCTTGTCCGAACGCATCGCGGACGAGATATCGCGCATCACCGGCTTCTCCATCACGATTCGGTAATACACATCGACGAGATCGGAAAAGGCCTTGAGCAATTCCTTCCGATTGCGCACGGATTCCAGCGCTTCACGCACACATGCCCTGCTTTGCGCGCCATACGTTTCCGCAAGCGAGCGGACGATTGCGCGCTTGTCGGGAAAATATTGATAAAGCGAGCCGATCGATATCTCCGCCAGATCGGCGATCTCGCTCATCTTCACGTGCTCGCTGCCCTTCTCGGCGATCAGGTTCTGCGCGACCTCCAGAATGCGCTCGAGCCGCTCGCGGCTGCGCTGTTGCGTGGGCTGCCGCCGTGACGCCGCGTTGTCGGCATTCGTCTGCCGAGGCTTTTTCTCTTGCATGCTGGTTTTCCCTCGATCGATTCGGCTTGACTCTCAAACGTGAGTATCTATCATGTTTTTAACGTGAGCAACTCTCACGTTTTAATTTCAAGGAGCCAGCCATGTCGATTTCGCATTCAGATGAAGCCCCCATCCTCGTTCTCGGCGCTAACGGCAAGACCGGAAGCCACGTCAGCCAGCGTCTGCGCGAGATGCAACGCAATGTGCGCGCGGTCTCACGATCGACGCATCCGCGCTTCGACTGGAACGATCGCGCGACGTGGGACGCCGCGCTGCAAGGCGCGAACAGCGTCTACGTCACGTATCAACCGGATCTCGCGGTGCCCGGCGCACTGGAAACCGTAAGTGCGTTTTTTGAAATGGCCGTCGAGATGGGAGCGACGCGCATCGTGCTGCTGTCGGGTCGTGGCGAGGAAGAAGCGCAAGCGGCCGAGCATGCATTGACGCAAATCGGCGCGCGCTGGACGATCCTGCGTTGCAGCTGGTTCATGCAGAACTTCAGCGAAAGCTTTCTGCTCGGACCCGTGCTCGATGGCACGCTTGCGCTGCCCATCGGCAACATCGCCGAGCCGTTCGTCGATGTGGACGACATCGCTGACATCGCCGTTGCCGCGCTGACGCAACCCGGACACGAGCAGCAGCTATACGAACTGACCGGCCCGCGCGCGTTGTCCTTCGCCGATGTCGCGGCTTGCATCGCACGTGAAACAGGACGCGAGGTTCGCATCGAGCCTATTGCGCCCGATGCATTCCGCGTGGGCCTGCTGGACGCCGGCGTGCCGCCGCCCGAAGTCGATCTGGTGCTCTATCTATTCACGACCGTACTCGATGGCCGCAACGAAAAGCCCGCCGACGGCGTGCGTCGCGCGCTGAATCGCGAACCGCGCGCGTTCGAGGACTATGCGCGTCGATGTACGGCAAGCGGCGTCTGGAATCCATGAAATAAGGCACCTTGAAGGCACGCTGAACGAATCGGTCACGATTTCGCGTAGACTGTGCAGATGGAAAAGTGCCCTTACTGCGAGCGAATCCGTGACGAATGGGACTGTCACGGGCAAGAGTGCCGCACCGCAATCGCCCGTGCGCTGCGTCGTCAGCGCACGGGTTTGCCATTGGTGGCCAAGGTCATTCGCAACGAGATTCCGCCAGGCGCGAGCACGGGCGAAGTCATCGCTCAGCTTTCGCGGCAACGGTTACGGGCGCGTCGCGCGAACGAAGAACGACGCGCGAAAAAGGAAATGGACGATCTCGATCTATAAGGCGTTCGCAGGCGGATCGATCTGCGAAGCGCGATTCCCTTCATCGCGCCAGGCGCGGCGCGATGCCCGCATCGTCGTCAGCGCCATGCGCGCGACCTTGAGCCATCCGTAAGGACGCGGATCCGCCACCATGCTGAGCGCGCGCGCATAGTCGAGCGTGAGTCCCGGCGTCCACGCCATCGTCACCGCGCGCTTGCGGATTTGCGCGGCCACCCATAGCTCGGGCGTGACGATCATCCTGAACAACACGCCCCAACCCGTACGCGCGCCGTGCAGACGTCCCGCCGCGCCTTCCAGCGCGACTTCGAGCGCGCGCGACACGCTGCTCGAACAATTGCGATGCGTGAGGTTATACGTCGTATCCGTGCGATACACGCGCCAGAAAGACGTCAGCCGCGCCGGATCGTAATTGCGGATACGCACGCGTACCGTCGACGGACACCATGCTTTCGATTCGATCGGATAGCTCGGCTGAAATTGCCCGGGCACGTCGTTCTCGTGCGTGGCGCGTAGCAGTCGCGCAAAATCATCAGGACTACGATCGATTTCGATTGCAGGATACAGACTGATATACACGTCGCCGGGCGCTTCGAGCGCGGCGTGTCCTGTCGATATCACGCCATTGCGATCCACCGCCGCGATATATCGATCCACAATCGGATGCCATTGCGTTTGCGCCTTCGACGAGCCGACCGGCGTCCACACATGCACGGTCAGCGCGGGTTCGTCGTCGGCGGGCGGGCCGTCCCATTCATGCGCATCGAACGCGGGACGATTCGCATCGATCGCCGCGCCCGATGCGCTCGCCACTTCCGCGCTTGCATCGCCCCACACTGCCGGATTGCTCGTCAGCTTGCGCACGCGCAATGCGATCAGAATGACGTTTCATCCCGCGAACATAAACAGCAGGCCGATGCAATACGGCACCGTGCCGACGTAATGCGTCGGATACGGTTGAAACATGAATACGGCAAGGGCAATTTCGAAGATCGCAAAGCCCAACGCAACGCGCCAGCGCCGATAACGCACCACCAACGCGGAAGCGGCCTGCAACAGGCCATCGCTAAGAAAAGCCGCGCCGATCACTAAAGACAAAATGAAATTGCCGTGATGCGAGCCTTCGAGTACGAGCACGGCGGCCAGCACGAACACGATGCCTTTCGCATAACGCAACCTGCGCTGTCCGCCGACGCCCGCCCACGCAACGGAGAGCGTCGCGATGCCTTCGATCAGCAGCACCCAGCCGACCAGCGCGATAGGAAAGCCAAACGCGCCATCGAGCGCATCGATAAATACGCCGATGCCCGCGACGAGCAGCAGCCAGCCGATCGCCATCAGACTGCGCCAGCGGTTGCGCAAATAATCCACGCCCAAAAGGATCATGATCAGTTTGACCATCGCGTCCGTCTCTGGGAAGAAGGTATGCGTATGGTAGTGCAGATACCCACTGGCCGTTTTACTTATGACCATTCGAATCCGGCGCGTGTGACATACTGCTGTCCACTCATCGCGACGAGGCCGCCATGTTCGAACAGTGCCGCTGGATCAACGAACCCGCCGACTGGCGCATCGAAAACGACAGGCTCCTCGTCACCACCGATGCGAACACGGATTTCTGGCGCAAGACGCATTACGGCTTTGTTCGCGATACCGGCCACGTCTTTGCCGCCAGCGTCCAAGGCGATTTCACCGCCGAAGTCACCGTCGACGGCAAGTTTTCCGCGCTCTACGATCAAGCTGGTCTGATGGTGCGCGAAAGCGCCGAACGCTGGGTCAAGGCCGGCGCGGAATACAACGACGGCGCGCTGACCTTCAGCACGGTGCTCACGAACGAGTCGTCCGACTGGTCGCTCGGGTCGACCGCGCGCACGAATCGTTTTCGCTTGCGCATCACCGTCGCGCAAGGCGTGCTCAAAGTGCAAAGCAGCGCCGACGACACCGCCTGGACGCTGATGCGTCTCCCGCCCTTTTCCGCAAGCGATGCCGGCACAGGCTGGCTGGTCGGCCCGATGTGCTGCACGCCGGAACGCAGCGGACTGCAAGTCGGCCTCGGACTTCCGAATCGGTCCGCCCATCGTGAAGGATCTGCACGACGTCTCGCTCTGACGCACGCCTTCCCCGCTCCGTAAAAACACTCACTTGCTCCGTCGGCGAACGCTTCCTAGAATTCTGAAACGTTTCAGAATACGGCGTTTAACACGATCTCGAGCACTGTGGATTCCAGAAAAAAACCGGCCACCACACTCAAGGACGTCGCCAGCACGACGGGCGTCTCGCTCGGCACGGCGTCGAAAGTGCTGGCGGGTGCGGACGGCGTCAGCGAAGCGCGACGGCAACAGGTCTGGCATGCCGCGCGCCAGCTCGGCTATCGGCGCAACAGCCTGGCCGCGGAATTGCGCAGCAGCCGTTCGACGTCGATCGGTTTCGTCGTGCCGGATCTGACCAACTCGTTCTTTATCGAATTGCTGTGCGTGGTCGAGGATCATGCTTTGGCAAGCGGGTATCGATTGCTGCTGGCACATGCGCAGGAAGACCCCGAGCGCGAGGCGGAACGCATCCGCTTCGTGTTGTCGCGGCAGGTGGCGGGCATGATCATCATTCCGTGTCACGGCTACGAACATGCGATCGAAGAACTGCGCGCGTGCGACGTGCCGCTCGTGATGGCCGATCGCGTCGACAATACTTTTCCCGCCGATACGGTCACAACGGACAGCCGTCGCGCCGCGCGCGATGGCACGCAACATCTGATCGCGCTGGGCCACAAGCGCATCACGTTCATCGTCAACGCGCTCGATCTCGTCAACAGTCGCGAGCGCGCCGACGGCTATCTCGATGCAATGAAGCGCGCGGGCCTGACGCGTCACGCGCGCATCGTCGTATGCGGCATGACGGATACAGAAAGCCATGCGGCCACGCTCGGCCTGCTGGCAGAACGCGAGCGTCCGACCGCGCTTTTTACCGGCGCGAACGTCGCGACGCTCGGCGCATTGCGCGCCATTCGCGATGCCGAACTGCACTTGCCCGATGACATCTCGCTGCTCTCCTTCGACGACGCGCCGTGGATGTCCGTGCTGCAGCCGCGCATCAGTTCGATTCATCAGCCGGTCGAGGCCGTCGGGCGCGCGATCTGGCAATTGCTGCACAAGCAACTAGAAGGTGAGGCATCGGAGCCGGTGCATCTGCGCATGAAGGCGGATTTGCTGGTGCACGAAAGTACCGCGCCACCGCCGAGAACAAGCAGCAAGGAGACCATCGCGGCGCAATCGAACGCCGCACGAACGGAGCGTGCGGAGAGGAAACGCCAGGCACTATAACGTTTTAGTTTTTCGAGGGCTGCCACCCAACCAGCGGACCCGCGATGCACGAGGACCGCATCCATAACAGGAGAGAGACGCAATGGACAGCAAACGACGCATCGTGACCGCGAGCCTCATCGCCGCGCCGCTAGCCGACGCGGTGGGAACGTTCTCGGCGCTCTTCACGCAGGCCGCGTTCGCGCAGGGCAAGAAGCTTCGCTTCGGCTTTTCTCAAGTCACGACTGTCGAGCCCTGGCCCGTGCAATTCAACAAGGACATGAAGGCCGAAGCCGCCAAGCATCCCGAAGTGGAATTGATCATCTCGGATGCGGGTGACAGAACCGACAAGCAGAACGCCGACATGGAGAACTTCATCGCGCAGAAAATGGATGCGATCTTCATCTCGCCCAAGGAGTCGGCGGGTCTCACGGGCGTCGTCGAAAAAGCCTTTAAGGCCGGCATTCCCGTCTTCGTGCTCGATCGCGAAGTCAATGGCGACCAGTTCACGCAATTTATCGGCGGCGACAATGTGCAGATCGGTCAGGAAGCCGGCAATTTCATCGTCAAGCTGCTAGGCGGGCAAGGCAAGGCGCAAGGCAATCTGGTGGAAATCTGGGGCGGTTTCGGTGCGCAACCCGCGCATGATCGTCATGACGGCGCGGACAAGGCGATCAGCCCTGAAAAAGGCATCAAACGCGTGGGCGAACGCGTCGATTGCGACTGGAAGCAGGACAAGGCCTACGACTATATGAAGACCGTATTGCGCGTGCAACCGAAGATCGATGTGGTCTACGCGCATAACGATCCGATGGCTTACGGCGCGTATCTCGCCGCCAAGGATGCGGGTCGCGACAAGAGCATCAAGTTCGTCGGCATCGACGGCTTGCCGCAGGAAGGCGCGACATGGGTCGAGCAAGGCCTGCTCGCGGGCACCTTCATGTATCCGACGCCGGGCGCGGAAGGCATTCGTCAATCGCTCAAGGTCTTGCACGGCGACAAGGTGCCTAAGAAAGTCGTGTTGCCTACGCAAGGTATTTTTGCCGATAACGCCAAGCAATATATTGCGAGCCACTAAAGCGCAGACGCGGCGTTCTTAGCAACGCCGCGTTATCTGGAGGACCTCGATGGCAACCAGCACCGCGCCGCTCATCGAAGCCGCCGGCTTGTCCATCTCGTTCAACGGCAGCGCCGCGCTGACCCACGTCGATTTCGATGTGACCGCCGGCGAAGTGCATGCGCTCGTCGGCGAAAACGGCGCGGGCAAATCGAGCCTGATGAAAATACTCGGCGGGCTCTATGCGCCCGATGCGGGCAGCATCCGCGTGCAAGGCGAAAGCGTGCGCCTCGCCAATGTGAACGATGCGGCGCGCGCGGGCGTGGCGATCATTCATCAGGAATTGAATCTCGTCGATACGTTGTCCGCCGTCGACAATATTTTCCTCGGCAAGGAATTGCGCACGCGCATGGGCTTTCCCGATCGTCGCGCGATGCATGCGGCCGCTAAACAGGTACTTGCGCAATTAGGCTTCAAGGAAGGCTGCGCCCACCGCATTGGTCGGGACTTTGCGCGTCGGCGAGAAACAACTCGTCGAGATCGCTAAAGCGCTGCTTGCGGATGCACGCGTGCTGATCATGGATGAACCCACATCCGCCCTATCCGACACGGAAACGAAGGCGCTGTTGTCGCTTACGCGCGATCTGCGCGCGCGTGGCATGGGCATCGTGCTCATCAGTCATCGACTAGGCGAAGTGTTCGAGGTCGCGGATCGCGTGACCGTGCTGCGCGATGGACGACGCATCGCCACGCTACAGATGCGGCAAGTCGAATCATCGCAGGCATTGGTCTCGATGATGATCGGCAAGGACTTCGCGCCGCCCGAACGCAGCGAAGCCGAAGCGCCGCGCGAGCGCGCGCTGGCCGTCGACGTGCGCGGACTCACGCTATGGAGCGCCGCGCGTCCGATCGTCTCCGACGTGTCGTTTGCCGTGCAGCAAGGCGAAGTGTTCGGCATTTCCGGGCTGCTCGGCGCGGGCAAGACCGAGATACTCGAAGCGATCTTCGGCGTGTCGCGTTATCGGCATGAAGGCGAGATTCATGTGGCAGGCAGCGAGCGCGCCTTTGATTCGCCCGAACGCGCGGCGGCGGCCGGTCTTGCTTTCGTCACCGAAGATCGCAAGAAGGACGGCCTCGTGCTCGATCAGTCGCTCGAAGCGAATCTGCTGCTGCCTTCGCTTTCGCGCGCGCCGGGCTTTCCGTTTTATCGACGCAAGCGGCTGCATGCGTGGGCGGCATCGCAGGCGCGCACGTCGAATGTGAAGCATCGCAGTCTCGCGCAGGATGCGAGCACGCTATCGGGCGGCAATCAGCAGAAGCTCATCATCGGCAAATGGCTGATGACGAAACCGCGCGTACTGCTGCTCGACGAACCGACGCGCGGCGTCGATGTCGCGGCGAAAGCAGAAATCTATCGGCAAGTGCTCGCGGCCGCGCGCGAAGGCGTGACGGTGATCGTCGCGAGTTCGGAGATCGACGAACTGATGCTCTTGAGCGATCGCATTCTCGTCATGTGCGAAGGACGCGCGCGCGGCGTGCTCGCACGCGAGCAGTTCTCGGGCGAGTTGCTTGCATGGCTTCGCCCTGACTTCACAGCATACGCACGGCATATGCACGGCATACGATTCGGAGACTCACACCATGCTCGAAGCGTAGGAACAACTCGCGGAACCGGCGGCAACGGCCCGCGCGCGGCACCTGAGCACCTTTCTGACGGTCCTCAAGTTCTATCTCGGCTTGATTGTGCTGCTCGTGGTCGGCGCGCTGACATCGCCGCACGCGGCCGATGGCAGCAACATCTTTCTGTCGAGCGCGAATATCTCCGATGTCTTTCGGCAAGTGGCGAACGTCGGCGTGATTTCGATCGGTATGACGCTCGTCATCATTACGGCGGGCATCGATTTGTCGGTGGGCGCGATCATGGGGCTCGGCAGCGTGCTCACCGCGATGTTGCTTACGACCGATGGATGGAATCGCGCGGTGTATGCATCGCTCGTGCTGGATGCGATCGCCGTGTTCGCGATCATCCTCGCGATGCTCAACGTGCTGCGCGGCTTCATGCGCGCACGCGAAGGTCAGGCGAACCGGCTCGCGCCCGCCGCCCGCACGCCGCTTGCGATGGATGCGGGCATCGCGCTCGGCGTCGCCGCCTTCGCGTGCGCGTATATCGCGCTGCATGGCGGACATCGCATGCCGCTGTTCGCCGTGCTGTGGATCGTGCCGCTCGCGGGCTTCACGCTCGGCGCGCTCAATGGCTGGATCATCACGCGCGGACGCATGCAACCGTTCATCGTGACGCTCGCGGCGATGGTCGGCGTGCTCGGCGCGGCGCGGCTGATCGCGGGACAGGACACGGCCGTCTATTCGATCTATAGCGGCACCAACGCCACATCGGATATCGAAATGCTGCGCGCGCTGCTGTTCAACGTCGTGCCGGTGCCCGCGCTGTTCTTTCTGGTGATCGCGGCAATCGTGAGCTTCGTCATGAATCGCACGGTGTTCGGCAAATATCTTTATGCAATCGGCGGCAACGAGAAATGCACGGTCGTGTCGGGCCTCGACGTCGCGCGCCACAAGATGGCCGCTTATGCGATCTCCGGGCTGTTGTCAGCGCTCGTCGGCGTGCTCTATGCGGCGCAGTATCGGCAAGGCAAGGCCGATGCAGACATGGGCTGGGAACTCGACGCCATCGCCGCCGTGGTGATCGGCGGCACGAGTCTGTCGGGCGGTGTCGGACGCGTGTCGGGCACAGTCGCCGGCGTGCTGATATTCGGTTTCCTAATCAATATCCTTTTGCTAAAAGATATCGACAGCAATACGCAACTCGTGCTCAAGGGTTTGATCATCGTGATTGCCGTGTTTCTGCAGCAGACCGATGTCGGCAAACGGCGCGGCTGGCTCAAGCGCCTGGCCGCGCGCCGATGATCACGCCTCGAACGAAATGCCCTTCGCCCGCAATTGCCGCATGCCGCTGACGAGATGCGCCCGCGCGCATCTGCTCGTAACTGCGCTGGGCGATATCGTGCGGCACCTGCTTGAGCGGGAGATTGCTGCTCATCGCGCGCAACTGCACTTCGGCGGCGCGCTCGAGATAATAGAGATCGTCCCATGCCTCTGCGATGCTCGCGCCCGCGACCATCACGCCATGATTCTTTAGGAATAGGATGTCGGCATCGCCCATCGCCTGCGCGATACGATCGCCTTCCGATTCATCCAGCGCGAGGCCGTTGTAGTCTTCATCGACTGCCGTGCGGCCATAGAACTTCAGCGCGGTTTGTCCGAGCCACAACAGCGGCGGCCCTTCGATCAGACACAGCGACGTCGCAAAAGGCATATGCGTATGAAACGCGGCCTTCACGCGCGGCATCAGCTTATGCACGCGTGCATGAATAAAGAACGCCGTCGCTTCGGGCTGACCTTCGCCGTCGATCACGCGGCCGTCGAAATCGCAGACGAGCAAGCGCGACGCGGTGATCTCGCCGAACGCATAGCCATAAGGATTGACGAAGAACAGATCGTCATGACCCGGCACCACCGCCGAGAAATGATTGCAGATGCCCTCTTCGAGTCCATGCAATGCTGCAAGCTGAAAGCACGCGGCGAGCTGCGTGCGCGACGAAACGAGCGAAGCGGATTGAGCGAGCGTATGAGCCATATCGGTATGCGAATTCCAAGCAAAAGAACGCGAATGCGAAGCTTAACTGGCAGACGTGTCAAAAAACAAATGTCGCAATTGCCGGAAAATTAGACCGACTAGATTTTAAGCATCGAGTAATTTCTACGACTATGACGAGCATATGTCCGCCCTCTTAGCAAAAACGCTTATTGGACTTCGGCTTTCCGGCATGGTAAAAGTCTATGCCGCTCGAGATTTCGAAGCGCATTTTCAACGTAATTCGTCTCAATGGGATTGGGTCAAATGGCAACAGGTACTGTGAAGTGGTTCAACGACGCAAAGGGTTTTGGTTTCATCACGCCGGATGACGGCGGCGAGGACCTGTTTGCGCATTTCTCCGAAATCCAGTCCAAGGGTTTCAAGTCGCTGCAAGAGAACCAGAAGGTGAGCTTCGAAGTCAAGCAAGGCCCCAAGGGCAAGCAAGCTTCGACGATTCAGCCGCTGTAAGCTCAGCGACATTGCCGTAAAAAGCAAGGCGGCCCTGCGGGGCCGTTTTCCTTTTCTTGGCTCGGTATACTTCGATGCGCCCAAGGCGATTGCTTGCCCGTTTCACTAAAGACGTTTTGGTATACCGGCGTTAAATCGCTAAGGATTTATCCGCTTAAGCCAAATTAATCAGTAGAATCAGCGCGACCCAGCCTGCGTCGTTTGAAAAAGCTGCCGGGTGCCCGATAAATTTGTTTATAGCGTGCGTGAATATCCTTAGAACTCTTCCGAGGCGTGAAGCCCCGGCGCGGCTCGCGACTTTCTTCTTGTGTGCTGCCTTGCTCGCATGCCCGGCTATCCGCGCTCAGGCGCAAACGTTTCTCTCCAATGCGCGCGCGGCGGGCTTAGTAACCAGCGTCGTCCTCGACGACTTCCATACTGCTCAGGCCGGCGGCAGCTATGTGTTCTCTTACGACCGCAATGAAACCGACGACACGCTGACCGCCAAACTCGTCCGATGGTTCTCGGGCAAGGAGCCGGGCGCGCTTCGCATGCATCCCGGCGAGAAACAGACGCTATTCAATTTCTATTGGGCGGCGTGCATGATGCCGCCGAACTCGCCCTGCTTTGCCGCCATGACGCGCGACGGCTGTCAGGACCAGCTTTCGACATGGATCGCCCGCGCGTCCGACGACGATCCGCGCTTCGTCGATGCCTACGAATCAGCGCGCAAGCCGTTGGGCCTGCCGCCGCTCGGACGCTAACGGCGTAACGCGTGCTCGTCTCGCAACCACGCGACCTTGGCCGCAATGCTCGCCAGCACTGCCAGCGCACCGAGCGTCTGTAGCAGGACAGTCATCATGATCTTCCTCACCGCACCTTCGCACGCGAGCGCAGGGCGCATCAACGTCGAGCAAGCATCGGCCCGTAGGTCTTCACGAAAAACGCGAGCGTGATGCACGCGCTGAGCAGCAAGGTGCCCGCTCGAATCACCTTGGCGGGTGCGCGTCGGCCGATCTGCGCACCGCCATAACCGCCCGCCACGGCCGCGAGCAGCATCGCCAGCGTCTCGGGCCAGCGCACCGCATGCGCGAAGGCGAAGGTCAGCACCGCGACCGAATTGGCCGCGCTCACCAGCAGCGTGCGCGGCGCATTGAGGCTCTTGATGTCGCGCGTATCGAGCAGGCCCCATACGGCGAGCATCATCAGGCCGACCGCACCGCCGAAATACCCGCCGTAAATGCCGAGCAGAAACTGGATGGACAGCACCACCGCCGCGCCGATTCGCACCCGCCGACGCAACGCGTCGCCGATTCTGCGTCCGAACGCCAGCGCCAAACTCGCGCAAAGCAGCAGCCACGGCAGCAAAAAGGAAAACGTCGCGGACGACGTCGACAACAACAGCACCGCGCCGATGAATCCGCCGATCAGCGTGACGACGAGCATCATCCGGATCGAGACCGGCCCGACCGGCGTCAAGCCCTCGCGATACGCCCACGCGCTCACCACGCCGCCGGGAAACAGCGCCACCGTCGACGATGCGTTCGCCTGTACGGGTGGCAAACCCGCCGCGATCAACGCAGGCAGGCTGACGAACGAGCCGCCGCCCGCCAGCGCGTTCATGGCGCCCGCAACGAAACCCGCAACGATGACAATCAGAATGGCTTCCATGCGGCAAATCGTAGCCGTGCGCGCAGGCTCGTACAATCTGGCAATTCCAATGCGAGACTTCGGCGCAGCCGAACCCAGCCCATGCGCTTCGATCTGACCGATATGCGGCTCTTTCTCACCGTGATCGAACGCGGCAGCATCACAGCCGGCGCGCAGGCGATGCATCTCGCGCTGGCATCGGCGAGCGAGCGTATCGCCGGCATGGAGGCCGCCCTCGGCGCGCCGCTGCTCGAACGCAACCGGCGCGGCGTGCAGGCGACTCCCGCGGGCGAAGCGTTCCTGCGCCACGCGCGCGCCATCCTCGGGCAAGTCGAGCAGATGCGCGGCGAATTGCGCACTTATGCGACGGGACTCAAAGGCCGCATCAAGCTGATGTCGAACACGGCCGCGCTCGCCGCGTTTCTGCCGCCGCGCCTCACGCGCTTTCTGGCGGCTTATCCGGGCCTGTTGATCGATCTCGAGGAACGGCCGAGCTTCGAGATCGTGCCGGCCGTAGCCGAAGGACGCGCCGATCTCGGCATCGTCGCAGATATCACCGATCACGCGAGCCTGGCGACGCATGTCGTCGCGCTGGACCGGCTGGTCGTGGTGGCCGGCCGCGCGCATCGGATCAGCGGGGAACGGGAGGTGTCGTTCGCGGAGATCATCGGCGAGCCGTTCGTCGGACTCGCGGATGCCGCGCTGGAAATGCATCTGGCCGAACGCGCGTCGCGGCTCGGCCGACAGATCGATTACCGCATCCAGATGCGCGCCATCGACAATGTGGGAAACATGGTCGAGGCGGGCATCGGTCTCGCAATTCTCTCGGAAGTGACCGCGAATCTACTGCGCCGCCCGGGCCTCGCGATCGTGCCACTATCCGAGCCGTGGGCGACGCGTCGCCTGCTGTTGTGCGCCCGCGCCTTCGACGCCCTCACGCCGCACGCCAGCCTGCTCGCCCGTCAACTGATGAGCGATACGGCGTGAGCCTTCAAAACGCGCGGCCGACGATCAGCGGATCCACCGGTCCGATCGAATCGATTTCGCGCTTGTCGTAAGGCAGCCGATGCAGCACATAGCGCATGGCGTTCAGACGCGCGCGCTTCTTGCAATCCGAACGCACGACCGTCCACGGCGTATCGGCGGTATCGGTCTGCGCGAACATGGCTTCCTTCGCGCGAGTGTAGTCGTCCCACTTGTCGAGCGACGCGAGATCGACGGGACTGAGCTTCCACTGCTTGAGCGGATGCACCTCGCGCTCCTTGAAGCGGCGACGCTGTTCGTCGCGGCTAACCGAAAACCAGAACTTGACGATATGCACGCCGCTCTGCGTCAACTGCCGCTCGAACGACGGCGCCTGCTGCATGAAGACGTCGTATTCCTGCGACGAGCAGAAGCCCATCACGCGCTCGACGCCCGCGCGGTTATACCAGGAGCGGTCGAACAGCACGATCTCGCCCGCTGTCGGCAGATGCTCGACGTAACGCTGGAAATACCATTGGCCGCGTTCCGCTTCGCTCGGTTTCTCCAGCGCGACCACGCGCGCGCCACGCGGATTCAGATGCTCCATGAAGCGCTTGATCGCGCCGCCCTTGCCCGCCGCATCGCGCCCTTCGAACAGGATCACGACGCGCTGGCCCGTTTCCTTGACCCACGCCTGCAGCTTCAGCAACTTGACTTGCAGACGATACTTCTGCTTCTCGTAGTTCTGCCGCGACATCAGATGCCGGTACGGATAGCCGCCGTGACGCCAGTCCGATGCCAGCTCTTCGTCGCGACGCGGTTTGGCAAGCGCGGCTTCGCCATCGAACAGCGCGGCGCGCAGGCTCGCGACTTCATCCGGCGACAGTCCGCCGATCAGCGCTTTCATGCCGTCGCGCTTCGACTTGCCGCCTGCGGTCAGAATGTCTTCGATGCTGCTATGGATGGCAGTGTGCGCGGCGTCGGTGGCGTCTTGCGTGGCCTGCGTCGCCAGCTTGTCACCGCGCTCCGACGATTCGGCGATACTCACGTCGCCGTCCGTTTCCTCTCGACCCGGTTTCTTCTTTCCATGCCCGGCATGATGCTCTGCGGATGTCACTGTTCTTCTCCTTGTGGTCAGGTGCGGCGTCTCTGCCGGCTACGTCAATCGCGGAACGTCATGGTCAGGCGGCTTCGTGCGCCTTCTTCAATACGACATACAGCTTGTCCTTGAGCAGCAGTTTTTCTTTCTTGAGCGTTTCGATGGCAAACGAATCGGCCGGCGAGACACCCGATTCCATATTCCTGATCTCGTGATCGAGTTCGTTATGACGCTCGAACAAGCGCGAGAAATGCGCGTCTTCGGTTTTCAGGCGAGAGATGAGATCGCGATATTCGGGAAACATGATTCCTCCGTTGCGTGGTTGAAGTCAGTACTTCAAAGAAGATATTACCGAGGGGAAATCACGCGTCCCGTGCGATATCTCAATTTTGCGTGGCGTGTGTGCGCGAAGGCGTTTATCGTCTGCTTTATCGGGCGAAACCCTGCTGCGCGCGGGTATCATCCTTGCGGACAATGTGGTGGAACGTGCATCACATCAAGGAGGCCAACGATGAAAACGAACCGCAAACATAAAGTGGCGAACGCATTGATCATCGGCGCGACGATGCTGGGCGTCGTTGCATCGGCGCATGCGGATAGCGCCGCGCGCAAGCTCGGGCAAGTGGGCCTGATCAATCAGACCTTGCAACCGAAGCCGCCGAAGTCATCGCTGGGATATGAGCCGAACACCAACTCGACCTACAACGCGAACGATGCCGCCAACGCGAACACGCGCAACGCGGTGAACGCCGGCAATCCCGCTGCCGCCGCGCCGCCTGCGGGCGCGTATCCGCTCAAGCCTAATACGCGCTGACGCCTTCTTAAACGCATGAACCTGCACGCGCTGCAATGCTTCATCGTGCTGGCTGAAGAGCTCAACTTCAGCCGCGCGGCCGAGCGTCTGTATATGGCGCAACCCGCGTTGAGCCAGCAGATTCGCGCGCTCGAAGAACGGCTCGGCAGTCAGCTCGTCGATCGCGGCAGCCGCCCGCTGCGTCTGACCGAAGCGGGCAGCTACTTTCACACCGAAGTGCGCACGATTCTCGAACGCATGGAAGCGGCGACGCAAGACGTGCGCGCCATCGATGCAGGCACGCACGGCTGGCTCGCCATCGGCTTCACGCGTTCGGCGATGTACAGCGTCTTGCCGCCCGCGCTGAAGGCTTTTCATGCGGCATATCCGCTGGTCGAGCTCAAGCTCTTTGAAATGCTGACCGAAGAACAAGCCGACGCCTTTCGCGATGCGCGCATTCATATCGGTATCGGCCGCGAAGCGCCCGCGTGGCCCGGTTGCACGACGCGCACCTTGCTCGACGAACGCGTGATGGCCGTGCTGGCGTCCGATCATCCCTTGAGCGCGCGTAGCGAAGTGCGCGTCGACGAACTCATCGATTCGCCGCTGGTCGTGTATCCGAAGCATCCGGCCGCGCAGTTTCCGCGCTTCATCGGCTCGCTGTATCGCGATGCGGGAGTGACGCCGGTCGTCGCGCATGAGGCGTATGAAATTCAGACGGCCATCGCGCTCGTCGCGGCGGGACTGGGCATTACCTTCGTCGGTGAATCGGTGGCGAAGCATGGGCGCGCGGATGTCGTCTATCGGCATCTCACCGGACCGGGCGCCAGGCGCTTCAGCTCTCTGACGGCGAGCTTTCGAACCGGCGACACTTCACCGCATCTGCACGCGTTTCTCGCCTGCCTTCCGCATGCCGACGACATTGCGCGCGAGTCCGCCTGAGCGCTTTTGAAAGCGCTTTGCAATGCTGCGCCCCATGATTGCGGCGCTATAAGCAAAAACGCATAGAAGCATACGCAATCGCTCTTGGACGTTTGCGCACGCGCGTCCTTATCATGTTCGTTCCCCGCCGACGACGCGCGGCTCGTCATCGCTTACGCGCGCGCGACGGGACATTCACAGACGCTTGCATCGAGCGAGCGCAGGGAGACGATCATGATCGAGCAAACCCGGCCCGCGCCGCCTATCGCGGTGACACCCGAGAGCGAAGCCGCGACCATGCGCAAGGTGTACCGCACCATGCCGCTCTTGTTCGCGATGATGTTCTTCAACTACCTCGATCGCATCAACATAGGCTTTGCAGCGCTCGACATGAATCACGCGCTGAACTTCAGCCCCGCCGTGTTCGGCTTCGCGGGCAGCGTGTTCTTCGTCGGCTACATGCTGCTCGAAGTGCCGAGCAATCTGTTGTTGCATCGCGTGGGCGCGCGACGCTGGCTCGCGCGAATTCTCATTACATGGGGCGCGGTGGCGGCGGCCACGGCATTCGTGCGCAACGACACGAGCTTCTATGCCGTGCGCTTTCTGCTCGGCGTGATGGAAGCGGGCTTTCTGCCGGGCGTCGCGGTGTATCTGACCAAGTGGTTTCCCGAGCGCTATCGGGCGCGCGCGGTGGGCGGCTACATCATCGCGGGATCGTTCTCGGCGGTGCTCGGCGGTCCGCTGTCGACCACGCTGATGACCTACGCCGACGGCGCATTCGGTCTCGCGGGATGGCAATGGATGTTCATCTGCGAAGGCGTGCCCGCGATCCTGCTCGGCCTGCTCACTTTGCGCGTGATGCAGGAGCGTCCCGCCGACGCCGACTGGCTCACCGACGCCGAAAAGCAATGGCTCGAAAGCACGCTCGACGCGGAACGCAACGCGCTGGGCACGGCACATGTATCGATCTGGCGCGTGGCGGGCGATATCCGCGTATGGAGTCTCGCGTGCCTGTTCGGCTGCGCGCTGGTCGGCATCTACGGATTGTTTCTGTGGTTGCCGCAGATCGTCAAAAGCATTGGATACCTGAGCAATATCGAAGTCGGCTTTCTGTCCGCCGCGCCGCCTTTGCTCGGCGTGCTCGGCACGTTTCTCATCAGCCGCAGTTCGGACCGCACCGGCGATCGCAAGAAGCATCTCGCCTTCGTCTACGGCATGAGCGCTGTAGCGATCACCGCGAGCGCGTATGCGCCCTCGCCGGTCGTCGCGTATCTGCTGCTGTGCGCGACGGGGTTGTTCATCTATGCGGGCAATCCGCTGTTCTGGAGTCTGGCGGCATCGTTCCGTACGGGTGCGGCGGGCGCGGCGACCATCGCGCTTATCAACACCATCGCGCAGTTCGGCGGACTGGTCGGCCCGTGGAGCATCGGGCTGGTGCGCAACGCGACCGGCAACTTCAAGCTCGCGCTCGTGACCATCGCCGCGTTCCTCGTTATCGCGACGATCATCGCGCTGGTGATGCGCGTGCGTCCTCCCGACGACGAAACCACCGGCAACGAAGAACGCGGCAACACCGCGCATTCGCTCTGACCATCATCATCATCATCACGCGAATCACATCATGATCATTGACTGTCACTGCCATTACACGACTTCGCCCAAGGAACACGAAGCCTGGAGAACGCAACAGATCGCGGCACTGAAGGACGGCACGCCGGTGCCACCGCGTCCATCTATCAGCGACGACCAGATCCGCGAGACCATCGAAAGCGGACAATTGCGCGTGCAAGGCGGGCGCGGCATCGACCTGACGATCTTCTCGCCGCGCGCGGCCGGCATGGGACATCATCTCGGCGATGCGAACGCCAACGCGCTGTGGTTGGCTGAATGCAACGACCTGATTCATCGCGTGGTGTCGCTGTTTCCGACGCATTTCGTCGGCGTGTGCCAGTTGCCGCAAGCGCCGGGCGTCTATCCGTCGAACTGCATCGCGGAGTTGAAGCGCTGTGTCAACGAACTCGGCTTTATCGGCTGCAATCTGAATCCCGATCCGTCGGGCGGCCACTGGTCCGGCCCGCCGATGACGGACAAGCACTGGTATCCGCTCTACGAAGCGCTCGTCGAACTCGACGTGCCCGCGATGATTCACGTCTCATCGTCATGCAATCCTAACTTTCATGCGACGGGCGCGCATTACATCAACGGAGACACGTCGGTGTTCATGCAACTGCTCGCGGGCAATCTCTTCAAGGATTTTCCGACGCTCAAGTTCATCATCCCGCATGGCGGCGGCGCGGTGCCGTATCACTGGGGACGCTATCGCGGGCTCGCGCAGGACATGAAGCAACCGCCGCTCAAGGAACATCTGCTCGACAACGTGTTTTTCGATACCTGCGTCTATCACCAGCCGGGCGGAACTGCTCGCCAAGGTCATTCCGGCAAAGAACATCCTGTTCGCATCGGAGACCATCGGCGCGGTGCAAGGCATCGATCCGGACACGGGACATCACTACGACGACACGCGCCGCTATATCGACGGTATCGAATGGCTCGCGGACGAAGACCGCCGCCGTATCTTCGAGCACAACGCGCACGCCGTGTACGGACGACTGAATACTCAACTCGAACGACAAGGAGTCACGTCATGAGCACTGTCGGATGGCGGCAAAACGAATCCGCTCCGCAAGCCGATGCGCAAATCGTCGCCGCGCTTAAATCGCTCGCGGTCTCGCTATTGAGCGACAACATGGCGCGCGCCTGCGGCACGGTCGGCCTTACGCCTTATCATCGGCCGCGCGCGTTTGCGGGCACGGCCGTGACGGTGCACACGCGTCCCGGCGACAACCTGATGATCCATCGCGTATTCGACTTCTGCCGTCCCGGCGACGTACTGGTGATCGACGGCGGCGGCGATCTGAATCAGGCGCTGATGGGCGACATCATGGCGAGCTACGCGGAAAGCATCGGCGTGGCCGCGCTCGTGATCGACGGCGCGATCCGCGATGTCGCCGCCCTGCGCGCGCGGGATTTTCCGGTGTATGCGCGCGGCGTCACGCATCGCGGGCCGTATAAAAACGGGCCCGGCGAAATCAACGTGCCGGTGACGGTCGGCGGCATGGTGGTGCATCCGGGCGACATCATCGTGGGCGATGAAGACGGCGTGATCGCCATCGCGCCGCAGGACGCGGACGATGTGATCGAGCGTGCGCGGCTTCAGGAGCAGAAGGAAGCGCAGGCGCTGAGCGCGATCGCAGAGGGCCGGCTCGATCGTTCGTGGGTCGAAGCGGCGGTCGAGCGCGCGATGAAGGGATAGCGCTTTAGAAAGGTCACTTTCATTGCGTATACTTGGCACTCACGCCCCGCCCGCCGTGAGTCCATGAAAAAGATCAAGCCAGGCCTCCTGCTCGAACTCGCCGCGAATCTGCTGCTGCCGTGGCTCGCTTACCGACTCGCGCTGCCGCATTGGGGCGAAGTCGGCGCGCTGTACGCATCGGCGCCGCCGCCGCTGGCGTGGAGTCTCATCGAATTCATCCGTTCGCGACGCATCGACGCGCTCTCCGCTCTGGTGCTGTTCGGCATCGCGCTATCCATCGTGACGCTCGCGCTCGGCGGCAGTCCGCGCGTGTTGCTGCTGCGCGAATCGCTCGCGGCGGGCGCGACGGGCATCGTCTTTCTCGCGTCGATGTACTTCGAGCGGCCGCTGATCTTCTATCTGGCGCGCGCCACGGTCACGCGCGAACACGCGGGCGGCGCGGCGCATTTCGAGGCGTACTGGCGCGACAGCGCATCGCTGCGCGCGTCGCTCAGGCTCATGACGCTCGTCTGGGGCATCGGTCTCACGCTGGAGATGCTGCTGCGCGTATGGTTCGCGTGGAACTGGCCGATCGAGCGCTATCTGGTGGTGTCGCCGATCATCAGCTATACGATCTACGGCGGACTGGTCGCGTGGACATTCTGGTTTCGCGGGCGGCTCGTCGCGCGGCAAGCTGCAGCGGTCAGTCAATGATCAGACAAAACAACCGAACCGGCCGAGTCGCGCGGGAAAACCCCGAAAAAATTTCCTTATCAGCTCTATCAAGTTTTGGGACGCCATAGCCGTTAAAGCGTCTTGATCACCACGCAAAACCCCGTACACGCCAGGCCCGCCCTCAAACGGTCTCTCCGAATGGCGCGATAAGATACGGCAGCGTTCGCTATAGAACCCCGGTTTGCGTCTTGCGACATCGGTATTCGGAGAACCCGGTTTGGCCACTCGCCATTCGCTCACTTTCAGGCTGACGAGCTTCATCATCATCGTATGCGTGCTGTTGATCGGCACCGACGTCTGGCGCAGCATCGCCGCGCGCCATGTGCAGATCCACGAGATGACGACGGCGACGTCGAATCTCGCGCGCGCGATGTCGCAGCACGCGAACGACACCTTCAAGGAAGCCGACACCACGCTGATCGGCATGGTGGAACGCGTCGAACAGGACGGCCTCGGGCCCGCCACGATCGAGCGCATGCATCGCTCGCTGGTGGAGCGTTGCGCGCAACTGCCGCAACTCAACGGCCTGTTCATCTACGACAAGACGGGCCAGTGGATCGTCAACTCGCAGCCCACGCTCGATACGCGCTACAACAACTCGGACCGCGAATACTTTCAGTATCACCTGACGCATACGGATCAGAACGCGCATATCGGCCCGCCGGTGCGCAGCCGTTCGACCGGCAAATGGATCGTGCCGATCTCGCGCCGCATCGACGCGCCCGATGGCAGCTTCGCGGGCGTCGCGCTCGCGACTATCGACGTATCGTTCTTCTCGCGCTTCTACGAGAGCCTCGACCTCGGCAAGAACGGCGCGGCGGCGCTCGTCAGCAACAGCGGCCTGATGATCGTGCGCCGTCCGTTCGACGATCGTTTCGTCGGCAAGAGCGTGGTCGATACGACGATGTACCGCACGCACGCCGCGCGGCCCGCGGCCCGCGGCGGGCAACTTTACGATCAACTCGGCGCAGGACGGCATTACGCGCATCAACAGCTATCGCGAACTGGAGGACTATCCGCTGTTCGTGACGGCCGCCCTCTCGCGCGACGAAGGCCTGTGGCCGTGGTGGCACGACACGCTCTGGCATGCGGGCGTGACCGCCATGCTGGCGCTGGTGATCGGCTTCTTCGGCTCCACGCTGGTGCGTCAGACGACCTCGCGCGGCAAGGTGGAACAGGCGCTCACGCGCAGCCTGCTGACCACGCGCACGGTGCTCGATACGGCTATCAATCCGATCATCACCGTGAACGAGCGCGGCGCGATCCGCTCGTTCAACAATGCGGGCGAGCGCGTGTTCGGCTATGCGGCGAGCGAAGTGATCGGACAGAACATCCGCATTCTCGTGCCACCGGTACAACTCGATTCGTACAACGAATATATCAAGCAGTTCATGACGGGCGTCGGCATGCCCAATGCCGAATGCGAACTCGCTGGCTTGCGCAAGGACGGCACCTCGTTCCCCGCGCATGTCTCGACCGGCGCGATGCGCGTGGACGGCGCGCCGCATTTCGTCTCCGTCATCACGGATATCTCGCGTCAGAAGAAGGAACGCAGCGATCTGGCCGACGCGCGCGATCAACTGCTGCTCGCCGCCGATATCGCCGAAATCGGCATCTGGTCGTGGGATCTCGCATCGGGCCGGCTGCACTGGAACGCGCGCATGTTCGAGATTTATCAGTATCCGCGCGAGTTGCTCGATAACGGGCTGAATATCGAACACTGGCGCACGCGTCTGCATCCCGCCGATCGCGAAGCGATGAACACGCGTCTGCAGGCCGCCTCGAAGGCAAGCTGCGCGACATGCCGCCGTTTCGCATCGTGCTGCCCGACGACACCGAGCGCCGTATCCAGACCGGCCTGCACATTCAGCGCGATGCCTATGGCGCGCCGATTGCCATGACCGGCGTGAACTACGACATCACCGCGCAATACGAACTCGAAAGCGCGCTGCGCGAAGCGAAGGAACAGGCCGATGCCGCGAGCGCCGCGAAGTCGTCCTTCCTCGCCAACATGAGCCACGAAATCCGCACGCCGATGAACGCGGTGCTCGGCATGCTGCATCTCGTGCAACTAACGACGCTCAATCGCCGTCAGCAGGACTATGTGAGCAAGGCGGAAACCGCCGCGAAATCGCTGTTGAACCTGCTCAACGACATCCTCGATTATTCGAAGATCGAAGCGGGCAAACTGCAACTCGACAGCCATCCGTTCCAGCCCGAAAACCTGATGGAAGAACTCGGCGTCGTGCTCTCCGGCAATCAGGGGACGAAGGATGTCGAAGTGCTGTTCGACCTCGACCCGGAACTGCCGCGCACGCTGATCGGCGACGGCTTCCGCCTGCAACAGGTGCTGATCAATCTCGCGGGCAACGCGCTCAAGTTCACCTCGGCGGGACAAGTGGTCGTGAGCATGCATCTGCTGCATGGCGCGGACGACCAGGTGCAGGTGCGCGTCGCGGTGTCGGACAGCGGTATCGGCATCAGCGAAACGCAGTTGCAGCGTATTTTCGAAGACTTCACGCAAGCGGAAGCATCGACCACGCGGCGCTTCGGCGGCTCGGGTCTCGGGCTCGTCATCTGCAAGCGGCTCGTCACGATGATGGGCGGTTGCCTCGACGTGGAAAGCCGCGTGAACGAAGGCAGCCGCTTCTGGTTCGACATTCCGCTCGGCGTGCAGCACGATGCCGTCGAACCGCGCGATGCCGACGATCTGCTCGCGCGTCCGGTGCGCATCCTGATCGCGGACGACAACCTCATGGCGGGCGAGATTCTGTCGCGCACGGTGCGATCGCTCGGCTGGCAAGCGGATCTCGTGACCTGCGGTATCGACGCGGTGGAACGCATCGGCGATGCCATGCGCGGCGAGACGCCTTACGACATCGCGCGGCTCGACTGGCGCATGCCCGACCTCGACGGTCTAAACGCGGCCAAACTCATCAACACGATGCGCGGTTACGCCGAGCCGCCGCGCGTGCTGCTCGTCACCGCGTTCGGCCGGGAAGTGCTGCAGGAAACGCAGGACAGCGGCGTCGCGCCATTCGTAGGATTCCTGACTAAACCGGTCACGCCGAAGCAACTGATGTCGGCGATCCGCACCGCGATGTCGCGCGACGTGCATGCGCCGGCCGAAGCGCTCGCGCCGCG
Source organism: Candidatus Burkholderia verschuerenii (assembly GCF_001189365.1). Taxonomy (GTDB): domain Bacteria; phylum Pseudomonadota; class Gammaproteobacteria; order Burkholderiales; family Burkholderiaceae; genus Caballeronia; species Caballeronia verschuerenii. The sequence goes on along the minus strand of NZ_LFJJ01000013.1, from coordinate 22,366 downwards.
TCATGCGAAATCGCGCCGTCTGCGCGGGCTCGACGTGCTCGTCGTCGAAGACAACGCGCTCAATCGTCAGGTCGCGGAAGGCTTGCTGCGTGCGGAAGGCGCCAAGGTCACGCTCGCCGAAAGCGGCCGCGAAGGCATCGAAGCGGTGCTGATGGGCGATACGCGCTTCGATGTCGTGCTGATGGACGTGCAGATGCCCGATCTCGACGGCCTCGAAGCGACGCGCCTGATTCGTGCCGACGGCCGCTTCGATACGCTGCCGATCGTCGCGATGACGGCCAACGCATCGAACGCGGATCGCGATACCTGTCTCGACGCGGGCATGAACGATCACGTCGGCAAGCCGATCGACGTCGAACGGCTGGTGGCGGTGCTGCGTCAGCAGGTCGGGCTCGACACCGTGCAGGACGAACCGGCCGATGCCGCATCGCAGAGTCAGGACGACGACACGCTCACCGAGCCTTACGATTCGATCGTCACGCGCTTCGGCGGCAATGTCGATCTGATTCGCAGCTCGCTGGACGGCTTCGGCGCGCAGACCGAGAAGCAGCTGACGCGCCTCGCCGCCCTGCTCGCGGCCGGCCCGCGATGTTTCCGGCGCGGCCTCCGTGCTGCACGGCGTGAAAGGCACGGCGGGCACCGTGGGCGCAACCGTGCTGGCCAAGCTTGCCAGCAAGCTCGAACGCGATCTGCTCGATACCGGCGACACCGCCCGCACGCTCGCGTCCGTCGCGGAAAACGTGCCGCGCATGCAGCGGCTGCTGGCGGCCAGCGCCGAGCGTCTGACGAATGCGTTCGCGCACGCAAAGCCCGCATCGCGCGAGCCCGCCTATGTCGAGCCGATCGCCGACGACGCCTGGCGCGACCGGCTTCATGCGATCGTCACGCTGCTCGACTCATCGAACCTGCAAGCGATTGCGTTGTCAGAGAATCTATCGCCGCATACGCCGGACACGCATCGCGCCGACTTCGAACGCTTCCTCGCACGCGTTCGGGCGCTGGATTTCCCGCGTGCGTCCGCCATCGCGCGGGAACTGCTGGAGCAAGCCTGATCATGGAAGCGCTGCTGCAAAGCTGGCTACTGCATGCGAATCGTCGGCCCAAGCTGCTGATCGCCGATGACCAGCCGGTGAATATTCGCGTGCTGTACGAGCTGTTCCGCCACGAGTGCGACGTGTTCATGGCGACCACCGGCGCGCAGGCCGTGCAGATCGCGCAGGCGGAATCGCCCGATCTCATCCTGCTCGATGTCGTGATGGACGATCTCGACGGCCACGAGGTCTGCCGCCGTCTCAAGGCCGATCCGCTGACAAGCGATGTGCCGGTGATTTTCATCACGGCGCAGGATCGCGAAGACGACGAGGTGCAGGCGCTCGAACTCGGCGCGGTGGATTTTCTGAGCAAGCCGATCAATCCGGTCATCGCGCGCGCGGGTGCGCACGCATCTGACGCTCAAGCTGCAAGGCGACATGCTGCGTGCCAATGCGCTGCTCGACGGCCTGACCGGCGTCGCGAATCGCCGCAAGTTCGACGAAGACCTGTATGCCGACTGGCGGCATTGCGCGCGCGAAGGCGCGTCGCTCGCGCTCTTGCTGGTCGATGTCGATTACTTCAAGCGCTTCAACGATCAATACGGCCATCAGGCCGGCGACGCGTGCCTCAAGTCGATTGCGAAGGCGCTCGTGCAAGCCTTGCGCTGCCCTTACGACAAGGTCGCGTGTTATGGCGGCGAAGAATTCGCGTGCCTTTTGCCGAATACCGATTTGTCGGGCGCGCAGTCGATCGCGCAACGCATGGTCGATCAGGTGCGCGCGCTCGCGATCGAACATCTGCCGTCCGGCGTCGATCCGCACGTGACGATTTCGGTCGGCGTGGCGGCCCTGCACGCGGCCGCCGCCGACGCCTCGCCCACCGATCTGCTCAAGGCCGCCGACCTGGCGCTATACGAAGCGAAACGCGCTGGACGCGCGCGCATTGCCTGCGCGCCGTCCGCGTCGATCGAATGACGCGCTAGCGCGCGCGTTCGGAAACGGATGCACGCTCGCGTGCTTCGACGGATCGAGCAGCGCGCGAATCTCCTCTTCCGCGCGCAGCGCCGAGGCGAGCGCGGCACGCATGCGCGCCTGCAAAATCGCCGAGCGCACCGGATGCGCGATCATATCGGCCGCGCCGGCATCAAGCGTGGCGCGTTCCGTGCCGATATCACGGTTATCGGCCAGCACGACGACCGGCACATGCGGATGCGCCGCGAGTAGCGCGCGCACGGCATCGCCGGTATCGCCCGCGCAGCAACGCGCGTCGAGCACGATGATGCCCGGCGGCGTGTCGCGCGCCGTGACCAGCGCGCTCGCGCAGTCGCTCGCGAGATCGAGCGCGCCGATGGCTTCGAGCGCGTCGTGATGCGTGTCGGCGGTGGATTTATCGAGAATGGCAAGCACGCGCGTGCTGGCTTGCGGCGGCTCGATAGTCGCGCCGCCACCGTGTTGCAGACGCGCCGCGATGTCCTGCACGCGCTGACGCGGCCGCAGTTGCGCACGCACGCGCGCCTGCAGACGCGCGGCGACGAGCGGCTTGATCACGTATAGTCGGACGCGCCCATGCGGAAGGCGTCGGCTTCGAGCGCGGGCGCATCGTGGCTCGTGACGAAGATGACGGGCACGTTGGCGAGCTTCGCGTCGCGTTTGAGGACTTCGCAGACGTCGAAGCCGGTCATGTTCGGCAGGTTGGCGTCGAGGAGAATCAGATCGGGCATGGATTCGCGGGCCAGTGCAATGGCCGACTCGCCGCTCGTGGCGAAACGCTGGTCGGGGAACTCGGCGAGCATTTCGCCGACGATGCGAATCATCGCGGGATCGTCGTCCACGAGCAACAGGCGCGGCTGGCTGGTCGGGGTCATGGGTTCGGCAGTGTCCATGTTTCGACAGATATTCGTCAGAGGTGAAAGTTCTCGAAGTGCGGGTTGAAGTGCGTATCGCCAGGTTCGAATCGCCGTGTTGATGAACGCGTTTCAGTCTGATGGTTTAATTATCTGATATTTCAGCTAAACGCCAAATCGGGTCGTCACTAATGTACTCACAGAAATTTTCCGCACGATGCGTCGATTCAGTAAAAGCTGCCGACATCATTGCTTAGGCATTTTCATGCGCAAACTGTTTGCTAACGCTTATACCGCATTCTCCATACGAGACAAGCATGTCGAAAAAAATTCCCAAGCGTTTTTAATCGAATTCGGCTGATCAATTCAAACATTCAAATTGCGCCAATCGTTTGCGCCATGTTTTAGGCTGGCCGATAAAAGCGCATACTTGGCGCATATCAAAGAACAACGAGAAAACTCATGAACGGGGAAACAAGAACACTGTATTTCGCCGGTCGGACCGTACCGGAAGATCTATCCGAACGTCTCGGCGCGCGGGGCTGGACGATCGAATATGTCGATCCGGCCAAGCCGCCCAAAAATGGCGGCGCACGCAGCGGCAAGCGCGCGGCGGCGGGCATCGTCGATCTGACGAGCCGCGGCTTTGCGAAGGACACCGGCGCGCTGACCGAATTGCTGTCGTCCATTCAGATCGGCTGGGTCGCGACTGTCGATGCCGAGCATGTCGAGAACCCGGACATCTGCCGTCTGATCCGCGATTTCTGCTTCGATTACGTGACGCTGCCTTCGGGCGCGGACCGTATCGTCGATGCAGTGGGCCATGCATACGGCATGGTGGCACTGCACGACGCCGCAAGCAACGACCCGCGCCGCGACGACGCCAAGGAAAGCGCGATGGTCGGCTCCTGCGACGCGATGCAGGCGCTTTATCGTTCGATTCGCAAGGTTGCGATGACCGACGCGCCCGTGTCATCTCCGGCGAATCCGGCACCGGCAAGGAACTCACCGCGGTCGCCATTCACGAACGTTCGGTGCGTCGCGATCAGCCGTTCGTCGCGATCAACTGCGGCGCGATTCCACCGCATCTGCTGCAATCGGAGCTGTTCGGTTACGAGCGCGGCGCGTTCACGGGCGCGAATCAGCGCAAGATCGGCCGCGTCGAAGCGGCCAACGGCGGCACGCTGTTTCTCGATGAAATCGGCGACTTGCCGCTCGAAAGCCAGGCGAGCCTGTTGCGCTTCCTGCAGGAGCGCAAGATCGAACGGCTCGGCGGACAGACTTCGACCGATGTCGATGTGCGCATCATCTCCGCGACGCACGTCGACATGCAGGCCGCGATGATCGAAGGCCGCTTCCGCGCGGACTTGTATCACCGTCTTTGCGTGTTGCAGATCGACGAGCCGCCGCTGCGCGTGCGCGGCAAGGATATCGAGCTGCTTGCCAATCACATGCTCGAGCGCTTCCGCAAGGATGCGAGCCGCCGTCTGCGCGGTTTCTCGCCGTGCGCGATCGCCGCGATGCATAACTACGGCTGGCCGGGCAACGTGCGCGAGCTTATCAATCGCGTGCGCCGCGCCATCGTCATGTCGGAAGGCCGGCAGATTCTGGCGAGCGATCTCGAACTCGGCGAATACGCCGAAGCGCCGCCGATGACGCTCGCGCAAGCGCGCGAAATGGCGGAGCGTCAGGCGATCGAAGTGGCGCTGCTGCGCCATCGCGGACGCCTCGGCGAAGCGGCCGACGAACTCGGCATCTCGCGCGTCACGCTGTATCGCATGCTTACGGCGTACGGTCTGCGTACGAAGGCCGAACGTCCGCTGGAAGTGTCGGGCGGTTGAGTCGTGCCGTCAGCGTGTCCCGTGCGATGCGTGTATCGCGCATCGCATGGAAACGCCGATCGACCGATGCAAGCAGCCGTCGCGACAAACGCGTCGCGCGTCCCTGAATCAACCGGTCCGATACGCGCGACAACACATACGACGCGAGCAGCACCACGGTAAGCGTCGTCACGTACAGCGCGATCGACGTCTCGTGATCCTCGGCGTGAAAACGGCCTTCGAAGAAATGGAAGGTCACGTACACGCAGATAAAGTGCCACAGATAGATGCCGTAGCTCTCGCGGCCCAGCGCCGCCGCGCATCGACGCACGGCACGTTCGCCCGGCACCGTTCTCTTCTCCCCTTCCGCGCGATGCACGCGCGCGCGCCGCGTGCAGACGAACAGCAGAAACGCCACCGCGCTGCATGCGGCGACGATCGGCGCGAGCGCATGCGCCTTGTCGAGCCACACGCCTAACGCGGCGGTCAACAACGCGAAGCCCGCCGCGAGCGACAGATACATCCACGGCGCGCGGCGCGTCAAGGTCGATGCGCCCAGCAAATGCTCGCGAAACGCATACCATCCCCACATCCCGACGATAAAGCACGGTCCCTGCACGGGCGGCCAGAAATAGCTGAACGAGTTGTTGTGGACGTTGCATTCGAGCGTGCCGTTGCAATCGCTCATCGATAAAACGGCGGCGGATACGGCGAGCAGCACGACGGTCGCGAACATCAAGCGCACGCGATTCATCGCGAGGAAGAACAGCAGCGGCGCGATCATGTAGAACAGCATTTCGACGCCGATCGACCAGCCGCCGGGCACCACGTTGTTGATCGCCGTCGGCGACAGCGCATGCAGGAACAGCATGTTGAGCAGCACATCGACGGGACCGTGCACGCCCAGAACCCATGCCCGCTCGATACCCGAACGCGCCGCGCCGTAACTGATCAGCCCGTAGATCGCGATGGCCGCGTAATAGAGCGGCGCAATGCGGAAGAAACGTTTGATATAGAAACGCAAGGTGACATGACGCACGCCCGCGCAGCGAGCGTGATCCGTTTCGAGCGTCATGAAAATGGTGATCGCGCTGATCACGAAGAAAAGCTGTACGCCGTATTGCCCCATGCGCGCCATCAGCGTGACGCCGCCGGGCAGATTGGGAAACTGGAACGACAAATGTACGGCCACTACCCCGACGATCGCGAGCGCCCGGCCTGCATCGAGCGCGGCAACGCGGTTGTTGTCCATCGGTATTCTCCTCTTGGTTCACGCGCCTTTTATGAATGGCGGGCGCGCGGTGCGTGGACCAAAAGAAAAATGCCTAAGTTCCGATCGTTTCTTTTCGTAGGATGCAGTTACAAGATGAAACGGTTTCAGTTTTCGTGCATATCAGAAGTCCGGCGATTCCTGCCTGAGAAAGCGCACGATGCGATTCGCCACCGTCTTCGGCTGCTCCTGCTGCACCGAATGCCCCGCGCCCTCGATCAGATGCACGTTGCGAAAGCGCGTGCAGACGCGCACGCGCATCTGTTCGACATCGCCGGGGCGCTGGTACACGCCCCAGTCGCTGCTGCCCGCGATGAAACACGCGGGCACATCGATCGTGCAGCCGGACCACAGGCGTAGCGCGGCGACGAAGCGCTCGTCGGTGCCGCATCGATACCAGTTGAGGCCGCCCTGAAAACCCGTGCGCGCGTATTCGCTCGCGTAGATCGCGAGTTCGTCATCCGAAAGCCAAGCGCAGCGCGCGACGTGCTCTGCATCGGGCATATGCTCGGCGACGGTCTCGGGCATGGTGCGATCCGCCTGCATCACGTAATACGCCGGCAATTGCGCCAGTTCCTGCGCCGACATTTCCTTGAGCGGATGCGTCTGATTGCCGGACCAGTCCGCGCTCTTCATATGGAAGTAGGCACGAAGAAACGCGGCGAGTCCTTGAGGCGCGCGCAGCATGTCGTCGTTCGCCTGTGGTCCCGAGTAATACCACTGATAATGCTTGCGCGGCGGCGTGAGCGTGGCGAGTCCCGCGACGGCATGCGCCATCGCGGCAGCAGGCGATTCGGCCGGCTCGTGCGGCAGATCGTCCGATGCGCCGCCGAACGCGAAAGTCGGCGGTCCCGCGAAGGGCGCGCTCATCATCACGACGGCGGCGAACACATCGGGCCGAATCAGCGCGCACCATGCCGCGACCGGCGAACCGAAGTCATGTCCGACGACCGCCGCGACGCGGCCGATGCCCAGCGCCGACAACAGGCCGAGCACATCGCGCACGAGGTTCGGGAATGCGAAGGCATCGAGATCGTTCGTGCCGTACGATGCATCGCCGCCCGTGGTGCGGCCATAGCCGCGCTGATCCGGCGCGATCACGCGATAGCCCGCATCGGCCAGCGGCAGCATCAGCTTGCGCCAGCTATAAGCGAGTTCGGGAAAGCCGTGCAGCAACACGATGCACGGACGCCCCGACGTTTCGAAACCCGCCTCGAGCACATGCATAGCGAGGCCATTGCCGTTATCGACGATGCGCGAGCGGATGCGCTCCGGCAAGGGCAGATCCTTCAGCGGTTCATTCATGCGATGCTCCTGTTTCGTTCGTGCTCATTGTCCATCCAGACGCGCGATCATGCTGCGTGCATCGTGCGGAAGCTTTAGCATGACGGAGGCGCCCAGCGCTCATTCCAACTTTTGCGGACCTCAAGCCATGACCACCACTTCCTCCCGCCGCGCCGCGTTTCGCGAACGCGTGAACGCGCGCAATGCCCTGCTGCTGCCGGGCGCGTTCAACGCGATGAGCGCGCGCGTCGCCGCCGATCTCGGTTTCGAAGCGCTCTACATCACGGGCGCGGGCGTCACCAACATGTCGCTCGGCTTGCCGGATCTGGCGTTTATCGGGCTGACGGAAATCGCGGAGCATACCTCACGCATCCGCGATGCGGTGGACCTGCCGCTGATCGTCGACGCCGATACGGGCTTCGGCAATGCGGTAAACGTGCGTCATACGGTGCGCACGCTGGAGCGCGCCGGCGCCGATGCGATCCAGCTCGAAGATCAGGTGATGCCGAAAAAATGCGGCCACTTCGCGGGCAAGGGCGTCATCACGACGAGCGAAATGGTCGGCAAGATCCGCGCGGCGGTCGATGCGCGCGAGGACCCGAACTTTCAGATCATCGCGCGCACGGATGCCTGTGCGGTCGAAGGCTTCGATGCGGCGATCGAGCGCGCGCGCGCTTTCGTCGACGCGGGCGCGGACATTCTCTTTATCGAAGCGGTGGAAACGCCGGAACAGATCGCGTCCTTGCCCAAGCTGCTCGATGCACCACAACTCATCAATATCGTGATCGGTGGCAAGACGCCCGTCACGGGCCGCGACGAACTCGCGCAACTCGGCTTCAGTCTCGTGCTGTACGCCAATACCGCACTGCAAGGCGCGGTGCGCGGCATGCAGACGGCGCTCTCCGGTCTCAAGCAGCAAGGCCGGCTCGATGAAGACCCAGCTATCGTCGCACCATTCGCGGAACGTCAGCGGCTAGTGAACAAGCCCTTCTTCGACGAACTCGATCGCAAGTACGCCGCCGATTGAAGACGAGCGAAGACATCAAGCGATTCTTTGCTATGCTGGCCGACGCACCGAACGCATCGCGGCACGCGCCGCACAACGAACATAGGAGATGGACATGGCAAAAGGATATTGGGTCAGCGCATACCGAAAGATCAACAAGCCCGAACAGGTGCAGGAATATTCGAAGCTCGCGACGGAAGCCATCAAGGAACACGGCGGCCGTCCGCTCGTGCGCGGTACCGCTGCAATGACGCAAGGCTACGGCATCAAGGAGCGCACCGTGTTGATCGAATTCGATTCGCTCGATCAGGCCATCGCGACCTTCAATAGCGCAAAGTATCAGGAAGCGCTGAAAGTGCTCGGCGATGCATGCGAGCGCGACTTCCGTATCGTCGAAGGCATTGCCTGACGATAAGCGATGACGGCTAACACGCCGTCATCGCGTTTTGACTCAACTAGGCACCGGCCGCATCGGCGAGTTCGTCGATGCCTTTGACGATCACATCCCAATCGCTGTCGGCTTCGAAATCCCTGACCTGTTTCGGGCCATGCTCGTAAGGCCGCGCGATAAACGCGGTTTTGAGCCCGCATGATCGCGCCGCCGCGAGATCGTCGTTATGGGCGGCGACGAAGCACACTTCCTCGGGCTGCATCATCAGCGCGTCGACCGTGCGCTCGTAGACCTCGCGATTCGGCTTGAAGCTGCGCGCGATCTCCGCGCCGAGGATCGTGTCCCACGGCAGGCCGCCGTGCTTCGCCATATCGACCATCAAGCGAATATTGCCGTTCGATGCCGGCGCGATGATGTGCCGCGCCTTCAATCGCGTCAGGCCCGGCACCGAATCCGGCCACGGATCCAGCCGATGTCACGCGAGATTCAGTTCGTCGAGCGCGTCCTTCGGGACCGCTTGCGGATCGGCGCAGAAATCCGCCAGCAAGTCGTCGAGATTCTCGCGATGCAGCACGTCGAGTCGCACGAACGGCCGCTCGCCGCTGCGCACTTTTTTCATCGCGGGGACGTAGCGGCTGCGCCAGGCACCGGCGAAATCGTCGGCTTGCGCGCAGGGCTTGCCATAGCGCTGCAGAAACGGCGCGGCCTCGCGCGCGACGCCGCCGCGCCAGTCCACCACGGTGCCGAATACATCGAATACGAATGCCTTTACGTTGGGAAGCGTCACGGACGTTCTCTCCGATATCGAACTACGTTGCAGTGTAGCGAGTTCTCCGCGACGCCTCCTCGACCGCGCTTACTGCCCCGGCGCGTACAGATCCAGCAGGCGCAGCGTCACGCCGTTGGTCCATCCGAAGCCATCCTGCAGCGGATATTCGCCGCCACCGCCGCCGCCCGTTCCCGCGCCTTCCACGACATACTTCTCGACCAGCTTGTGTTCGGTGTCGTAGACGTGATTGACGTCGCTCAGAAAGCGCGTGCCGATCTGTTGCGCGAGATCGGCGCGGCCATAGCGGCGCAGGCTCTGCACGGCGATCCAATGCAACGGCGCCCAGCCGTTCGGCGCGTCCCATTGCTGCGTGGTGTTGAACGTCGTCGTCGCGAGGCCGCCTTGCTTCAGCAACACGGTCTCGGCCGTGCGCGCGGTCTTGTACGCGCGATCCGGCCACGCCGCATTCGCAAATAGCGGATACAGCATCGCCGCCGACGGATTATTGCGCGGCTGCCCGAGCTTCCAATCGTAGTCGCCGTAATAGCCGTTTTCATTCCACAGATAACGATTGATGCCGATGGCGCGCCTGGCCGCCTGCCGAATGTAATCGCCGACGCAGCGGAAGTCGCGCGCCTCGCCGCAAGCGATCGCGATGGTCGTCTCGAGATGGAACATCAGGCTGTTGAGATCGACCGGTACGATCGATGTCGTGCGGATCGACGTCAGCGTCTGGTTGTCGCCGAACCAGCGCGAACTGAAATCCCAGCCGCTTTCCGCCGCCGCGCGCAGATCGCGATACACCTCGTTCTTCGGGCGGCCCGGCACCATCGCCGCCGTCTGCACGTCTTCGAGATACGACTCGTCGCGCGGCGTGTCGCTTGCATCCCAATAGCGATTGAGGACGGTGCGATCCGGCATCATCACGACATTGCGCACCGCGCCGCCGGGTTGCAGACTGTCAGCGCCCTGCATCCAGTACGCATGTTCGCGGCGCAGTTGCGGCAAGTACTTCTGATAGACGCGACCGCCCTCTTTGCGCGCGGCCAGTTCCACCATGTACGAGAAAAACGGCGGCTGCGAACGGCTCACGTAATACGTGCGATTGCCGTTGGGAATATGGCCGATGGTATCGATCAGATACGCGAAGTTGTCGAGCATGTTGTCGACGAGATCTTCGCGGCCGGCTTCCTGCAAGCCGAGCATCGTGAAATAGGTGTCCCAATAGTAGCCCTCGCGAAAACGTCCGCCGGGCACGACATAAGGCTTGGGCATCGGGATGAGCGAACTGTAGGGCGGCGCGGTGGTCGTCGTGCGCGTGAGTTGCGGCCATAACCAGTCGATGTGTTCGCGCAAGGTCTGATTGGCGGGCGGCGTGAAGTACTGGTTGACGAAGGCCTTGAGCGAGAAGTTCGGCGCGAGCTTCTGCTGCTCGTAAAGCTGGACGATCTGCGCAGGCGCCATCTTCGGCGTCGAGTCGACGAAAGTCTTCTGATCGGGAAAGATCTGCGCCGTTTGCACCGCGACGAACAGATCGCCGTATAGCTCGCTCGGTGGTGGCTGCAATGGCGCCAATGTCTGCGTATCCGCATAAGCCGCGGTACTTGCTGCACCGAACAAAATCCAGGCGCCCAACACGCTGCGCGCGCGATACCTGTGCTGCCTCGTCAGTACGATCATGCTCACTCCTTCCAAGGGTGATGAACCGGACTGGTCTCCCACGGCTTTATGGTTGCTATGGCTGCTGTTTTCTGGGCACGGCGAAGCATCGCACGGCATGCAAGCGCCAAGCAAGCGTTACGGATAAGCATCGAGTCATCCTCAATGTCGGAGCGATGCGGGCATGCCGAATGCTGAGCGCGGCCTTCAAGTTTCTCCACAATGCGCCGTATACATTGCTAAGCGGCCCCGAACCGGGCGCTCGCTTCATACGGCATGCAGAGGAACAAAAAAGGAAAACAGTGCGGGCAGACTGAGATGAAAAAATCGCAAGCCCTCGACTATCCGGCAAGCACGCGCGCGACGCTCAAGCCCGCGCGCGGCGCGGACGCGCAACTCGATCATCTGGAATACATGATCACGTCCTTCGTCAACTCGACGGAGATCGCGCCGCTCGGCTGCCTCGATCGCCCTTACTGGCGCATGCGCCTGCGCGTGCTGTCGGAGGAGAACGACCTCGTTTCCGTGCAGCGGGCGCGCGTGCTCAAGCTGCTGGACATGCTGGATCAGACGGAGCGCAAGACCGGGCCGGAGCAGGAAGCGGCCTGAACGCATCGCGCGTTAGTTTTCCGCTCACCGCTCGATTGCATGCAAAATGCCGGCCGCGCCGGTTGGCATCCTGCATGCAAAACACAAAACGCCTGCTCAGACGCAGCCGCAACGGCCGCACTGAACCGCGCGGTTTTTGACCGATATCTCAAAAAGTGCTATTACGACGGGGCTTCACGCCCGACATGTCGCGCCATCGCGCGCACGGCATGTAAAACGAAAGCAACAACGAAAGTAAATCGTAATCGCATCGGCATGCTCGCCGATCTGCATCAGCACAAGGTCAACGTGAATCCAACGACAACTCTCGCCGCGTGGTCCGCTCACGACACCCAGCTTTTGATCGCCTGCGCGCTCGGGCTCGCCATCATCATCGTTTCCATCGGCGTGCTCAAACTCGCGCCGTTCCTGTCGATACTCGTCGGCACCTTCGTCGCGGGCTTCGCCGCGCATCAACCGCTCGAAGCGATCTCGCAAGCGTTCAGCAAGGGCGCGGGCGCGCTGCTCGGCGATGTCGGCATCATCATCGCGCTGGGCGCCATGCTCGGCGCGCTGATGACCGAATCCGGCGCGGCCAATCGCCTCGTCACCACGCTGCTCGATCACTCGACGCCCAAAACGCTGCCGTGGATGATGGCCGCCGTCGCGATCATCGTCGGGCTGCCGCTGTTCTTCGAAGTCGGCCTCGTGATGATGGTGCCGATCATCTTCGTGATGGCGCGCCGCTCGAAGCAGCCGATTCTGCGCATCGCCATACCCGCGCTCGCCGGGATGACGACCTTGCACGCGCTGTTGCCGCCGCATCCGGGACCGCTGATCGCGGTGAGCGCGCTGCATGCGGACCTGGGCCTGACGCTCGGCCTCGGCCTGATCGTCGCGCTGCCCGCCGTCGTGCTGGCCGGGCCGTTGTACGGCATGTTCATCTCGAAGCGTCTGCATGTGGAAGAGCCCGAGGAAATGGGCAAGCTTTTCACCGAGCAGGCGGGCGGCGCGTCGCAGCCGAGCTTTGCGATCTCGCTCGTCACCATCCTGTTGCCCGTCGTGATGATGCTGGGCCGCACCGTCGCCAAGCTCGCGCTGACGAAAGACACGCTGCTGTACGACGCGCTCGATTTCGTCGGCGAGCCGCTGGTGGCGCTTGCGCTGACCGTGCTGTTCGCCATCGTGATGCTCGGCTGGTCGCGCGGCATGGCGCGCGATCGCGTCGGCGGAATTCTGCGCAAGAGCTTGCCGCCGATAGCCGCGCTCCTGCTGACCATCGGCGCGGGCGGCGGCTTGAAGCAGATGCTGGTCAACGCGGGCATCAGCGCGACCATCGGCAAGATCGCGGTCGGCGCGCATTTGCCCTTGCTGCTGCTGGCGTGGCTGATCGCGGTGGCGCTGCGTCAGGCGACCGGATCCGCGACAGTTGCGACCACGACGACGGCGGGCATCGTGGCGCCGGTGGTGAGCGGCCTGTCCGCGACGCACAACTCGCTGATGGCGCTGGCGATCGGCGCGGGCTCGGTGTTCTTTTGCCACGTCAACGACGCGGGCTTCTGGATGGTCCGCGAATACTTCGGCCTCAAGTTGAAGCAGACGGTCGCGGTGTGGTCGGTGTTGCAGACCATCGTGTCGGTGGTGGGACTCGTGCTGAGGCTGGTGCTGTGGAACGTGCTGACCTGACGCGCTCGCCTTATCGAACCCCAAACTTCCACACCGTTACCTCGTGATATTCCTCGCCGGGCTTGAGCTCGGTCGACGGAAACGCCGGATGATTCGGCGCATCGGGAAAATGCTCGGCTTCCAGCGCGAAGCCGTCCGTCTGCCGATACGCCGAACCCGACTTGCCGACGGCGCTGCCGTCGAGCCCGTTCGACATGTAGAACTGCAAGCCGGGCTGCGTCGTGTAGAAATCGAGCACGCGGCCGCTGGCGGGATCGTAGGCGCGCGCGGCGAAGGCGGGTTCGTCGTTGCGTGGGCCGTTTTTATTGAGCTTCCAGTTGTGGTCGTAACCGCGCGCGTATCGCATCTGCGGGAACGACGAACGCAGACGCGCGCCGATCAGCGTCAACGCGCGCAGATCGAGCGGCGTGCCTTCGACCGATGCGATTTCGCCGGTCGGGATGGAATCGGCGCGCGTCGGCGTATAACTCGACGCCGCGATCATGATCAGCTGATTCTCGACGCTGCCGCTGCCTTCGCCCGCCAGATTGAAATAACTGTGATTGGTGAGATTGACGACCGTCGGCTTGTCCGTCTTCGCGCGATAGTCGATGCGCACTTCGTTGTCTTCGGTCAACGTGTAGGTGACATCGACGGTCAGCGTGCCGGGAAAACCGTTCTCGCCATCGGGACTGACATAGCGCAGTTGCAGGCCCGCGCCCTTCGCGCCCTGAAACGTCTTCACCACGCTCCATATTTTCTCGTCGAAACCGTGCGGGCCGCCGTGCAAGGTATTGGGCGGCTCGTTGACAGGCAGATGATAGGTCTGCCCTTGCAGCACGAATTGCCCGCCCGCGATGCGATTCGCATAGCGCCCGATCAACGCGCCGAAATGGATCTTGCCGTTATTACGCTCGTAATCATTGAGCGAAGCGAAGCCCAGCACGATATCCGCGCGATGCCCGTATCGATCCGGCACTTCGAGCCGCGTAACGATGCCGCCGTATGTGATGCAGTTCATCGTCACGCCGCGCGTGTTGGCGAGCGTGTATTGCACGACCGCCTGCCCTTGTTGGGTCGTGCCGTAAGGCGCCGATCCGATCGATGCGGCTTGCGCGTCGACGGACGAAATGGCGGCGCAGAGCAATAGCGTTTTAAGCGGCTTCATAACGGAGTAAGCAGCGTGCAATAAGAACGCCACGCGATAGCATTCGCTATGCCCAGGCTTCGGCGGCGGCGCGAAGGACAAAGTTTAGGCACGCCTCATGCGCACAGGTTGCGCCCTGATTACAGCCATCATCAATGGAGGTGTGCAGATGAGCGAACAGCACGACCGTACGACGCCGCCGAAGCAGACGCCCGAGGATCCCAATCTCGCGGATCGCCGCTTGAGCGAGGAACAGCGCCGCAACGCGAAAAATCAGCCGGCGCCACCGGAACCCGGCAAGGGCCGCGACTTGCCCGATCCCAAGGATGTCGGCGAAGCGGGCTGATTGAGCGCAACGAGACACAACGATTCAGACCGATCGTGCTATTTCGGCAGATGCCAAAAGACGCATCGGATGGCCGATCGGCAAGACTTGCTGCCGCTGTATGCAATGTGCAGCGATGGGCGGCTTAGCCCTATGGCTTTTGTTGTATGGTATCCCTAATCTATTGCTGAACTTCTAGGGGCGCGCCTGGCGACGCATCGCGCCACATCATTCGAAGCAAGGACGCACATGTACGATCCTGCTCATTTTTTACCGTCGTTCGTCTGGCGCGCGGCACGCGACGGGAGCATTCAGTACGGCAACCCCTGGGCTTGCCGATATCTCGGTATCGCCGCTCCCGACCTGGTCGGGCGGCATTGGCAAGCGTTCGTCCATCCCGAGGATGTCCAGCCCGTGCTCGACGCATTACGCCAGATGCGCGACGGCACGCTGCTGCGCAATGTCGACGTGCGTCTATTGCGCGCGGACGGCACGTTTCGCTGGCATACGCTGCATCTGCAGGCGCGTCGCGACGAGGACGGACAGATCAACGATACGGTCGGCGTCGCGATCGACGTGCACGAGTGCCGTCACGCATGGGCGATGTACGAGGCCGGCGAACGGCGTTTGAAAGCCGCCTTCGCGCGCGCATGGGCGCGTGGGAATGGGACATGAAGACCCGCGTCGTGCGCATGACCGCGCAACTCGCGGCGCTCTACTCGTTTCCGCCCGGCACCGAAGCCGTGTGCTGTCGGAAATCTGGGATCGCGTCGCGCCCGGCTATCGCGAGCCGTTTCAGCGCAAGCTGACCGAAGCGCTGCGCGAAGGCGGTCCGTTCGAATTCGACTTCATGCTGCTCGACGGCGACGAATCCGCGCGCCGCTGGCTGCGCATGCGCGGGCATCCGGAGTTCGATCGTCATGGCGTGCGACGCGCGTGTACGGCGTGAGCTTCGATATCAGCGCGCAACGGGCCGATGAAGAGCGCCTGAGTCTGTCCGAGCGGCGTTATCGCGCGCTGGTCGAATCCACCGGCGCGCTGGTCTGGTCCGCCGATGCCAACGGCGAGATTCGTCCGTCCGGCGGCGAGTGGGAACGCTTCACCGGCGCGCCGCCCGATATGCTCTCCGGCTGGGGCTGGCTCGACTTTATTCATCCCGACGATCGCGACCGCATCCGCGAATCGTGGCTCGATGCCGTCAAGCAAGGCGTCGCGACGACGCTGATCTTTCGCATGCAACGTCTCGATGGCGTGTATCGCACCGTGCAGGCGCATGCCGCGCCGCTGCACGACAGTCGCGGCAATCTGCAGGAATGGTTCGGCACCACCACCGACGTCACCGCGCAATACGAGGCGCAAGCGGCCATCGAGGCGCGCAGCCTGCGTCTGACGGTGGCGATGCAGGCCGCGAAGATTCATATCGTCTCGCTCGAACTGACGACGTGGACCCTGCACTTCGAAACCGGCAGCGAGCCGCTCGTCGATGAAACCATCACGTACGACACGGCCCTCGCGCGCGTGCATCCCGATGACGCGGGCACGCTCGATCGTTATCTGCAACGGCTATCGTCCGGTGAAGATCCGGGCGGTCCGTTCGAGTTTCGCATGCGCAACGTGCACAGCGAGCGCTGGATGCAGGGCAGCGCGCTGCTTCAGCGCGACAATCACGGCGAGCCATTGCGCATCATCGGTTGTCTGATCGATATCACCGATCGCAAGTCGATGGAACTCGCGCTGCGCGAAGCGGGCCGTCGCAAGGACGAGTTTCTCGCAATGCTCGCGCACGAGTTGCGCAATCCGCTTGCGCCGATGCGCACGGCCATCGCGCTGCTGCACAAGGATCGCGAAGTGCAGCCGAACACGCGCGAACTGATCAGCCTGATGAGCCGGCAGGTCGAGCATATGACGCGCATCGTCGACCATCTGCTCGAAGTGTCGCGCATCACGCAGGGGCGCATCGCGTTGCAGCTCGAACCGATTCTCGTGGGCACGGCCGTGTATCACGCGGTCGAGGCCATTGCGGGCATGGTGGAATCGCGCGCGCAGCATATCGCCGTCGATGTCACCGATGTCACGACATGGGTCTGCGGCGACGTCACGCGGCTGTCGCAGATTCTCGTCAACGTGCTCAACAACGCGAGCAAATACACGCCGGAGCAAGGACGCATCACGGTGAGCGTGCATGCGGACGATGCGTCGGTGTCGATCGTCATCGCCGATACGGGCACCGGCATTTCCGCCGATCTGCTGCCGAAGGTGTTCGAATTGTTTTCGCAAGGCGAGCGCACGCTCGATCGGTCGAACGGCGGACTCGGCATCGGCTTGTCGCTGGTGAAGAAGCTGGTCGAGATGCATAAAGGCACGATCACCGTGCACAGTCCGGGGCCGGGTCTCGGCACGACGGTGACGATCAGGCTGCCGCGTCTGCATCATCATGAGCGGCATTCGGCGCATCCGTTATCGGACAACAATGCATCGGAGACGCGACAGGCGCTGCGCATCCTCGTGGTCGACGATAACCGCGACGCCGCCGATTCCCTCGCGATGCTGTGCGAATCGGAGGGACATGTGGCGCGCGTCGCGTATTCGTCGGAGCAGGCGCTCGAAGCGGCCGCGCCGTTCGATCCCGATGTCGCGCTGCTCGATATCGGTCTGCCCGATATCGACGGATACGAGCTCGCGCGGCGGTTGCGGCGCAAGGGGGAAAGTTCGCCGCTCTTGATAGCGGTCACGGGATATGGGCAAGCGGAAGATCGTCTGCGCGCGCAATCGGCGGGCTTCGACTATCACTTCGTCAAGCCTGTGAACGTGGAGAGCTTGCTGAAGCTGTTCGTATCGCTGACGGTGAAGCAGTGACGTGAAGCATAATCAACGCACAATCACCGCACACAACACGGAGACACCATGACCAGCAAGCCGATCAGCCGCTATCCCGTTCCCGAACCGTCGAGCTGGCCCGACGATATCCGCGCGCGCATTCTCGAAGTGCAGGAGAAAGCGGGCTTCGTGCCGAACGTCTTTCTGACGCTCGCGCATCGGCCCGATGAATTCCGCGCGTTCTTCGCCTATCACGATGCGCTGATGCTCAAGGAAGGCGGCCTCACCAAGGGCGAGCGCGAGATGATCGTGGTGGCGACGAGCGCGGTCAACGATTGCCTGTACTGCGTGATTGCACACGGCGCGATCTTGCGCATCTACGAGAAGAATCCGCTGGTGGCGGATCAGGTCGCGATGAATCATCGCAAGGCGGATATCACGCCGCGTCAGCGCGCCATGCTCGATTTCGCACTGAAGGTCTGCACCGAAGCGGGACGTGTCGAGGATGCGGATTTTTCAGCGCTGCGCACGCACGGTTTCAGCGACGAAGACGCGTTGGATATCGCGGCGATCACCGCGTTCTTCGGCTTGTCGAATCGAATGGCGAACGTGATGTCGATGCGGCCGAACGACGAGTTTTATTTGATGGGGCGAGTACCGAAAGAACCGCGATAAGCGCGCACGTTCAATCCATCCCCGCCGCCCTGAACTCCGCCAGTTCGAGCACCGCAAACCCGCTCGCTTCTTTCTTCGCCATCCGCTTGGCGACCGCCGCTGCCGTGCTCACGTGAGCGCTGCCGCGCGCGGCATCCGGACCGATGCGCACCGCGCCCGCCGACAACCGCACGAAGCCGAAGAAAGTCGGACGCGCGAGGCGGTCCTCGCCCTGAATGCCGCCCGCCAGGCGCTCTTCGGGCGAATAGAAACGCTTGATTACTTCGTTGAACATATCGATTGCACGTTCGACGCGCGCACGCCAGTCGTCGCTCTGGAACAGCAGCAGAAAATCGTCGCCGCCGATATGCCCCAGAAAATCGCGCGTCGGCTCGCGTACCGATGCCAGCGTGCTCGCGGTGATCTTCAGCACTTCATCGCCTTGCCAATAGCCGTAGCGATCGTTGAACAGCTTGAAGTGATCGAGATCGAAGTACACCGCGACGAAGGCCGCACCGTTCGCGATCAGGCGGTCGATATGCGAATTGAGCGGCACGTTGCCCGGCAAAAACGTCAGCGGATTCGCGTAGCGCGCCGCTTCGAGCCGCATCTCGGTGACGGCGCGGACCATGCTCGAACCCGTCGCGAGACCTTCGTACACGCCGTCCCGCGTGACGATAAAGCCATCGGACAGTTGCTGATCGTCGTCGGCGAAAAGGTTTGCGATCTGCTCGAGCGTCGAGCCGCGCTCCACGATCAGCGGCTTGAGACTCGCGAACTGCATGCACGGCCGTTTGCCGAACAATTCGCGGTGATACGGCAACGCGTACTGATCCATAAACGCGCGCCGGTTGATCAACGCGACCGGCTTGCCGCCGCCATCGACGATCGCAACCGCGTGCAACGTCGGCGCCTGATTGAACAGCGCGACGACATCGTCGTTGCGCGATTTGACGGTGAGCGTCGGCGCGGCGACCAGCATGCGCTCGAGCATCTCCGCGTTCATGTCGGCGGTCGCGCCCGTGCGCGTATGCGCGGGATACACCGCGATCTGCGCGGAACGCAGCGTGCGCGACACCGCGTCCGGCAAGCGAAGCGCCGGCCGCGCGGCGGGACGTCCGAGCAGAAAACCCTGCGCGCATGCAATGCCCAGATCGCGGACGATTTCCAGGTCGGCTTCGGTCTCGATGCCTTCCGCGATCAGTTGCGCGCCGCTCGCGTTGGCGAACGACACCATCGCTTTCACGGCTTCGAACTTGAGCGCATCGCGCGCGATATCGGAGACGAAGAAGCGATCGATCTTCACGAAGTGCGGCGCGAGCCGTACCCACAGATTCATCGATGCATTCGCCGAACCGTAATCGTCCAGCGCGAATTGCGATCCGGCCGCGCGCAAGGCACGCACGCTCGCGCCGAAACGCTCGGCATCGGCAATCACGCTTTGCTCGGTGAGTTCGACGACCAGACGCCGCGCGTCGAGCCCGCAATCGCGCGCGATATCGCTGGCGGTTTCGCGCGCGTTCGTGCCGGCTTCGATCGCCGATGCGCTGAAGTTGATGAACAGCATGCTCTTGCAATCGAGCGCCGCGAACGCCGCCATGCAGACGCGCGCCGCCGCCTGCTCAAGCTCGATGCCGCGATGCTCGCGCGCCGCCTGCTCGAACAACGCAGCGGGCGATTCCATCGGCGTGCCTTGCGGGCCGCGAATCAGCCCTTCATAGCCGATGATCTCACCATCGGCAAATCGCACGATTGGCTGAAACACAGCCCTGAGCGCGTTCTCCGCGATGAGTTGTTCGATGCTGCGGCGTTGCGTATCGGGAGCGAGGCTTAGGGACATGGGCCTGTATTTCGGCTATCGGTCTATCGTACTGGTTAACGGCCCATGCGTATTACTACTTAAGTGAAGCTTGCGTGAAACGTCGCACCGCATTGGTGCGACGACTGAAACGACCGAACGATTAACCCGCGCGACGCTGCCGCACCGCCTTGGCGAGCAGTTCCAGCACCGGTTCGGTTTGCGTCCAGCCGAGGCAGGCATCGGTGATGGACACGCCGCGCTTGAGCGGCACGCCCGGCTTCTGGTCCTGGCGTCCTCCCTCCAGATGGCTTTCGATCATCACGCCGGTAATGCGCCGTTCGCCCGCCGACAACTGCCCGGCGATATCTTCCGCCACCGCGATCTGCCGCTGATGCGACTTGTTCGAGTTGGCGTGCGAGCAGTCGACCATCACCTGTTCGCGCTGACCGAGCGTTGCCTGCGCGCCGCATGCCGCCGCGACGCTCGCCGCATCGTAATTCGGGCCTTGCTTGCCGCCGCGAAGAATGACGTGGCAATCGTCGTTGCCGCGCGTCTCGAAGATCGCGGCCATGCCCATCTTGGTCATGCCCATGAAGGCATGGCTCGCGCGCGCGGCGACGATCGCATCGGACGCGACCTGCACGCCGCCATCGGTGCCATTCTTGAAGCCGATCGGACACGACAGACCCGACGCCAACTGACGATGACTCTGGCTCTCCGTCGTGCGCGCGCCGATCGCGCCCCACGCGATCAGATCCGCGATGTACTGCGGGCTCAGCAGATCGAGAAACTCGGTGCCGGTCGGCAGGCCGAGCGCGCTGATTTCCAGCAGCAGTTCGCGCGCGCGACGCAGACCTTCGTTGATGCGGAAGCTGCCGTCCAGACGCGGATCGTTGATATAGCCTTTCCAGCCAACCGTCGTACGCGGTTTTTCGAAGTACACGCGCATCACGATCAGCAGATCGTCGCGCAGACGATCGGCGACGGTCTTCAGATGCCGCGCGTAATCCATCGCCTGTTCGTGATCGTGAATGGAGCACGGACCAACCACCACCACGAGGCGGTCATCGCGGCCATGCAGAATATCGGCGATGGCGGCGCGGCTATCTTCGACCAGCGTCTGCACGGTCTGCGTGACCGGCAATTCGTCGAGCAACAGCGCCGGAGAAATCAGCGGACGCACCGCGCCGATGCGCGTGTCGTCGATGCGCGTGGTGTCTTGCGTGGAGTCGGCCACGCCGGTTTCCTGGTCGCGGGAAGGATTGTCGATGCGGCTCAAGGTAGGCTCCGTCATGCGTTATCGATGCAAAATACAGATGTTTTATGCGGGGAATCCGCGTATTGTGGGCCTTGCGGCGCGAACATCCATTATCGCATCTGACGCGGCGGCGACGCCGGATTCGTCTGCCGAAGCGCCGGTATCATGCAGACAGACAGCAACTCAACGGAGCGCACATGCGAATCGAAACATCCTTTCTCTTCGACCTCGACGGCACGCTGGTGGACAGCGTGTATCAGCATGTGCTGGCGTGGAAGGAAGCGCTCGACGCGGAAGGCATCGAGCTGTCCGTATGGCGGATTCATCGCAAGATCGGCATGAGCGGTGGGCTCTTCACCAATCAGCTGCTGCGCGAAACGCATGGCGAGATCAGCGCGGATCGCGTCGAGCGGCTGCGTCAGAAGCATGCGGAAACGTACACGCGGCTGCGCGCGCAAGTGTGTCCGTTGTCGGGCGCGCGAATTGCTCGACGCGCTCACGCAAGCGGGCACCAAATGGGCCATCGCGACCAGCGGACGCATGGAAACCGCCGCCGTGAATCTCGAAGCGCTGGGCGTCGATCCGGCCAAGCAGGTCGTCGTCACGCGCGACATGGTGAAGTACGCCAAGCCCGATCCCGATCTTTTCCTCGCGGCGGCCGCGAAGCTCGGCGTGCCGATCGAGAACACGGTCATGGTCGGCGACAGCATCTGGGACATGCTCGCGGCACGGCGTTGCCGGTCGCTCGGCGTCGGCTTGCTGTCGGGCGGCTACGGCAGCGACGAGCTGAAGCGCTCGGGCGCGCTGCGCGTCTACGAAGACCCCGCCGATCTGCTGCTGCATCTCGACGAGGTCGCGGCGCGTCCGTAACGCGCGTGATCAGAACGATTGCGGTAGGGATGTCCATTATTGAACACCCCCCGCACAGATCCCGGCGTGCCCAATTTAGGCACCGGGCTCCTACCTTGAGTGCTTGACGACAAAGCGCCGATCAGGCCATGGATGAAGAATGCGAGGTTGAGGGAGCCAGGCATCCG
>NZ_LFJJ01000134.1 GCF_001189365.1 Candidatus Burkholderia verschuerenii | reverse complement strand
TCAGCTCAACGTCATGCCTCAACCTCTACTCGTGCGCTGCAGACCTGGCTGAGATGTGCGTTTACGTCTGCACCAGACTGCGTCGTCGGGTCCATTCCGGCAAATTCAATTTTGCAGGCCAGACTAGCTCGCTGTCCGCGGGTGTCAGCTCGCTGTCGAGCGGTATCAGCTCGTTGTCCACGGGCATCAGTTCGCTGTCGGCTTCGACGTCTTCGAGCTTCGCATCGCTGTCTTCGGGCATGGCCGACGCGGTCATGTACGACAACTCGACGCACACGAAGGTGACGCTGGGCGGCCAGGGCGCGACGGAACACGTCAAGCTGACGAACCTCGCCGACGGTAAGAACAAGTACGACGCGGTCAACTTCGGTCAGCTGACGTCGTTGTCGAGCTCGACCGGCCTGGATTCGCTGTCGACGGCTGTCAGCTCGCTGTCGACCTCGACCTCGACGGGCATCAGCTCGTTGTCGACGGGCGTAAGCTCCATGTCCACGGCGATCAGCTCGCTGTCGACGGGTGTCAGCTCGCTGTCCGCAGGCATCAGCTCGCTGTCCGTTTCGACCTCGACGGGCATTAGCTCGTTGTCGACGGGCATGAGTTCGTTGTCGACTTCGACCGCGATCGATTCCATGTCGACGTCGATCAGCTCGCTGTCCACCTCCATGTCGACCGGCATCGATTCGATGTCGACGACGTTGAGCACGGTCATCAACGACGTCACCAGCATGTCGACGACGTTGAGCAGCGGCATCAACGGCAAGGGTATCAAGTACTTCCACGCCAACTCGACGGAAGCGGGTTCGTCGGCGACGGGTAAGAACTCGATCGCAATCGGGCCGAACGCCAGCGCAACGGCGGAAAACTCGGTGGCGATCGGCAACGGCGCGATGGCCGATCAGGCGAACACGGTCTCCTTCGGCGGCAATCGCATCACCAACATCGCTGATGGCGTCAACAACAGCGATGTGGCGACGATCGGTCAGCTGAAGAACAGCGGCCTTTACGACGGTAATACTGACACCGTGAAGACCGCCGTAACGTATGACACGAAGCCGGACGGCACGACCGACTACAGCAGCATCACGCTGGGCAACGGTAATGCCACGACGATCCACAACGTGGCCGCCGGCACCGCTGCGACCGATCTGGCCAACAAGAGCCAGCTGGACGCACTGGCCAATTCGATCAAGAACATCACGGTCGAAGCCAATCCGATGTTCGCGGCGGACGGCAACGGCGCAACCGAAGCGGCGGTCGCCAGCGGCCCGCACGCAACGGCGAGCGGTGCCAACGCGCAAGCGCTGTCGATGAACTCGGTGGCGAACGGCGCTAACGCCGTGGCACGTGGCAACTACGCAGCGGCTATCGGTGCGAACAGCTCGGCGACGGCGGACAGCTCGGTGGCATTGTGCGCGAGCTCGGTGTCGGATCGTGCGAACAAGGTATCGGTCGGCTCGGCTGGTAACGAGCGTCAGATCACCAACGTGGCGGCCGGTACGGCGGACACGGATCTGGTCAACGTGAACCAGTTGAACGAGGCCACGGCTAACGCGCAAGCGAACAGCTATACCGATTCGCAGGTCAACGCCTTGCAAAGCCAGGTGTCCGGTGTTGCACGCAGCGCTTACTCGGGTATCGCCGCAGCGAGCGCGATGGCGATGATCCCGAATATCGATCAGGACAAGACGTTCTCGGTCGGTGTGGGTGGCGCAACGTATCAGGGCTACGCAGCAGCAGGCTTGTCCTTGAATATACGTGTGACGCAGAACCTCGTGATGAAGGCCGGCGCGGCGAAGAGCAACGGCGGCACGGTGTACGGTGCTAACGCTTCGTATCGCTGGTAAGTCGTGATTCCCGGGCGCAAGCCCGGGACGCCGGAGCGGTTGAGCAGTCAGCAATCGCTCCGGCGCGCATCTCGTTTTCGGTTACTCATTCAACAAACATGATGTCTAGATTTCTTATCGTAGTGCTGGCGGCGTTCGGCGTACTTCAGGGTTGTACGACGGATAGCGGCCTGACCTATACGTCAAACAAGGTGAACATAGCCGGAAAGGGCGATGCGTATCGTGTCACCTGCGGCGGCCTGTTCGAATCTCAAAACTTCCTGCATCGCTGCCGCGAACCAGGTTTGTCAGGGCAAGCAGATGGTTCTGATCCGTGCGGTGGATGGCGTGCAAGGCAACCAGGGCCGCAACAACGCGCGCGACCTCACGTTCACTTGCGAAGACAAGGCGGCGACGCAGAAGCCGGCGTCCTAAGCTTGACTCAAGGTTTCACCGTAGGGACATGCTCGCTACGGTGCCAAGGCCGACTCTCGACAGAGCGTCGGCCTTTTTTATTGCCCGCGTTATTGTCCGCGCGATCGATGCCGATTGCTTTTGGCACCCGTTTGCCGGCTTACAAGTAAAATTCCGTTACCAAGCGCCGTGTGTGCGCTTGCCGGCCATTGCCTCGGTGTGCAGTGCAGCGACGGCAAACGCACGCATAGCGGATAAATCAACGAAACAAAAGGAGGCGTTATGCCGGCCGTCCACGGGAGCATGTTGTTGCTCTACGCGGTGATTGCGATCGCAGTGCTGATCTGATGATCGCGCGCTACAAGGTTTACCCGTTCCTCGTCCTGATGATCGTGTCCGTGCTGCTGGGCCTCGCGGTCGGCATGCCGATGGACAAAATCGTCAAGGCGTTCGAAACCGGCAACGGTAATACGCTCGGACACATCGCCATTGTGGTCGGGCTGGGCACGATGCTCGGCAAGATGATGGCCGAGTCGGGCGGGGCCGAGCTTATCGCCAATACGCTGATCAATCTGTTCGGCGAGAAGAATATCCACTGGGCGATGATGATCGTCGGCTTGCCGGTGTTCTTCGAAGTCGGCTTCGTGCTGCTGATTCCGATCGCCTTCAACGTCATCAGATCCAGAAGTTCTGCGGCGAATGTCTTGCGCCGATCGCGGGCATCACGCTGATCGTCGGCGCGGGCGGCGGTTTCGGGCAGGTTCTGCGCGATAGCGGCATTTCGCAACAGATCGTCGCCACGGCGACGCAGGCGAATCTCTCGCCGCTGCTGCTCGGCTGGTTCGTCGCCGCGCTGATTCGCCTGGCCACGGGTTCGGCGACGGTCGCGATGACCACGGCCTGCGGCATCGTCGCGCCGATCGCGGCGGCGGGCGGTCACGTCAGCCCGGAACTGCTGGTGCTGGCGACCGGTTCAGGCTCGCTGATCTTCTCGCATGTGAACGACGGCGGTTTCTGGCTCATCAAGGAATATTTCGGCATGACGGTCGGGCAGACGTTCAAGACCTGGTCGTTGCTGGAAACCATCATTTCCCTGATGGGTCTCGGTTTGACCTTCGCGCTCGCGGCGGTCGTGTAAGGAGTTTTCGATGATATTGATCGCAATGGGCGTGTCGGGCGCCGGCAAATCCCTCATCGGCGAATTGCTGGCGGAACGGCTGAAGTGCTCGTTCACCGACGGCGACGCGTTTCACAGCGCCGCCAACAAGGAAAAGATGCACAAGGGCATCCCGCTGACCGACGACGATCGCTGGCCGTGGCTCGAAACGATCCGCGCCGCGATCGTGGAAAAGCAGCGCGCGGGCGAGACGGCGGTGTTCACATGTTCGTCGCTGAAGCGCTCGTATCGCGACGTGCTGCGCGACGGCGACCGCGACGTGTGCTTCGTCTATCTGCACGGCACGTTCGAGGTGCTGAAGGAGCGGCTCGGGTCGCGTACCGGACACTTCTTCGATCCGTCGCTGCTGCAGAGTCAGCTCGACACGCTCGAAGAACCCGGCGACGACGAAGCGATCACGGAAAGCATCGAGCTGACGCCCGAGCAAATCGTGGATAACGTGATCGAGAAGCTGAGGACGCGTTAATGCAAAAAGCCCCGGAATTCCGGGGCTTTTTAGTCTCTACTGCGCGGAAGTCGCTTACGCGATCCGCTTCGCCAGTTCGACCGCCTTGCCGATATACGAACCCGGCGTCATCTCCAGCAGCAGCTTTTTCGCGTCGTCGGGAATCGCGAGACCGTTGATGAAGGTCTGCAATCCCTCGCGCGTGATGCCCTTGCCGCGCGTCAGTTCCTTCAGCTGCTCGTACGGATTCTCGATACCGTAACGGCGCATCACCGTTTGCACCGGCTCCGCGAGCACTTCCCAGCAATTGTCGAGATCTTCGTTGAGACGCGCCGCGTTCACTTCGAGCTTGTCGAGGCCGCGAATCAGCGCGTCATAGGCGAGCAGCGAATAGCCGAACGCCACACCGATATTGCGCAGCACGGTCGAATCGGTCAGATCGCGCTGCCAGCGCGAAATCGGCAGCTTGTCGGCGAGATGGCGCAGCGTCGCGTTCGCGAGGCCGAGATTGCCTTCCGAGTTTTCGAAGTCGATCGGATTGACCTTGTGCGGCATCGTCGACGAACCGATTTCGCCGGCCTTCGTGCGCTGCTTGAAGTAGCCGAGCGAGATATAACCCCACACGTCGCGATCGAGGTCGAGCAGGATCGTGTTCGCGCGCGCGACGGCATCGAACAGTTCGGCCATGTAGTCGTGCGGCTCGATCTGGATCGTGTACGGATTGAACGTCAGCTTCAGACGATTTTCGACGACATCCTTCGAAAACGCTTCCCAGTCGAACTCGGGATACGCCGACAGATGCGCGTTGAAGTTGCCGACCGCGCCGTTCATCTTGCCGAGCAGCGTCACTTGCGCGACACGCTCGATCGCACGCGACAGACGCGCCGCGACATTGGCGATTTCCTTGCCGAGCGTCGTCGGGCTGGCGGGCTGGCCGTGCGTGCGCGAGAGCATCGGCTGTTCGGCGTGCGCGTGCGCGAGCTTGACGAGGCGTTCGTGCACCGAGCGCAGCGCCGGCAGGATCACGCGTTCCCGCGCGCCCGCGAGCATCAGCCCGTGCGACGTGTTGTTGATGTCCTCGGACGTGCAGGCGAAGTGGATGAACTCGCTCGCGCGCTCTAGTTCAGGCTGACCCTTGACCGATTCCTTCAGCCAGTATTCGACGGCCTTTACGTCATGATTCGTGACGCGCTCGATATCCTTGATGCGCGCGGCGTCGTGCGCGGTGAAGCGCTTGGCCAGATTCAGCAGGAATTGCTCGGACGCGTCCGAAAAACGCGGCACTTCGGCGAAACCCGCGCGCGACAGCGCGATCAGCCAGTGAATCTCGACCGTCACGCGATGACGCATGAACGCGGCTTCGGAGAGCCAGTCGCGCAGCGCTTCGGTCTTGCCGGCGTAGCGGCCGTCGAGGGGCGAAAGCGCGGTGAGCGCGAAGAGGGTATCGGGGCGAGTGTCGGACATGATGGCGAGCGCAGGACGGAAAAGACGGAAGAACCACGCATTTTACCATCGGATGCATTCCAATCCGGGCGCTCGCTGGCCGCTCAGCGTGCGCGCAGTTCGTCGTCGAGCGATTGCAGTTGCGCGGGCGTGCCGACGTTTTCCCAGCGGCCTGCGTACAACTCGCCGCTCGCGCGTCCCGCCGCGATGGTTTCGCGGTAGTACGGCGTCAACGCGCGGCGCGTGCCGGGCGCGAGATCGCGGAACATGCGCGTGTCGTACAGACCGATATTGCCGAACGTGAAGCGCGAAACGCCATCGAGCGCGAGCACGCCGTCGTCGCTCAGCGCGAAATCGCCTTTCGGATGAAACGGCGGGTTCGGCACCATGACGAGATGCATGCCCGGCGCGTCCATCGCCGTCAGCGTCGAAGCGCGATCGCGCAAGCTCGCGTAATCGAATTCGCAGAACACGTCGCCGCTCACCGCGATAAACACGCCGTCGCCGATCAGATGCCGCGCCTGCGCGATCCCGCCCGCCGTTTCCAGCGCGTCGTGTTCGGCGGAATAGCGAAGCTCGACGCCCCAACGCGCGCCATCGCCGAGCGCGGTTTCGATCTGCTCGCCGAGCCACGCGTGATTGATCACGATGCGCGCGACGCCCGCCATCGCGAGCCGCTCGATCTGCCAGACGATCAGCGGTTTGCCGCCGACCGGCAGCAGCGGTTTCGGACAGGTATCGGTGAGCGGGCGCATGCGTTCGCCGCGTCCAGCGGCGAAGATCATCGCCGTGTTCAATGCGTGGGTCATCGCGTTTTAGAATGTATAGCCAACTTCGATCGCGCGCCCTTCGAGCGAATCGAGCAGACGCGCGAACGGCCACAGCGGCGCGTAACGCTCGGCCACCTTGCGCGCATAGCCGATGAAACGCGGCAGGTCCGACAAATAGCGCGGCTTGCCATCGCGATAGTGAATGCGGCAGAACAGCCCGAGCACCTTGATATGCCGTTGCAGGCCCATCCATTCGATCTGCCGGTAGAACTCGTCGAAATCCGCATCGACGGGCAAGCCCGCTTTCTTCGCGCGTTCCCAGTAGTACGCGAAGCAGTCGATCTGGAATTCCTCTTCCCAGCTGATGAACGCATCGCGCAACAGCGACGCGATGTCATACGTGATCGGCCCGTACACCGCGTCCTGAAAATCGAGCACGCCGGGATTCGGCTCGCAGACCATCAGATTGCGCGGCATGTAGTCGCGCAGCATGAAGGTTTGCGGCTGCGCGAGCGCGCTGTCGACGAGCAACTGGAACGTCGCGTCGAGCGTCTTGCGTTCGTCGGCGGTCACGTCGCGTCCCAGATGACGGCCGATGAACCATTCCGGCAGCAGTTCCATCTCGCGGCGCAGAAAGGCTTCGTCGAAGGCGGGCAGCACGCCTTCGCGCGCGGTCTGCTGAAAGCGGATCAACGCGTCGATCGTTTCGCGCATCAGCGGACGGGTGTTTTTCTCGTCGAGCACGGAGATGTAAGTGGTGTTGCCCAGATCCGTCACGAGCATAAAACCGGCGTCGAAGTCGGTTTCGAGAATCTTCGGTACATGCACGTTGGCCGCTTCGAGCAAACCGGCCACCTGCACGAACTCGCGGCACTTTTCGGGCGGCGGGGCATCGACGGCGATCAGGGTTTGTCCGTGGTCGGACTGGCAATCGAGACGGAAATAGCGCCGGAAACTGGCATCGGCGGAAGCGGGCGAGAGGCTGTCGAGGTTCAGTCGATAGCGATCGGCGAAGGTCAGAAGCCACGAACGAAGTCGTTCGATGCGTGCGTCGGAGGGAATGTGCGTCATAAATTCGAGAGGCAAAACATCTTGCCATATAATACCCCACGACTTTTTCAAGCGATCCGTTCAAGCCTGGCGCCAGGCTCCGACGACTGTTCGCGTCATCGTTCGATCGAGTGTCGTCCCCGCAAGGCAACGGACCGTCAAGTTCGACACGGTACGGGCGCGGCTGGGGCGCGCTCCGCCAGCCCGGCGGCATCGAGCGCGTAGGACGCGAACGAAGATCGAACCGCCATCGATACATGCCGCCACGACAGTTTCCAGCAAAGAGAATCAACGGCGACGCTCAGCCGAGACGGCGGCGGCTCGTCGCCGCGTTGCTTTCCGTTCCGGGCCTGTTGCCCGCTCTCGCCCACGCCCAGCTCGGTGGCGATGCCGCCTATCCGCAGCCGCTCGACAGTCCCGACAGCCTGCGCATCGCGCCGCAGCTGGAAGAGCATCCGCTGAAGAGCGGCCAGCAGCCGTCGAGCTTCCTGCTCGGCGACAAGGCTACCGGCACCTCCGACGAAGACATGGCGGCCAAGGGTTCCGCCGAAGTGCGCCGCACGACGACCGTCATCAAGGGCGACGCGCTGCACTACGACCAGGACACCGACATGGCCGATGCTTTCGGCAATGTCAGGTTGATCAACAACGGCGTGTCGTTCGCGGGCCCGGAAGCGCATCTGAAAGTGGAAGCGAACGAAGGGTTCATGATGAACCCGAAGTACCACTTCGTGCTGACGGGCGGCTCGGGCAGCGCGGAACGCGTCGATCTGATCGACAGCGAGCGCGCCCGTTTCGATCACGGCACCTACACGGCGTGCCAGTGCGAGAACGATCCTGCGTGGTACATCAAGGGTTCGTCGTTCGACTTCGACACGGGTTCGGAAGAAGGCATCGCGCATAACGGCGTGCTGTTCTTCCAGGGCGTGCCGGTGTTCGCGAGCCCGTGGCTGTCGTTTCCGCTGACGGGCGATCGCCGCAGCGGTCTCTTGCCGCCGACCGTTTCGTATAGCTCGAAGACGGGCTTCGAAACGACGATTCCGTACTATTTCAACATCGCGCCCAATCGCGATCTGACCGTCACGCCGCGCATCATGACGAATCGCGGCGTGCTGGGCGAAGCGACGTACCGGTATCTGTCGCCGACGTATTCCGGCTCGTTCACCGGCGACTATCTGCCGAACGACAGTCAGACGCATACCAATCGTTACGCGATCTTCTGGCAGCATCAGCAGAATTTCGGCGGCGGGTTTGCGGGTTACGTGAACTACAACAAGGTCTTGGACGATCAATATCCGGAAGACCTCGGCAACGCGTCGAATCAGTTCCTGAACGGCACGCAGTTGCTGTATCAGCAGGAAGCGGGGCTGACGTACAGCAACGGTCCGTGGTCGGTGCTGGCGCGCGAACAGCGCTGGCAGACGCTGCA
Organism: Candidatus Burkholderia verschuerenii; assembly: GCF_001189365.1. Taxonomy (GTDB): domain Bacteria; phylum Pseudomonadota; class Gammaproteobacteria; order Burkholderiales; family Burkholderiaceae; genus Caballeronia; species Caballeronia verschuerenii. The sequence goes on along the minus strand of NZ_LFJJ01000134.1, from coordinate 7,118 downwards.
GCCGTCCACGCCGCCGTATGCGCGCGAGCCGCAGTTGAACGTGCAGTATAACAAGTACAACGTCGGCGGATTCGATTACGGATTCGAGGCGGACGCCACGCGTTTCACGATCACGACCGAAGGCGCGACCGACGGCAATCGCGCGTATTTCAATCCGTACGTGAGTTACGGGGTCAATGCGCCGGGCTACTTCGTCACGCCGAAGGTGCAATGGCACTTCGCGTCGTACGACCTGAGCCATATCGCGACGTCGCAGGTGGCGGGTTCGTCGCCGCCGGTCACCGGCCAGCCGAAGAACTTCACCGAGTCGATTCCGACCCTGAGTTTCGACTCCGGTCTGGTCTTCGACCGCTCGGTGCGGCTATTCGGACAGGACTATATCCAGACGCTGGAACCGCGCCTGTACTACGTCTACACGCCGTACCGCAATCAGGATTTCGCGCCGATCTTCGATACCGCCGAATCCGATTTCGGTCTCGCGGAGATCTACACGCCGAACACTTTCGTCGGCAACGACCGCATCGCGGATGCGAACCGCATCACGGCGGGCCTGACCACGCGCTTCATCAACCCGGCGACGGGCGACGAGCGTGCGCGTTTCGTCATCGCCCAGCAGTATTATTTCCAGAGCCAGCGCGTCACGATCACGCCGGGCACGTCGGACTCGTTGCAGGATCAGGCCAAGCACTCGGACCTGATCGCGGGCGCGGCGATCAAGCTGGGCGCTGGTTTCGCTTCGGAAACCGCGTTCCAATATAATGTCGACAACGATCAGCTCGTGCGAACGAGCATCGGCTTCGCCTGGAGCCCGGCGGATCGCAAGGTGATCAACATCGGCTACCGGTACACGCGTTCGAATCAGACCACGCTGGTCAACGAGCCGATCAACCAGATTCTGGTGTCGGGCGAGTGGCCGCTCACCAATCGTCTCTACGCCGTCGCGCGCGTGAACTACGATATGGCGAGTCACCGTCTCGTCGACGGTCTGGTAGGCTTCCAGTACGATGCCGATTGCTGGGCGCTGGGTTTCGGCGCGCAGCGTTACGCGAACGGCGTGAACACGAGCGGGCAGCCTTCGTCGGGTACGCGCGTGCTGGCGCAGCTGACTTTCAAGGGCCTGTCGAATGTCGACAACGGACTGGTCAGCGCCTTCCGCGCCAGCGTGCAGGGTTATCAGCCGCCGCCGCCTTCGGCGCCGCCGCTCGATCGCCTCAGTAATTACGAGTGACGCGCCACGGTGCTGCTGGCGCACAATCCACAAACGGCAGGAAACGCGCATCGCAAAACGGGCGCGCAGCAGCACACGAACGGGTCAAGACTGGATTTGATGGAGTATCTGTGGCAAACGTGAATATGTTTCGATCGACGTTAATTGCAGCCGGCGTGTTCGCTGCGGTGCTGATCCTGAGTACGCCTGCCGGTGCGCAGGCGCTGTCGAACCAAAATGCGCAGGTCGCGGATTCCATCGTCGCAGTCGTGAACGATGGCGTCATCACGCGGCGGGAACTGCAAGATCGCGCGCGTCTCATCGCGCAGCGTCTGCAGCAGCAGAACGCGCCGGTGCCGCCGGCCGAGCAATTGCAGACGCAGGTGCTCGACCAGATGGTGCTGGAGCGCATTCAGCTGCAGCGCGCGAAGGAAGACGGCATCACCGTCGACGACGCAACCGTCAACCGCACGCTCCAGCGTCTCGCGCAGCAAAACCAGATGTCGCTCGACGTCTACCGCTCGCGCATCGAGGCGCAAGGCGTGCCCTGGGACACCTTCGTGCGCGATGCCCGCACGGAGCTGACGTTGTCCAAGCTGCGCGAGAAGGAAGTCGACAGCAAGGTCACCGTGTCGGACGGCGAAGTGGCGAATTACATCGCCAGCCAGCGCGGTCCGGGCGCGCGCAACACGAGCGATCTGCATCTGCAGCACATCATGTTCAAGCTGCCGGCCGATGCGCCCGAAGCACAGGTCCAGCAGGTTCAGACCAAGGCCGACGGCGTGCTGAAGCAGGCGCAAGCCAGCGACGACTTCGCGAAGCTCGCCAAGAGCAATTCGCAGGATACCGACGCCAGCAAGGGCGGCGATCTCGGCTATCGCGCGCCCGGCTCGCTGCCGGCTGGCATCGTGACGGCTGTCGCGACGCTGCGTCCGGGTCAGGTCGTGCCGACGCTGCTGCGCACCGACGGCGGCTTCGAAATCGTCAAGCTGGTGGATCGTCGCGCCAGTCAGGGCACGGCCGCCGATGCGCCGAAGCTCGTGCAGACGCACGTTCGCCACATCCTGTTGCGCGTGACCGACGGCATGTCGGAAGCGGCGGCGCGTCAGAAGCTGCTCGACATCAAGCAGCAAGTGCTGGCGGGCGGCGACTTCGCCAACTTCGCGCGCACGTACTCGCAGGACGGTTCGGCGTCGCAGGGCGGCGATCTCGGCTGGATCAGCCCGGGCGAAACCGTGCCGGAATTCGAGCGCGCGATGAACACGCTCGCCGATGGCACGGTCAGCGATCCGGTGCGAAGCGAGTACGGCTATCACCTGATTCAGGTGCTCGGCCGTCGCGATGCCGAAGGCTCCGCGTCGCAGCAGCTCGATATCGCGCGTCAGGCCATCGGCCAACGCAAGGCCGAGCAGGCGTATTCCGACTGGCTGCGCGAACTGCGCGATACCGCTTACGTGAAGTATCAGGGCATCGCGGCGCAACAGCAGGACGCGTCGAAGTAAGCATGACAACCGCCGACACCCGCGCAGACCGGCCGCTCGCCATCGCCATCGCGATCACGACCGGCGAGCCGGCGGGCGTCGGTCCGGAACTGACGGCCGCAGCGCTCGCCGATGCGCGCGGGCGCTGGCCATCGGCGCGTTTCATCGTGCTCGGCGACCGTGATCTGCTCGCGCAGCGCAAGCTCGTCGAGCGCGACGCCATCGACATCGACATCGACATCGACATCGACATCGAACATCATGCGCTGGCGGCGCCGGTCGAAGCGGGCACGCTGAACGCCGCGAACGGCCGCTACGTGCTGAATCTGCTCGATGCCGCCATCGACGGCGCAGTCGACGGACGTTTCGACGCCATCGTCACCGCGCCGTTGCAGAAAAGCACCATCAACGATGCCGGCGTTCCGTTCACCGGCCACACCGAATATCTCGCTGAACGCACGCACACGCCGCGCGTCGTGATGATGCTCGCCGGTTCCAGCGACAAACCCTTGCGCGTCGCCCTGGCGACCACGCATCTGCCGCTGAAGGACGTGTCGGCGGCGCTGAGCATCGACGGGCTGGTGGAAACGCTGCGGATCATCGATCACGATCTGCGCGCGCATTTCGGGTTGGCCGCGCCGCGCATTCTCGTGACCGGGCTCAATCCGCACGCGGGCGAGAACGGTTATCTCGGCCGCGAGGAAATCGACGTCATCACGCCCGCGCTCGAGCGTGCGCGCGCACTCGGTATCGACGCGCCCGGTCCGTATCCCGCCGATACGCTGTTTCAGCCGCGCTATCTGAAAGACGCCGATTGCGTGCTGGCGATGTTCCACGATCAGGGCTTGCCGGTGCTCAAATATGCGACCTTCGGCGAAGGCATCAACGTGACGCTGGGCTTGCCGATCATCCGCACGTCGGTGGATCATGGCACCGCGCTCGATCTGGCCGGCACGGGCCGCGCCGATCCGGGCAGCATGATCGCCGCAATCGACGCCGCGGTGTTCATGGCGCATCACAAGCGCGCGGTCTGATCCTTAGCGTCGCTGCTTCATTCACAACGAGTATGTCCACCAAACACCAAGGCCATTTCGCGCGCAAGCGCTTCGGGCAAAACTTTCTCGTCGATCAGGGCATCATCGATTCGATCGTCGATACGATCGCGCCTGTGCGCGGCGAACGCATGGTCGAGATTGGGCCGGGGCTGGCCGCGCTCACCGAACCGCTGATCGCACGCGTCGCGACGGCCGAGTCGCCGCTGCACGCGGTCGAACTGGATCGCGATCTGATCGGACGGCTGGAAAAGCGCTTCGGCGAACGGCTCGTCGTGCATTCCGCCGATGCGCTCGACTTCGACTTCGGCACGCTCGCGCTGGATGGCGAGAAGCCGTCGTTGCGGATCGTCGGCAATTTGCCGTACAACATTTCGAGTCCGCTGCTGTTTCATTTGATGGCGTTCGCGCCGAAGGTCGTCGATCAGCATTTCATGCTTCAAGACGAAGTGGTCGAGCGGATGATTGCCGAGCCGGCGAGCAAGGACTATGGGCGCTTGTCGGTGATGCTGCAGTATCGTTATTCGATGGACAAGCTGATTGACGTGCCGCCTGAGTCGTTTAATCCGCCGCCTAAGGTGGATTCGGCTATTGTGCGGATGATTCCTTATGCTGCGCATGAGATGACGCCGGTCGATCAGGGCGTGCTTAGCGACGTTGTTAAGGCCGCGTTTGCGCAGCGGCGGAAGGTGTTGCGGAATAACTTGTCTGCTTATCGCGATAAGGTCGATTTTGAGGCGCTCGGGTTTGATCTTGCGCGACGGGCTGAAGAGGTGCCTGTTAATCAGTTTGTTGCGCTGGCGCGGGTGGTGCAGGGGGGTTGATTGCGTTTTCGGTTCGTGTTTTCAGTAGCCGCCCCCCCGGCGGTGGGGTCACTTTCTTTGCGGCGGCAAAGAAAGTAACCAAAGAAAGCCGCTTTTTTTCCGGCACCAGTTGCTTCTTCGAGCTACCGCTCTTGTGATTCGCTCGTGGTCCCCGGGTAGCGAGTGCTCTCCTTTCACGAAAGCGGGAACGGCTCCCATGCGATCCGTTTTCTCTCGACTACCTTGGTATCGGTCCCCTTCGGCTTCCTCCGGCCTCGCTGCGCGGCCGGTTTGGGACGTTTGGGCAACCGGCAGGTGATTAGCGAAACGACCTCGAATGCCGCATCGCATTGATCGTTATTCGGCCCTACCTTGGTTTGAGGTTTGGGCTTCGGCCTTAGCACGTCATCGATTTACGTCGGCAGCAGCGCTTCGATTCTTGTTAGCGTTTCCTGCGCGCCTCCCGCGATGCCCACGCCAATCTGCGGCGCGATCTTGTGCTCACGCGGGTTGATCCTGATCACGCGCGATCCATGTGTTTCTCCCACGCGTTCGCTGAAGCGCCTTACCGTCGGTAGCGCGCCGCCCGCGCCCAGTTCCACCACCACACGTTTGGCGCGCGCCAGCCACGCGGCGAGTCGCTCGGCCTGTTCCTCCGCTCGTCGGTCGACCCACTTCCAGTCGCCGAACATCAGGATGTTGGGTCGCGCGAGCTTGCCGCAGTGCGGACACATTGGCAGCGCGTTGGTGAGTTCGCAGCGGCTTTCGTCGACGATCGGCACGAAGCCGTGCGCCGACCAGATGTCGTCCGTGCAGGCATCGACGCATTGCAGCGAGTCGATCGCGCCGTGGCATTCGGCGATGCGTTCGGCCGAGAAGCCCGCGCGCTGGAATTGTCCGTCGACGTTGCTCGTGAAGACGAACGCGCCCGCTTTCATGCGCGATGCCCAAAGCTGCAAAATGCGGAAACCGTCGTGCGGCACCGTTGCCCGATACAGCGCCAGCCGATGCCCGTAAAAGCCCCACGTCAACCGGGGATGCCGCGCGAAACCGTCGGGATTCGCCATCTCCTCGAACGAATAGCCGTGCTTTCGCAATGCCGGATATGCGCGCCAAAAGCCTTCCGGTCCGCGAAAATCCGGCAGGCCGGAATCGACGCCCATGCCCGCGCCGGCCGTGATCAGCATGCCGTCGGCATCGCGGATCCACGCGGCCGCCTGCTTGAACGCGGCGGCTTGTTTCTCGACGAACGCGTCCTTCATGCGGACGGCTCCGTTTCCTTCACGCTCGCCGTCTGCCGATATCGCTCCGCGAGCTTCAGACAATCCGCCGCGAATTCGTCGCGCAGCGCTTGCGGCGCGAGAATCTCGACGCCCGCGCCGAGCGCGCGCAGCCACCAGCGCAGCTTGAGGCTCGGCGTCACCGTGCCGGAGACCGTCATCCGGCCGTCCGGCAGCGTGCCGATTTCCTGATCCTTCGACATCGGCGATTCGCGCAATTGATTGCCCGCCGCGCCTTCGAACGCCAGTTCCAGACGCACGGGCGACTCGGGCAGAAAATCGAACACTTGCTGCGTCTCGATGTACGTGCGCAGCGTGAAGTCCTCGGGATACGTGAACGCCTCGCCCGATTCCGACACCGACCGAATCCGGTCCAGCCGATACAACGCGCGCGGCCATTCCGTCTCGCCTTTCTCCGGGCGCGGCGCGTGTCGCGGATCCTGCGCGACCATGTACATCGCGCCGGCGGACTCGACCAGCGCGAGCGGCCAGAGCTTCTTCGTTTTAGGCGCATCGTCCTGCGCGCCTTTGTACGCTGGCCGGTATTGCACCAGCAACTCGCGCTCGAAGAACGTCGCCGTCGCGACCGTCTGAAAGATCTCCGGACGCAGTTTCGGACGGATCAGCGTGAACGCGCCATCGACGGAATCGATCTTGTCGGCCCACGCGCGATAAATGCGGCTGTCCGCCTTTTCCTGCGACAGACGCGATTCGGCCGCCTTGAACAGCGGATCGATATCGCGCGTGACCGCGTTCGGCAGCTTGTTGCCCGCGAAGCGCTGAAGGATATGAAACGCCACCGCCTCGGATGCGCTCATCAGGCCGACGCCTTCCTGCAGGCCGTGCAGCCACGGCTTGCGTTGCCACAGTAACTCGCGGCCGTTGATCGTCGAGACGACGCGCGAATCCGCTTCGAGCGCGGTCAGATGGCGCTGCACCTTCTTCGTATAGCCGACGCGATGCCCGCGTTCTTCGAGACGCCGGCGCACTTCGGGCGTGGAAAGCCAGGCGACCGCGTCGCGTTCGGTCGGCAGCACGCGAAGGATCGCTTCATCGAGGCTGGATGTCATGAGAGTGCGGCATCAAAAAATAAGACCTGTCCGATTATAGGGACGATCGAGACAGATTGTGTTCCGCTTGTCTGAGTGCGCCGGTAGACTGGCAAGGAAGTAGGTGGTGAAAGTCCACTGCGATGAAGGAGTAGCGAACCACATCGGCCCCGAGCCGTGCGCAGGTCACCGCGAGGTGATCGGCGAAGCGTCGGCAGGGGAGCGTGCGGGCCAGCCATTGAGCCG
>NZ_LFJJ01000133.1 GCF_001189365.1 Candidatus Burkholderia verschuerenii | reverse complement strand
TAAATCGCCAACCGATACGCTCCGTTGTCGTTTTGACTTTTCCATCGGCTCCACCAGCCGATGGCGCGCTGAGTTGCGCAGCAACTCAAACTCAGCGCGCCCTTCTCAGCTTATCGCTCCGCTCTTTGGTTGCTCGGTGCGGCGCGTATGGCATTGCCTCGAACACTGCGGCGATCGGCGACTAGCTCAGCCATAAGCTATGGTGCTTCCTTACCCATGAGACCGACAAGCCGTTTTTTGACGGGCCGAGCGAGATCGGCGAAGCGCATTGGAAATGAGGAAGCCGGAGCCCTGATCGCCTGAATCATCCTCTACATCGCCTCAGAAGAGCCCTCAGCGCGACGAACGCTCGCGACCATATTGGGGGAACATGACAGCCGCTACAAACGCCTTCTCTGGCCTACTGACGCGAATACAGGGCAGTTGGCTGCGGAGAGTGGTCAAGGAGCCGCCCTGAGGCAGCAGCGGAGCGCAGCCTGTAGGGCGAGCACCGAACGGGCGAGGACGGCAGGCGAAGCCGGTCCTTGACGCCTTGGAGTGGCCCCAGCCTATCGGGTGGGGTGCAGAACAAGGGCGAAGCCCGCAGGGCTGCACCCCTGCCCTTCGGCGAGAACGGGGTGCAGTGGCAGCGCCCATGCGTCCAAAGATGACTCCACGCCCGGAGGGCGTGTCCATTGAGCGCAGACGCGCAGCGTCGAGCAGGGGGATGCCGGGTGGAAGGCCGCGTAGCGGCCGTGGGCGTCCGAAGGACGCGAGCCGGCGGGGGCATAGCCTCCAAGAGGCGGTGATGGTCTTCTTGGACCCGTTCAAACGAATCCTGAGGACGAAAGTTATACACAGGCTGAGCTGTTTTAAGGTTTTAATATATGTTTTAAGGGTTTTAGGCAAAAAAAGTTCATTTTTCCTGTTTAATTTCAATAACTTGTGTGGATGATCGGTTCCTAATAGACGGCTTCTGGTTCCTAATAGACGGAGCACGGTTCCTAATAGACGGGCTATCCACAGGCACGCCGCTGCTTATCGGGCATTCAGGCTTTTGTAGTGGCTGGGTGTCCGACTCGGCGGGACATCCGGGCAAAGTTTCCGTCTATTAGGAACCGTCAACCTCAACGGACAAGGCAGGGGCAGTCCCTCGGTAACGCATCACCAGCATGGGGCCATCTTGGCCAGCTTCTTCAGTCAGCTCGTATTCTGGCAGGTCATCGGCCTTGATAAGCTCGCGCAGCTCGAAGGTGCAGCGTTTGAACGTGCCTTGGCTGCCGCTGCGCTCGTGGATCAGCCGGAACGACCATCGAGCTACATTCCTACCAGCGGCCTGACGGGCCAGGCGATAGACGAATCGGCCAAGGCCGGGCGTCATCAAGAAGTAATCTGGGTGCATCGTCAACACTTCGGGATGCTAAGCTTCCACAACAGCTTCATAGAGCCACTTCGGCAGCTCGATTTCCACGGACGCCACGCGGCCCGTGTCCTCATGAGACACCGCTTTGTAGTCGCTAATCAGGCCGGCGCTCTCGGTTACGCGGATCGGTCGCCATCCCCTGCCCCGGCCTCGGCGCACAATCTCAATGGTGGTTTGCTTGAGCCGCCGCAGCGAGGCTTCTACGGCTTCATATTGCCGGCCGCCATCAGCTTGCCGCCCAAACTTGAGGATCTCCGACACGTGAGGACGGAATACCCGGCCAGGCTTCTCGCCCTGGCCAGCTCGAAAGCGGTTCATCGCTTCGGTCAGGTGGGAAACGCCCATTAGCACAATGTCGTAATCCCATATGGACGCCATGCCATCGGGGCCGCTGGTTACGCGCACATGACCATCGGGCAGCTCGTGCAGCATCACCTCATTGGCGCGCGCATGTTTCTTCGATAGCCGGAACACAGCCACATCCATGATGCCGCGATTGTCCTTGGCCGCCACATCCCACACGCCAGGCACGAAAAAATCGGCCTGGGCGTCGCCTTGTGGTGGCTCGCGTAGGGATTTCTTGGGCCGCGCGGCCATGGCCAGTGCCTTCGCCTTCTGCTTCTGGCGCTCTTCTTCGGGCACTTCCTTGGGTGCTAGCGAGCCGTCCACGTAGGGCAATAGCATTTCGGACACCTCGCCCAGGACATACCAACGCTTGCGCACCTTGTCCCAGCGCGCGCCGTGCCGCTTGGCCCAATCCTTGGAGTCATAGTCGATGGTTAGATAAGTCCGGGGACGGCGTTCACGGGGCGCGGCCATTGGCTTCACCTTTACAATGGCTGACAGCATGCAGCAAGCTATCCGCATGCTTTCCGGTAATGTCCCACACCTTATCTACTGCAACAACGAGCCGTCGCTGGGCTGCTGTGCTGTCTGCATGGATGACATCATGCGCAGCAAGGGCCAGGTTACGTAGCCGAATTTGGGCTTCCCGCAGTTCCTCAACCTCGTGCGTGGATTCCAAGGCCGCAATGGCTTCCCTCACAAGCCGCACGGTGTCCGGCTCGACATTGGCCGGATTTTGCTGGGTGTTCTGCTGGGTCATAGAGAATCCATGGCAAGCATGCAGCATGCTTTAATGCCGCTGCGCCTCGTAGGCGTCCAGCGCCAGTTCCAGCACCTCGACCAGCATCAGGTTATCTCGCTCGGCAATGTCCCGCAGCCGTTCGTCGAACGCCGGGCTAACCCGCGTAGCAAAGGGCAGGGTTCGGTGAGTCCTGCGAGCGGTTCGACCATCCCGCCGCTGGTATTGGGCGGCAGTGGCGGGTGGTGCCGACACGGCAACCGGCGCAGCAGCCGGGACAACTTCGGGCGCGGTCAGGTTCGAGCTGGCCTCGGACACGGCTGGCGGCGCCCCGAGGCGCCCCGCCTTCTTGAGCTTCGTAACGTCAGCCATTGTCATTCCTCAGTAGCGCGGTCGATCAGCGATTGAATCAATACGTCCGCCTGCGTCAGCAGGCCGGCATATCGGGTTTCCGTGATGGCGTGGCCGCTGTTCTGCGCCTGCCGGTAGGCCGGGCGCTCCAACAAGCAGCCAGCCAGCACGGCGTAGCCTGCTTCTTCCAGATAGTTCCGTGCCTCGGCTTCCTCGGCTGCTGTGCCAATGCTGTTCAAGGCGAATGCCAACCGGGCCACCGGGATGCCGGCCTTGGCCAGCGCATGAAACTCGCGCACGGCCGGCCGCAAATCATCCAACGATGCGCCGGTAGGCGGCACCACCAGGTTAGAAGCACGGGCGATTTCTACCGTGGCCTGGGCTGGTTCGTGCTGGGCCATCCAGGATGATGATGTCGTAGCGGTCGGCCACGGCCAAGGCCTGGCCGGCCGTGGCGAACGCCTCGACGGACACGGCCGGCTCTATCCCTGCTCCCATGCGCTGCCGGTGCCAGTCCACGGTTGTGCCCTGCTGGGTATCCAGGTCGGCAACATTCACCCGCAGCCCGCCGGCTGCGGCCTCCCGTGCCAAAGCACTGGCCAAGGTAGATTTGCCTACACCGCCTTTCTGCGAAACGAACGCCACTACGGCCGCCATAAATCCCTCTCTTTTTCGGGCTACATGGTAACTGCTATCTTGCTGCAAGCTGGAAGAAATTGCAATTCATTAGTATGCGGCGATCTAGCTGCAAGATAAGAGCAATCCCACCTCAGCTGTATGGGCTCCACCGGCCGGACAAGATTTGGCTTGCAGAAGGTGGTCACAAGATGTTATATCTTAGTATAACTTTCTTGGGGATTCCTATGCACACCACAAATCTGCGCAAGGTCGGCGGCTCGATCATGCTGGCCGTGCCGCCCGCGCTGCTCGACGTGTTGCACCTGGCACCTGGCACCAAAGTCGGTCTAGCCGTCGATAACGGCCGCCTGGTGGTCGAACCGCAGGCCCGGCCGCGTTACACGCTAGCCGAGCTGCTGGCCGAAGCCGAAGCAGCCGGCGTGTATCCGCTACCGCCCGAAGAACGCGAATGGATCGACGCGCCTGCCGTGGGCCGTGAGCTGATTTGATGAAGCGCGGCGACATTTACATGGTCGATCTGGAACCGACCCTGGGACACGAGCAGCGCGGCCATCGGCCGGTGTTGGTCGTGTCCTCGGATCAGTTCAACCGGCTGACGCAATGCCCGATCATTCTGCCGATCACGAACGGCGGCGACTTCGCCAGGCGCGTCGGCTTTGCCGTGCCAATCAGCGGCATCAAGACAACCGGCGTCGTGCGATGCGATCAACCGCGTGCGCTCGATCTGAATGCCCGCAACGCTCGCAAGGTGGAAACACTGCCGGCGGCGATTCTGGATGACGTGCTGGCCACGGTAGCCACGCTGTTCGAGTAGGGCAGAGAACTCATGAGCGCAGACGGGGCTTAATCGGCCTCTAATTCCCTATAGAGCGTGGCGCGATGAACGCCAAGCAAGCGGGCAACCTCGGCCACGGGTTTGCCATCTACCTCGATGAGCTGACTGGCGTGGACGATCTGCTCGGGCAAAAGGGAAGGGGGAGGGCCGAACCGCACCCCGCGCGCCTTGGCGGCGATCCGGCCAGCGCGGGTTCGCTCCGCGATCAGAGACCGCTCGAAATCCGCGATCCCGGCGAACACCGTCAATACCATGCGTCCGGCCGGTGTCGTCGTGTCGGCCCACGGCTCGGCCAAGGATCGCAGGCCCGCGTCCGCATCCTTGATCCGCTCGGCGATGTGCAACAAGTCCGCCGTGGAACGGGCGAGGCGATCGAGGCGCGTAACCATCACCACGTCACCGAGGCGTAAGTGGTCGAGAAGCCGGCCCAGCTCGGGCCGATCGCGCTTGGCCCCGCTGATCTTTTCCTCAAAAATCCGGGTACATCCAATCTCCCGCAACGTATCCCGCTGTTGCGCCAGGTCCTGGCCCTGAGTGGAGACGCGCGCATAGCCGATCAGCAGGCCGGACGTTGGTTTGTTGGTCATGGCTCACCTGTCGCAAGTTATGTCGCATTATTCTATAACGTGCGACAAAGATATGCGACAATAGAAACCTAGGC
>NZ_LFJJ01000132.1 GCF_001189365.1 Candidatus Burkholderia verschuerenii | reverse complement strand
CACGTTTTCAGCTCAACGTCATGCCTCAACCTCTACTCGTGCGCTGCAGACCTGGCTGAGATGTGCGTTTACGTTTGCACCAGACTGCGTCGTCGGGTCCATTCCGGCAAATTCAATTTTGCAGGCCCGACTAGATGGTCGCATTGCCCGTGCCATTGTTGCCGTTGACGTGATACACCGCGCCGATCAGCGCGGCGGCCGGCGTCGCCTGCCACGTCACGCCGCCCCATTCGTGATCGAGCGTACTCGGCTGGCCCGCCAGCAGCGCCGTCATGCCCGACGTGCGAACCGCCTGATAGCCGCCCTGAAGCTTGAACTGGCCGAGGAACACGTTGAACATCGCGGTGTATTCGCGCGAATACGCGTACACGCTGTTGCCGCCGAGCTGACCGTTGGCCGGATTGCGAATTTCGTCATAGATGCCGCGTACCTGGAAGAACGGCGCCGTGTAGGTGACCTGCGCGCCGGCTTCGCGGCCTTGCGGCGTCGTGCCGTTGCCGTTCCAGCTCGTTGCATTCGACAGCGCGTACTGGCCGTAGAAATCGAATCCCGCAAACTTCGGCGACTGATACGAAACGTTATTGCTCGACTGCGGCCAGTTGCGATTTCGCACCAGCGATGCCGACGACCAGTTCGATTGCCCGAACGGATCGAAATCCCACACGCCATTGGAGATGAACAGTTCGCGGCCCATCAGGAACGTACCGTACTGATCGTTCGTCATGTCGACGGTCGCCCAGCGGTTGAACAGGTTGCCGCCTTGACCGTTCATCGTGTTGAAGCCGCCTTCGAGATGGAACACGACGCGATTGCCGCCGCCGATATCCTCGACGCCCTTCATACCCCACAGGCTGGTGCCCCAGTCGCCGCTTTCCGCGCGGAAGCGGTTGGTGCTGCCGGTTGGCCTGACCGTCACGGCCGGCGCCCGTCGGCGCGCCGTTCATGTATTCGAGGCCTGCGTCGAGGCGGCCATAGAGCGTCACGCTGCTTTGCGCATAGGCAGTCGAGCCGAACGTCAGCAGCGCGCACGCCGCGATCAATACTTTTTTCAACATCTTCTCCTCCAACCCCGCAAAAAAATGGTTCTTCGAAACGGCCGGCGCTGCATCGTTCAGCGACTGGCTTGGGCGGGAATTTTGGAGGAGAACGACGGGTCTGAAAGCTTCGTTTTTGTAGAATTTCGTGCCGATCTTGACAACGCGTCACGTCGCGTTCTTACGCATTCCAAATGCGTCGGCGCAATAAAAAACGGTGCGATACCCTTTCGGATACCGCACCGATACGCGCCTCTCGCAGCAGCGTGAAAACCTTCTAGATCAAGACTCTTCGGTCAGCCTCGTGTTTAGAACGAGTGCTGGATGCCCGCATACACGCCGGTCTGGCTGTGGCCCGGGAACGGATTGTCCGTCGAGGCCGCCGCCGAACCGTAGTTGTTGGCGTTCAGGCCGTAGTTGGCGCTCTTGCTGTTCTGCACCGTCGCGACCTGCAGATCGAGCAGGGTGCGCTTGGACAGGTTGTACGAGCCGCCGACCGTGTAGATGGTCGCGTTACCCGCGCCGTTGTTGCCGTTCACGTGATAGACCGCCGCGATCAGCGCTGCCGCCGGCGTTGCCTGCCATGTCACGCCGCCCCATTCGTGATCGAGCGTCGTCGGCTGGCCGGGCAGCATGCCCGTCATGCCGGACGAACGGATCGCCTGGTAAGCGCCCTGAATCTTGAACTGGCCGAGGAACACGTTGACGGCTGCCGTGTATTCGCGCGAATAGCCGTACACGCCGTTGCCGCCCGCACCGCCGTCGATGGCGTTGTACACGCCGCCGAGCGTACCGTTGGCCGGGTTGCGGATTTCGTCGTACATACCGCGGATCTGGAACAGCGGCGTCGTGTAGGTGATCGCAGCGCCACCTTCACGGCCTTGCGGCGTCGTGCCGTTACCGTTCCAGTTCGTCGCGTTCGACAGCGCGTACTGGCCGTAGAAGTCGAAGCCCGCGAACTTGGGCGACTGGTACGAAATGTTGTTGCTAGATTGCGGCCAGTTACGACCACGCACCAGCGACGCCGACGACCAGTTCGACTGACCGAACGGGTCGAAGTCCCATACCTGGTTCGAGATGAACAGTTCGCGGCCCAACAGCAGCGTACCGTAGTTGCTGTTCGCGACACCGACCGTCGCCCAGCGATTGAAGAGACCGCCGTTACCCGGGCCTGCGCCCGTCATGGTGTTGAAGCTGCCTTCCAACTGGAACACGGCGCGATAGCCGCCGCCGAGATCCTCGACGCCCTTCATACCCCACAAGCTCGTGCCCCAGTCGCCGCTTTCCGCTTTGAAGCGGTGCGAGCTGCCCGTGGCGGGTGCGCCAGCCGGGCCGGTCGGCACGCCGTTCATAAATTCTAGACCCGCGTCCAGGCGGCCATACAGCGTCACGCTGCTCTGAGCGTGCGCTCCCGCGCTGAACGCCAGCAGTGCTGCCGACGCGAGCAAAGCTTTCTTCATCATCTCCTCCAACCCTGTCAAAAAAGAACCCAAGTTGCTGCCGTGTGGTTCGATGCGAACGCATCCAACCGAAAAGTTGTTTTCAGAGGCAGGACACGCGCGGGCTGTGATGCTAGTGAAGGTCCGTGCGTCGAGGGCTCGGACCCGACCCATCGATCGGTGTCTCCCTCTATTTCTTGGTTTTGAAGTAAAATTACTTTTTGAGAACTTCATTTTGGTACTTTGATTACCAATTTAACAAAAAGTGTTTAGACGCCAAAGAAAATTACTGCTTGGCGGCTCGTTGTGTCAAAAATGCCATGCCGGTGTGGTATGGACACGACCCATAGCATGGGAAATCGCCCGCAAAGCCTTATGGGATAAGGCTTCGCTGCCGTGTAAGTTTCAGGGTCAGGTTTCACGCCTATTGACGTGGATGCGCGGTGGCGCTAGGTCCGGAAAGCGCGCGAATCGTAGGTTTTTTAGTACGCGCAAACGCAAAAAAAGCGCCTTCGCAGGCGCTTTTATCTTCATACATGGCGTGACGACCGCAGTCGTGATGAAGCGACTACTTCAGACTGCCCGACAGGAACTGTTTGAGCCGCTCGCTTTTCGTGTTGCCGAAAACATCGTCCGGGCGGCCTTCCTCTTCGATGCGCCCCTGATGCAGGAACACCACGTGATTCGACACGTTGCGCGCGAACGCCATTTCGTGCGTGACGACGATCATCGTGCGGCCTTCCTCGGCGAGCGTCTGCATCACCTTCAACACTTCGCCGACGAGTTTCGGGTCGAGCGCGGAGGTCGGTTCGTCGAACAGCATCACGTCGGGATGCATCGCCAGCGCCCGCGCGATCGCCACGCGCTGCTGCTGTCCGCCGGACAGATGCGACGGATACTGCTTTTCCAGACGCGGCGCGAGGCCAACCTTCTCCAGATACGTGCGCGCGCGTTCCTCGGCGTCCTTCTTCGAGATGCCGAGCACGTTCACCGGCGCTTCGATCACGTTCTCCAGCACGTTCATGTGCGACCACAGATTGAAGTGCTGGAACACCATCGACAGCTTCGAGCGCATCTGGCGCAACTGCTTCGGATCGGCGACTTTCAGCGCGCCGGTCTTGTCCTTCATCGTGCGGACTTCCGCGCCGTCGACGAAGATGCGCCCCTGATTCGGCTGCTCGAGAAAGTTGATACAACGCAGCATCGTGCTCTTGCCCGAGCCCGACGACCCGATGATGCTGATCACATCGCCCTTGTTGGCCCGGAGCGACACGCCCTTGAGCACTTCGTTGCTGCCGTACTGCTTGTGGATGTCGTCGACGAAAAGCTTGTGCTGCGTGGAATTCATGGAACGGTCCTTGGGCTTGCCTATTTGCCTTACTTACCTTGAGGCCGCAAATACGCGAGCCAGCGATGCTCGGCGCGGCGGAACAGCCACACGAGCGCGAACGAAATGCAGAGATAGAGCAGGGCGGCGATGCCGAACGCCTGGAACGACTGATACGTGGCCGAGTTCACGTCGCGCGCGATCTTGAGGATATCCGGCACGGTCGCGGTGAAGGCGACGGTCGTCGCGTGCAGCATCAGGATGACTTCGTTGCTGTAGTACGGCAGCGCGCGGCGCAAGGCCGACGGCAGAATCACCCGCCGATACAGCGTGAAGCCCGACATGCCGTAAGCGCGCGCGGCTTCGATTTCGCCGTACGGCGTCGCCTTGATCGCGCCGGCGAAGATTTCGGTGGTGTACGCGCAAGTGTTCAGCGTGAACGCAAGCAGTGTGCAGTTCATGCCGCTTCGGAAGAACTCGGCCATCAGCGCGTGATCGCGCACGACCTGCAAACTGTACAGGCCGGTGTAGCACAGCAGCAGCTGCACATACAGCGGCGTGCCGCGAAACACATACGTATACAACCAGACACTTCGCGACAGCAGCTTGTTCTTCGACACGCGCGCGACCGCGAGCGGCACGGACAGACAAAAGCCCAGCCCGATGGAAATGACCAGCAGCCACATCGTGATCGCGAGACCCGTGATGCGGTAACCGTCGGTGAAGAGGTAGTTCTTCCAGTATTCCTGGATGATTTCAATCATGATCGATGCCGCTCGGGGTTAGAGGTCAGCACGGCGCACGCCGGTGGAATAGCGCCGTTCCAGCCAGATCAGCACGAAATTCGAGATCGTGGTGATCGCGAGATAGATCGCGCCCGCGAGTAGCGTGAAAAAGAAGAAGCGCAGGGTGCCCTTGCCGGCGTCCTGCGACGCCTTGACGACATCCGCGAGGCCGATGATCGACACCAGCGCCGTCGCCTTGACCATCACCTGCCAGTTGTTGCCGATGCCGGGCAGCGCGAAACGCATCATCTGCGGAAACATGATGCGGGAGAAGGTCTGCCACGGCGTCATGCCATAGGCCGCACCGGCTTCGAGCTGGCCGCGCGGCACCGACAGGAACGTGCCCCGGAAGGTTTCGGTGAAGTACGCGCCGTAGATGAAGCCGAGCACCAGAATGCCCGCCAGGAACGGGTCGATATCGATCTGATCCCAGCCGATCGCGTCGGTCAGCATGTTCAGCCAGATCTGGATGCTGTAGAAGAGCAGCAGCATCAGCACGAGATCGGGCACGCCGCGGATCAGCGTCGTGTAGACGGTGCCGATGCCCGACGCGAGCCGGTTCTTCGACAGCTTGGCCGCCGCGCCGACCAGTCCGATCAGGAAGGCGAACGCGAGCGAGAGTACCGCTAGCTTGACGGTCTGCCAGGTGCCCGCGAGGATCAGCGGGCCGTAGCCTTGCAACATGGTGATTCCTTGGTAATGGGCCTGACGTGCGATGCCTTGCCTCGTGAGCATTCGGCGGGGCACGCGGCGGTCTCTTGCGCGATGCGTCCGGGCAGCGCCGGTGACGGCGCGCGCCGCTGCGTCCATTTCTCCATTTCTCCATTTCTCTTGCCGGCCGCCGCTCCGAGCTTCGAAGCACTCAGCGCGGGCGCCGGCGGTCGCTATTCTAGGTGGCCAAAATTGGGCGCCGCCGTTGCTGCTTACCCTGCCACGCGGGCGGTCAACCGGCATGATCGGCATATTTGACATGCCCGACGATGCGCTTTCCGCCATCGTCGCCCCGAAAAGCGCGGTATTTTACCCGAACCCGATGCGTGCGCCAGCGCTTGCCGGACGATTCCGATTACATCTACTAGCGGGACAATGTAGTGCTTCGGCGCGCGTTGTTCCGCACGGTCGTCGCCCTTACATTCTCTCCATCGCAAATCAACGCCCAGGGCGGGAGCACATCATGTTCGAAATTCGTCGCAGCAATGAACGCGGCCACGCCAACCACGGATGGCTCGATTCGTATCACAGCTTTTCCTTCGCCGATTACCACGATCCGAAGCACGTTCACTTCGGCGCGCTGCACGTGATCAACGAGGACTATATCGACGGCGGCCAGGGTTTCGGCACGCACGGCCATCGCGACATGGAGATCGTCACGTACATGCTCGGCGGCGCGCTCGCGCATCGCGACAGCATGGGCAACGGCTCCAGCATCCGTCCCGGCGACGTGCAGCGCATGAGCGCCGGCACGGGCGTGCGCCATAGCGAATTCAACGGTTCGCAGACCGAGACGGCCCATCTGCTGCAAATCTGGATCATTCCGGATGCGCCGGGCGGTGCGCCGGGCTACGAGGAAAAGCGTTTTGCCGATGAAGACAAGCGCGGCCGCCTGCGCGTGATCGCCTCGCGCGATGGCGAGAACGGATCGGTGAAGATGGGCGCGGACGCGCGCATTTTCGCGGGCCTCTTTGATGGCGCCGAACGCGCGGAGTTCGACGTGCCGGCCGGTCGCCGCGTGTACGTGCATGTGGCGCGCGGCGCGATCTCGGTGAACGGCGAAGCGCTGTCGGCAGGCGACGCCGCCAAGCTCGAAGACGTGTCGAAAGTGACGCTGGAGAAGGGCGCGAACGCCGAAGTCCTGCTGTTCGATCTCGCCTGATCGACGCGCGTCGGAACGAAAAAACCGCGGAGGCTGTTACGCTCCGCGGTTTTTTCATGCGCGATCGATACTCAACGCGCTTACGGCTTGGCAGGCGCCGATGCCGCCGATGCCGCGCCCGGACCGCCGTGGCCCTTGCCCCAGCGCTCGTGCATGCGATGCTCGTGGTCGCGCATGCGCTCGAAGTGCTTCTTGAGCGCGCTGCTGACGGTCGTCTTCTGCTGGTCGTTCAGCGCGTTGTAGAAGTTCAGCCACGCGCCGGTGGTCTGCTCGCGCAGTTGCGAATCCTGCGCTTCCATCTTCTGATGCGCGTCGTGCATCGCGTTCAGGTCGAGGATCGGCTGGTTTTCCATCGACTTGAACTGATCGTGCAACTGCTTGTGCGCCTCGAACATGGACTTGCGGTTCTGCTTCATGGTGTCGAGCGCGGTCTGCCACAGCTTTTCCTGATCCGCATTGAGCTTCAGCTGGGCGTGCAGCTCGTCCATCTGCTTCTTCATGCGTTCTTCCATGCGATGACCGCCGGGTCCGCCCATCATCATGCCGGGACCGCCGGGGGGCGGCGCGGGCGGGGCGTCGTTGCTGGCGGCGTAGGCCGTGCCGATGGTCAGCGCGATCGCGGTCGCGGCGGCGGTAAGGATGCGGTATTGCTTGCCCATCGTGAACTCCCATCATTGTTGTCGATGCCGAAGCGACGAGGTTTCGCTTTCGCGTGAAGAACCTGTCCTTGTCGGTGAGACACAGCGTAGGGCTTGGCAAAGACCCGCGTGTTACGGCATGGTTGGAGCTTATTACGCAGGTTTACGCACTGCTTTCGTCGTAACACCCCGTAACCCTTGCGGCAGGCTTGTCATCAATCGCCGCCCGACTCACGCGCTAAACTCCGTCCCATGACTACGCAAATACTTGTCGTCGACGACGACGCCGAACTGCGCGATCTTCTGCGCGACTATCTGGTCCGGCAGGGCATCGAAGTCTCGGTGCTGCACGACGCCGGTGGACTCGAACGCCGTATCGAACGCGAGCGGCCGGATCTGATCGTGCTCGATCTGATGATGCCGGGCGTCGACGGCCTGACCGCGCTGAAATCGCTGCGCGCCTCCGGCGACAACATCCCCGTGATCATGCTGACCGCCCGCGCGGACGACGTGGACCGCATCGTCGGTCTGGAACTCGGCGCGGACGATTACCTCGGCAAGCCGTTCAATCCCCGCGAACTGCTGGCGCGCGTGCAGGCCGTGCTGCGCCTGCCGCCGTACGGTGCCGTCGGCGGCGCCGGAGCAGCGCGAGCCGTATTCGTTCGGCCGCTTCCGGCTGGATTTCCAGTCGCGCACGCTGCAACAGGACGATCGTCCGATCACGCTGTCCGGCAGCGAATTCGCGCTCCTGAAAATTTTCGTCAACAACCCGATGCGCACGCTCACGCGCGAGCGCCTGCTCGAATTGCTGCACGGGCCGGAATACGACGGCACCGACCGCGGCATCGACGTGCAGGTGTGGCGACTGCGGCGCATTCTGGAGACCGATCCATCCGCGCCGCGTTTCATTCAAACGGTGCGCGGGCGCGGTTACGTGTTCGTGCCCGACGGCGAGCAAAATGCGCCGGCCAATTGACAGTCTGTTCGGACGGCTGGTCGTCATCGTCATCGGCATGCTGGTGTTGTCGCATGTCGCGTGGTTTGCGATCATCCGCTTCGAACGCGACAACGTGCAGACGAGCTTCGCCGTCGAGGAAGCCGTGTTTCTCGTCGAGGCGGTGCGTCAGCACATCAGCAATACGCCGGATCAACCCTTGCCGCCGCGCGTGCGGGTCGTCGATTTGCGCAGCCCCGAAGTGCCGCGCCTGCCCGATGAAGACACGCCACCGCCGCTGCAACGCTTTCTCGAAGACCTGAAAGACCGCCTGCCCGAAGGCACCGACGTGCGCCTGAACGAGCCCGGCGCGCCGCCGAGCGTCTGGGTGCACGGCGCCAAGGACCCGGGCTGGATCGTCGTGCCGGTGCAGCCGCTGCGCCCGCCGCGCTCGCGCGATCGCATGCTGGTGTGGCTCGCGCTGATCTTCTCGTGCGCGGTGCTGGCCGCGCTGTTCGCCGCGTGGCAGTTGCAGTCGCCGCTGCGGGCGCTGGCGCAGGCGGTGCAGCGCTTCGGGCGCGGCATGCCCACGCCGCCCGTGCCGGAACGCGGCCCGCGCGAATTGCGGCAGCTCACCCACGGCTTCAACACGATGGTGCGCGAAGTCTCGCAGACAGAAAGCGATCGCGCGGTGATGCTCGCGGGCGTCGCGCACGATCTGAAGACGCCGCTCGCGCGCCTGCGCTTGCGCTTGCGCGCCGAGATGATGGACGACGAAAAGATGCGCGACGGCGTGGTGCGCGACGTCGATTCGATGGCGCATATCGTCGATCAGTTTCTGGTGTTCGCGCACGACCGGCCGGACGGCAGCGAGCCGGTCGGCGTGGACGAGCAGTGCGAGCGCATCGCGCGGGCTTACAAGGCAGTGTCGCCGAACGGCGAGCCGATCCGGCTGAATCTGGAAGCCGGACCGGGCTTCGCGCTGCCGGCGGCCACGCTCGACCGCCTGTTATCCAATCTGCTCGACAACGCGCACGCGTATGGCGCGCCGCCGGTCGTCATCGAGACGCGGCGCATGGCGAAACATTGGGAACTGGTGGTGTCCGACCACGGCAAGGGCATCGCGCCGGACGATCTCATCAAGGCGAGCCGGCCGTTCGTGCGGCTCGATCCGGCGCGCGGCGGCAGCGGTCACAGCGGGCTGGGGCTTGCCATCGTCGACCGGCTCGCGCGGCGCGTGCGAGATCGGCAACGCCGCGGAAGGCGGCCTGCGCGTCACGATGACCTTTCCCTTCGATCCGGCCACCAAGGTCGTCGCGGAACGTCGCGCCGGTTCGCAGCACGAGGAACGCACCGCGTAAGCGCTCGCCATGCGATGCGCCCTGCACACGCCTTCGGCCGCGCCGAAGGCGTTGTCGTTTGCGCGCCGTGCGCCGGTCAGTCGAACAGCGTATCCAGCGCCGACGCGGCTTCGCTGTCCACCGTGTTGTACGTCACGGTGGATGCCTCGAAGATGTAGTGCGTCGTGTACTTGCCGAGGCGCGAGAGGATTTCCTCCTGGATGACTTCCGGCGCGAGATCGATCTTGAGGAACCATGTCGTCGACGAGAGCCGCGTCTGGAACGAGCCATACTCGGCGAGCAGATGGTCGAACGTTTCAGCGTCCTGATCGCGGCACACGATGACCAGATTTCCCTTCATGCAAACCTCCGATGACAGCAGCGCTTTCGATTGAACATCGATGATACCTGTGCGCTGCGCGCGCGTCGCGATGAGCGCATGACCGTGCATTCAAAGGGTGCGGAAGCGGGGCGGTCTTACTTGCCGGCCAGCGAATTTTCCGGATGGCGCGCGGAGGGCGCGGAATCGGCGGGGCGCACCTCGCTGCGGTCGCGGCCGCGCGATTTAGCTTCGTAGAGCGCCAGGTCGGCGCGCGACAGGATCCACTCGAGCGCGTCGTCGCGAGCGAGTTCGGTGATGCCGATGCTCACCGACAGCACCGCGTCGTCCGGCAAATGCGCGCAGTGCTCGTGATGAAACCGCTTGCGAGCCATTCCAGCACGGCCTGCGCATCGGCGAGCGAGGTTTGCGGCAGCAGAATGCCGAATTCCTCGCCGCCCAGCCGGCCGATCGCATCGCTCGGGCGCAGTTGCGCGCGGCAGACTTCGACGAAATGCTCCAGCGCCCGGTCGCCCGATGCATGGCCGAAGCGGTCGTTGATCTGCTTGAAGTGATCGAGATCGGCGATGGCCACCGACAGCGGCGTGACCATCGAGCGCGCCAGTTCGATCTCGTGCCGCAGCGTGTCGAGGAAGTAGCGTCGCGACAGCGCGCCGGTCAGCGCGTCGTGGCGGGCTTCCGCCGACAGCAGCGTGTTGGCCGACTGCAACTGCTCGGCGAGATCGCGCGTGGCGCGATGCAGCCGCCGTTCGCGCGAATACGACGTGGCGATCACCAGCGCCAGCGTGGCGATGCCGAGCATCGTCAGAAACACGAGGATGCGGTCGCGGCTGTGATTGCGGCTGATTTCCGGCCAGGTCGTGAGCGGATGGACGATATGCGCCGACAGCCCCGAATTCAGGCCGGTGCGCTCGTCGTACAGCGACGGCACGCTGGCGCCGTTGGTGGTGTAGAAGCTCTGCGCGAGCGTCGGCGCGAGCCACTGCGCGGATTCGCGCATCCGGTCGCCGACGGGCACCACGCGCAGTTCGGGAAACGCCTCGCGGCTGTAGTGTTCGAGCCGTTCGCGCGGCGTCATGCGGGTGACGGGCGTATCGGGCAGCGCTTCGTTTTCGAGCTTGCCGTCGTGCGGCCATCACCACGACGCCGTTTTCGTCGGTCACGAAGGTGCCGGCGCGCGAGACCCAGTGTCGCAAACGGTCGATGCTCGCTCACCTTGGCGATCACCGCGCCCACCAGCATGCCGTCCTCGTAAGCCGGCGCGGCGATGAAAATGCCCGGTTCGCCCGACAATCGCCCGACGCCGTACATCTCGGAGAAGCCGCCGAGCAGCGCGCGCATCACGTAGACGGGCCGCTCATGTCGTAGCCGATGAAGCTGTTGGCGTCCTCCGCATTGCTCGACGCGATGCAGAAGCCCTGGTCGTTGACCAGCCAGATCGAGTCGAGGCCGGAGAAGCCTTGCGCGTCGTGCAGAAAGCGGTTGACCTTTGCCAGCGCCGGATGCGCGGTCCAGCGGATGCGCCGCTGGCTTTCCGTGCCGCCGGGGTTCGAGGCATAATGCCGCGACTGCGCGAGCGCCCGCTGCGTGAGGTCCATCTGCGCGAGCGTGGCCGGAATGGCGCGCGACATCGCCAGATCGCTCGCGATGATCTGCGCCATGTTGTCGACGATCGATGCCGCCATCTGCCGCTCCGTGCGCACCGTCGACGTCATCTCCTGCTGCACCATGCGGTCCGACAGAAAGCCGGCCGCGATCCAGCACACGAGGGCCAGCAACGCCATGCCGAGCGTGAGGATCAGACGGGGCAGGATGATCTTTTTCATCGCCGTCGGGCCGACGCGTGGGCTTACGCCTCGCCCGGACGGCACGCGCCGCCGCGAACCGGCGAAAAAGCCGGAAGACGGGCCGCGAGGGACTCGCCGCCGCTCGTCAAAAACGGGATAATCGCCGCCCGGAAGCAGCCGCGTTCCGCGCCGGACACGCGCGCGCGGCTCACGCCCGGCGCGGGCGACGGCAGCGGCTAAAGCGGTCGAAGGTCTCGAGGATAGCGTCACGCATTGCATCGGCGCTCAATATTTTGTTTGTGATAGCCAAGATTGGACGATGTTTTTTGTCGCCTATCAAGCGCCTTGTCGTATGTATGCCTTTGTAGGCATTCATACGTCTTGACGTTCGCGCGCGTCCGGTACAGCAGGTCGACGAAGCCGGTGCGCTTCTTGCCTTCTCGACGCGTCGTGCGTGCGTATCGCGAATCTCGCGTCGCTGACGGCTGGCAGGCCGGCTGAGAAGGGCTCGAAAGCGCGCATCGGGTTCGTCGCCCCTTCATTTTGCCTTCGTTGTGCCGAAGAGCAACAGAAAGATCACAGGAATGACATAGACCGTCCGGCGAAGGTTGTGTCCGTCACGCGGTTTGGTGTAGCGTCCCACGGTTCGACGCGGATCGTTCCGTGCGACGGCGAAAGCTCCGCCGTGTGTGTATGCCTGAAGGCGGGGCGGCGCGTTGTACGTCGAGCGGCGCTTCCGGGCAACGGCGTCTTGCCCGGCGACTGCTCGACGGGCGTAAAAGACCAACGAGCGTGACGATCGTCCGAAGTATCGAACCCGCGTGTACGCGGCGGCATCAAAGATTGACGGGGAGGGCGTGGAATGGAATTTGGCTTCAATCTGAATCGGACGGCGAACGCGTCGGTCTGGCGGCTTCTGCCCAACCGCTGGGACTTCATCGCCTTCCCGATGATCATCTGCATCATCGCGCTGGCGACGGTGGGTTTCCACGAGACGATGGCGCCGATGTCGACCTTGCAGTCGGCCGCGATCTCGCTCGATCCCGCCAATCTTCCCGAATACGCGTTACGCACGACCCTGCGCATGCTGCTGGCGATGCTCGCGTCGCTGATCTTCACGCTGATCTACGGCACGCTCGCGGCGAAAAGCCGGCGCGCGTCGGTCGTGCTGGTGCCGATTCTGGACATCCTGCAGTCGGTGCCAGTGCTGGGCTACATCTCGTTTACGGTGACCTTCTTCCTCGCGATGTTCCCGGGCCGCGTAATCGGCGCGGAATGCGCGGCGATCTTCGCCATCTTCACGAGCCAGGCGTGGAACATGACCTTCAGCTTCTACCAGTCGCTGCGCACGGTGCCGCGCGATCTGGACGAAGTATCGCGCGGCTTTCATCTCACCAACTGGCAGCGCTTCTGGAAGCTCGAAGTGCCGTTCTCGATGCCCGGCCTCATCTGGAACATGATGATGTCGATGTCGGGCGGCTGGTTCTTCGTGGTCGCCTCGGAAGCGATCACGGTCGGCAACCGGACCATCGTGCTGCCGGGCGTGGGCGCGTATCTGGCGGCGGCCATCGGCGAGCGCAATCTCGGCGCGATCGGCTGGGTGATCCTGGCGATGATCGTCGTCATCCTCGCCTATGACCAGTTGATGTTCCGTCCGCTGGTGGCGTGGGCCGACAAGTTCCGCATGGAGAACACCAGTTCCGGCGATGCGCCCGAATCCTGGCTGCTCGACCTGATCCGCCGCACGCGCCTGATTCACCAGTTGCTGGTGCCGGCGGGCTGGCTGCTCGCGAAGGCCGCGCGCGTGCCGATCAAGCTTCCGCCGCTGGAGCGGGTGCGCATTCCGCTCGGCAATCTCGGCAATATCCGTCCGCCGATGCCCTCCACCCGAACCGGCGATATCACCTGGGGCGCGGCCTTGTTGCTGCTGACCGCGTTTGTCGTGTGGAAGGTGGTGTCGTTCGTGGCGACGGGCGTGTCGTGGGGCGAAGTCGGCCATGTGTTCGTGCTCGGCTTCATCACGCTGATTCGTGTGGTCGTGCTGATCGCGATCGCCTCGGTGATCTGGGTGCCGATCGGCGTGCTGATCGGCTTGCGTCCGGCGCTCGCCGAGAAGATCCAGCCGCTCGCGCAGTTCCTCGCCGCGTTCCCGGCGAATCTGCTGTTCCCGGTGTTCGTCGTGGTGATCGTGCGCTTCAACCTGAACCCAGATATCTGGCTCTCGCCGCTGATCGTGCTCGGGACGCAGTGGTATATCCTGTTCAACGTGATCGCGGGCGCGTCGGCCTATCCGAACGATTACCGCGAGGCTGCGGCCAACTTTCAGATTCGCGGCTGGCAGTGGTGGAAGAACTGCATGCTGCCGGGCATTTTCCCCTTCTATATCACCGGCGCGATCACGGCGTCGGGCGGCGCGTGGAATGCGAGCATCGTCGCGGAAGCGGTGTCGTGGGGCAAGACGCAGGTGGTGGCGCACGGCCTCGGCTCGTATATCGCGCAGACGACCGCCGACGGCGCTTATCCGAAGATCATCCTGGGCATCGCCGTGATGTCGCTGTTCGTCACGCTGTTCAACCGCTTGCTGTGGCGTCCGCTGTACGCCTACGCCGAATCAAGACTTCGACTGGATTGAGGACGAGCTCCGATGCAAAACCCAAAAAATACGCCGACGTCCGCCGCGCAAACTTTCCAGCGCACATCGGGCAAGACGCCGCCGGGCACGCCGCCGCGTCTCGGCGACGAGATCATGCGTATCTCGAACGTGAGCCGTGGCTTCAACAAGACGCAGGGCGAACTGCTCGTACTCGACGACGCCAATCTCTCGCTGCGCGAAGGCGAGATCGTCGGTCTGCTCGGCCGTTCCGGTTCGGGCAAGTCGACGCTGTTGCGCATCATCTCCGGGCTGATCTCGCCGACGGCCGGTGAGGTGACCTATCTGAACGAGCCCTTGCGCGGTCCCGCGAAGGGCGTGGCGATGGTGTTTCAGACCTTCGCGCTGTTTCCGTGGCTGACCGTGCTGCAGAACGTGGAAGCCGGTCTGGAAGCGCAGGGCGTCGCCGCGCGCGAACGTCGCGAACGCGCGCTGGCCGCGATCGACTTGATCGGTCTCGACGGCTTCGAGAATGCGTATCCGCGCGAGTTGTCGGGCGGCATGCGGCAGCGCGTGGGTTTCGCGCGCGCGCTGGTCGTCGATCCAACCTTGCTGCTGATGGACGAGCCGTTCTCCGCGCTCGACGTGCTGACCGCCGAAAACCTGCGTACCGATCTGCTCGATCTGTGGACGCAAGGGCGGCTGCCGATCAAGTCGGTGCTGATCGTCACGCACAACATCGAGGAAGCGGTGTTCATGTGCGACCGGATTCTCGTGCTGTCGTCGAATCCGGGCCGCGTGATGGCCGAGATCAAGGTGCCGTTCAAGCATCCGCGCAATCGTCTGGATCCGGCGTTCCGCAAGCTCGTCGACGATATTTACGCGAAGATGACCGCGCGCCAGCTCGACGATTCGAAGAAGAAGGGCCTGGAACTCGGCAGCTGGTTGCCGTCGGTGTCGACCAACCTGATGGCCGGTCTGATCGAAACGCTCGCCGCCGCGCCGTATCACGGCCGCGCGGACATGCCGGAAATCGCGCGGACGCTGCATCTCGAGGTCGACGAACTGTTTCCGATCGCCGAAGTGCTGCAGCATCTCGGTTTCGCCGATGTGCGCGAGGGCGACATCTTCCTGACGCCGCAGGCGCGCGTGTTCGCGGAATTCGGCACGCAGGAACGCAAGATGATGTTCGCCGAGCATTTGCTGCGGCATGTGCCGCTGGCGGCGCGGATCAAGAAGGTGCTCAACGAGCGGCCGGGGCATCGCGCGCCGCGCGTGCGCTTCGAGCAGGAGCTGGAGGATTTTCTGTCCGATAGCGCCGCGCAGGAAACGCTCGACGCGGTCATCGACTGGGGACGATACGGGGAAATCTTCTCGTATAACGACCAGACGGAGATGCTGAGTCTGGAGGACGTGGAGGCTTAACGCCTGCCGTTCGACGGAAAGAAAAAGCGCGGTTTGCTGAGAAGCAACCGCGCTTTTTTGCGTCATCCTCGAGTTACTGCAAGCTTCCCCACCGACTCACCGCCGGTTCCGCCAACGCCCATTTCCAGCCGCTCGATTGCTGGCACGCCCGCGACATACCACTGCGCGGGCGAGGTCGGTTCGTCGCCATCGACGACGGAGAACGCGAACTCCTTGCAGCTTGCCAGCGCGCTGTTGAATTCGCGCAGCACGCGTACTTCGTCTGGCCTGCAAAATTGAATTTGCCGGAATGGACCCGACGACGCAGTCTGGTGCAGACGTAAACGCACATCTCAGCCAGGTCTGCAGCGCACGAGTAGAGGTTGAGGCATGACGTTGAGC
>NZ_LFJJ01000131.1 GCF_001189365.1 Candidatus Burkholderia verschuerenii | reverse complement strand
GCTCAACGTCATGCCTCAACCTCTACTCGTGCGCTGCAGACCTGGCTGAGATGTGCGTTTACGTCTGCACCAGACTGCGTCGTCGGGTCCATTCCGGCAAATTCAATTTTGCAGGCCAGACGACGTAACAGCCCGAACCCGACCGCGCAAAACGCCTTCCTCTTTGAGCTCCTTCTCACGCGTTGTCTTCGCGGCGATTTCGTGCCCTACCACAAAGGCCCTGAACATCGGAGTGCCATCGAGTGCGCCGC
This sequence comes from Candidatus Burkholderia verschuerenii, assembly GCF_001189365.1. Lineage (GTDB taxonomy): Bacteria > Pseudomonadota > Gammaproteobacteria > Burkholderiales > Burkholderiaceae > Caballeronia > Caballeronia verschuerenii. Next base: position 16,090 of record NZ_LFJJ01000131.1, on the reverse strand, counting down.
TGCCAAGAAAATCCTGCACATAACCGTCGGCCTGATTCATTTCTTCGCGCCCGATCGCGGACTTCCCCTTATTGAGTTCGATGATCAGCACGTTTTGAATGTGCGTGAGTGTCGGATCAGCTGGGTCAAATCCCTCGGTGCCGTAGATTGAACACGTCGCATCAGTGAGCACCACGATGTCCGGGCGTTGTTTGGCGTTGGTGAACGCGTCGGCGGACAATCTCTTCTTGAAGATCTTCTCGGCAGCCGTGCGCAGGCTGATATTCGACGTATATTCGTTACTGTCAAATTCTGGCCCAAATAGCCAGCGAGCTTGCGTGACCAAGGGATGTAGCGTGTGCAGTTCGTCCGTAGTTTCGTCTCCGCACAGCTTTTCTATGGCCGCCAGCACGGCCAGGCGATGATCGATCTCATCAAGCACCGATAAAGCGTCGCGGACGGTCCACTGACCCAGAAGGCGGTCGAGTCCATCGATGTCCGATTCGTCAAGCTTGGTGAGCTTTTCAAGCAGAGCGGCACCACCGCGTGCTTTTTCCAAATTGATCAGAGCCTGAACCGCAGCGGAAAGCACGTCTTGGGAGACCGTGGGCGTGGTCTTCACCAACTCGCGTGCGAAGGTTGCCACCTCAGCGCGACCGAGTGGCGAAAGCTCTTTAAACTGTTCGCGATTGCGAATAAGCGCGTCTTCCGAACTCTCCTCAACAAGAGTGGAAGACAACGACGCGAACACGCCTTGGACATATCGCCTAACCACCACGAATAGCGCATCCACGTTTGGCCCAGGCTTGAATCGCGCCCAGTCAGGCTCGATTGCTGACATCCAGCTATCGCTGGTCTTGACTACAATTGAATAGCGTTTCGCAAATCGAGCGCGACCGTCAAGGACCGCCTCAGACCCAACGATCCAACCGGGAGTGCCGACCAATCGACCATTTACCCAGAAGGCGATCCCTTGGTAGATCGTCGACTTGGCAACTCGCGTTGAGTCCACGACGTAGGCCTCCGCCGGCGGACACCCGTCGATCGAAAGGTCCATTCGCTCGATGAGCCCCGTTTGGTCGGCCAATTCGACGGACTGAGCATTGACTCGTACAACGAACTGCGGATCATGCAAGAAGCGGGCGGACAGGATTTCCCGGATCCGGTCCGGGTCGGGCAGATGTCGCTCAACAATTACCGAGAGTCTCGTTCCATGGCCCGCTCTCAAGAAGGCACCTTCCTTCTCAATCTTAAAGGGCGACTCCTGCCCTTGCGTGCCGATGTCAAAACTGGCGCCTTTGTCCTCGCGCCACGTTTCTACCGAATATTGGTCCGCAAAACACAATAAGCCATGCCGTCCGACGCCATTGCGCCCATAGGCCCGCCGCCGCCACCCTTTTCGCTCTGGCGGGAACTCCACGCCCGAGCCCTGATGCTTTGTCCGGTCATAGCCAAGTTTCATCCAACGCGCTTTGAAGTGCGCTGCAGTCATGCCGTGACCATCGTCTTGAACTGTCAAGACGATGGTCACGCATTGGTGGAATAGTTAGATCGACCAATGATGCTCCGGCATCCCAAGCGTTAGCCACCAGCTCAGTGAGCGCGACCTCCGGATCGTGAGCGATATGACCCAACGTACGGACAAGGTAGTTTTCTTCAAAGAGTGAGCCCATCGAGTCGTCCGGCTTCCGTTTTGGTCTCGTCATTTCGTTCCCTTAAATTCTCGATTGTTTTCGATCCGGTGTTTGCCCAGAGAGCATCCGCGTCAGCTAACGGAGTGCGCTTGCTTTGACGAACACTGAATTAGCCGCAAAGCCACTCACGACTTAGCGATTATCGCGCAGTTTGCAGACAACACCGGCTACGAGTCGCTCACACTTGGCCGCGAGCAGGGAACTCAGGGTCGCAATGAGAATAGTCAAGGCTCTGACCGACTGAACTTGCTCGTAAAAATATCAGGCGGCCGCGCGCTAGCGGGTCGATTCAGCGGACGATGAAATGCATAAAAAGCTACTGATGATCGCGTTAGGACCGATCAGTGCATTCTCCAATCGGGCCATCTCGGCATCGTTCTGACTGCCGTCGATCCACTTCGCGTAGGTGTGCGAACATCTCGACCGTGTGACCCAACTGGCGCGCGCAGAACGCAGGCGTCATGCCGGCCATCAGCATGCTCGTCGCATACAATGCCGCATGTTGTACGGGCGGCGATAACGGATGCCGAGGCGCTTCAAGATTCGCGCCCAGAAGACCCGTTGAAACGCCTCCTCGCTGTGCCATGGCTTGCTCGTGCGCGGATCCCGAAACACCCGTCCACCGGCCACTTGGGTGAAGGCGCGCTGCCGCGTCAGCGCCGCGTACGACCGGCTATTGAGGCGCACCAGGCGCGCCTCCGCCGTCTTGGTGCGGTTCTTCTCTTCCCCGGCCACCAGCACGCGCTCGATCGCGATGGTGTTGTCGCGAAAGTCGACATAACGCCACTCAGCCCATTGATTTCCGACGTGCGCAGCCCCGACCAGAACCAGAACTCGATGTAATTGTGGATCTGCGGATCGACGGCGGCGGCCTCCGCGATAATCGCTTCGGATTCCTCGCGCGAGAACGGGTCAGTGGCCTGACGCTGATGCTTGGCACGGGTCACGGCCTCCGCGACGTTGGTCGACATCAACTTGTCGGCGACCGCCACGCTCAGCGCCAAGCGCAGCACCGACACGTAATTGTTGATGGTTTTGCCCGAGAGTTCGCGTCGGCTGGCGATCGCGGTCAGCACATCTGAGAGCTTGAGCGAGGCGAGCGACAATGTGCCTAACCGGCGATTGCGATCGTCGTACGAGGCGCGGATCCAGAACTTGACGGCGGCGTCGTAGCCGATGCGCGTGGAGGTCTCGATACGGGTCATGCCGAGCCATTGCGTGGGCCATCCTTCGATGGTGAGTTCGGGCGCTTTTTTCTCTCGGCGTTTCGGCGTCGACGCTTCAGCCGATTTCACCGGCGGCGGTTCGACGGGAGCTTGTTCCACGGGCTCCTGAGCGGGCTCCTCTTTGGGTGCCGGCACAATTACCGACGTCATCTCTTCAGGAAAGTACTCCGCCATGCTGAAGGTACCCGCCTTGATACGATCGCAGATCTCGACGATGAGGCGATTGGCGTATTTGATGTTCGAAGGCGTCGGCAGCACAGCCCAGCCGCACCCTCGATCGTCAGCGTGCGCCGATAGCGCGCGCCAAGTGCGGTGAAGCTCAGGCGAATGGAGGCGGCGCGAACTTCTACGCCTCCCGTTGTTTTAGCCATTCTTGAAATCCGGTCATTGAAATGAAGATGCCGCCATCGGGCGCGCGGCGGTATTCGCGGCCTTCGATCCACTTGCCGTCCTCGATCTTGCGGCGGATGGCTTTCTCGGAGAGCCCGGTAAGCTCGGCGGCACGCGCCACGGTCACGTAAGGGGCGGGCGCCGTTCTTCTCGCTAGCTTGGGATGGTTCGAATGCATCGTTAGTCATCCTTATCTGTTCACCGAAACAGGCACCTGCATATCTGAAGTTCCCGCCGCTGTCCCCGTGTGGGTGAAGCGCGGTCGCACTGTAGCGTCGTGTGCGACGAACATCCACTCGTAGGCGCACGTGTTGCTTTGGGGTCTGCGTGGTGAGCGATGGCCTCAAGAAACGCTTTGACGTCGCCGGACGTCATGCCATGACCAGCCTGCTTATCGGCCTCGTTCTGAGCTCGCCGCTGGGCCGCACGCTGCAGATAGCCGTCGCCCGCTTCGAGATGCTCCAGATCCCGTTCGACCTTGCGCAGACTGCGCCAGTCCGAACTGGTGAGTGAGATGATGACGAAATCCCTCGTCAGGCGGCACGATCACGATCGACAGCGCCGGCGTCACGATCGAAGGCATCGCGATCAAGCTCAAGGGGCCGATGACCAATCCGGGTAGTGGAGCGGGCAATAGCTTTGCAATGAAAGGCACGCCGGCATCGGGCAAACCTCTGGATCGACTGTGCGGCAAGCAGCCCGATGGGACATGCCTTTTGGCAGACTGTCCGTGCATGAAGGGGCATGGGCGATGAGTATGCCAATAGTCGAGCCAAGTTCTGGGGTGTCTGAAATGCTAGGTGACGGTTTGCCGCCAAATGACTTTCCGAGTGCGCCGCATCTATATCTGCTGCTGCATACGCGCGCACTGGAGGACTGGGCGTATCGACCATCCCCGCCCGACGCCAGCGAGAACTTAGCCGTCGCACCGGGCGTGGTCGATCTGGTTCGTGAGATCAGCCCTCTGACCTCGCGTCGCTGGCTTTGGCAAGATTTGCCGGGCGAGGCTGAACGAGGTCCTCTACTGGTTGATGTGACCGATGATACGCGAACAAGATCGACGTCGCGAACAACCGCGTCATCTATCGAAACACGCATGGAGAAGAAGCATCGATCGATTACGATCGACTGATTCTCGTAACCGGAAGCAAACTCGCGAAACCCGACATCCCCGGCCTCGATGCGCACACGTTCAACAACGACACGCTTGCCGCCGCGCAGAACCTGCAACGCCATCTCGACGGTCTCGCCGATCGTCCCGATACGCCCGCGCGCAATACCGTCGTCATCGCAGGCGGCGGATTCACGGGGATCGAAACCGCAGCGGAAATGCCGGCACGTTTGCGGCAAGTCCTCGGCACCGACGCGCATGTGAACGTCATCGTCGTCGAGCGGGCGGATGTGATTGGTCCAGACCTCGGGCCGGGGCCGCGTCCGGTGATCGAAGACGCGCTGCGAGAACTCGGCGTCACGTTGAAACTCGGCGCGGGCGTCGCATCGATCGATGCGAACGGCGTGCTTCTGGCCGATGGTTCGCGCATCGACGGCGCGACGGTCATCTGGACGGCCGGCCTGCAGGCGAACGAACTCACGCAACAGATCGACGCCGAGCGCGATCGGCAGGGCCGTCTGCATGTGACGCCTGAATTGCGCGTCGTCGGTCAGGATCGAATCTTCGCGGCCGGCGATACGGCGTTCGCTGCCACCGACGACAACGGCAATCACGCGCTGATGTCCTGCCAACACGCGATGAATCTCGGTCGCTCGGCAGGCCACAACGCAGCGGCCGATTTGCTCGATATCGCCATCATTCCGTACGATCAGGTCGGCTACGTCACCTGTCTGGATCTCGGTCCGTGGGGCGCCGTGCTGACCGAAGGCTGGGATCGCAAGGTCAAACTCGCGGGCAAGGAGGCCAAGGACCTCAAGCGGCAGATCAACACGATCTGGATTTATCCGCCGCGTGCGGATCTTGCCGAAGCGTTTGCCGCGGCCGATCCCACGCGTCGTCTAGTCTAAACACGCGGATCGAAGCGCAGAGCAGCGCTCACCGAGCCTTGCTCTTGCGATTCATGACGCCCTCCTGACGCGCCTGGTCGCGCGCGTCGGAGCGCGCGTCGAACCAGTCCACCACGCTATGCGCGAACCGCGCCGGTTCCTTTTTCGCGACGCCGTCGTTTAGAGCGGCGAGCGTCGTCGCGGCCAACTCTTCGCGCATCAATTTCTCCGCGCGCAGCATCACGGCGTGAATTTCGCAGACGCCGTTGCTCGCCCATTTCGGCGCATCGCCTTCGAACAGCGCGCATCGTCCGCGCACTTCCTGGCAATCGAATAACTGCTTCTCGCCATCGATTGCATCGGCCACGTCCAGCACGCTGATCCGGTTTGCCGGCCGCGCGAGCGCATATCCGCCGCGAATGCCTTCCGACGCCTGCAGAATGCCGGCCTTTTCCAGCTTCGGAAAAATCTTCGCCATGTAAGCGACGGGCACGCCCTGTAGTTCCGCGAGATCGCGGCTGCTGGGGCGCGCGTGCATCGGACGGGCGATCCACAGCAAACAGTGCAGAGCGTATTCGACGCCGGCGCTGAAGTAAGCCATAGCAGTTTCAATCGGGTAAAAGACGAATGGTACCTTGTCGCGTCTTTGTGGGCACAAGCCTGCCTTAGTCGAATAAAAAGAATTCGAAATGCGTAATAAAGTTTCACGATTGAAAATTCGCTCGCTCAACCTCGACCGAAAGACGAAATCAACCAGCTTGTCAAAATTTTTCACTTCGCCGCATTTGCGCGTAAAGACGGCTTGCAACGCGATAGAGTGCGATTCGCCGCGATCGATGCTCACGCAAGAACGCGTCGCCGAATCACACGAAACATGCTTGGTTCGCTGCATCCTGCCGCGCCATGTCGGTGCGATCGAGCGAAAGCGCGTCGCGCCAACGATTTATCCACTAGCTAGAAAGTAAAAAAACATGAAGAACGTCTTGTCCATCGCCACTTGTGCGTTGTCCATCACGCTGTTGTCGGCCTGCGCGAGCGGTCCGAATCGCGATCAGGAGACCGCGCTCAATCAGCAAGTCGGTATCGAAGTGTCGCAGATCAAGGAAGGCGTGCAGGTGCGTCTGCCGGATCGCGTGCTGTTCGACTTCGACAAGTCGGCGTTGCGCGCGGATTCCGGTCCGGCCATCAACCGCGCGGTCGTGCTGCTCAAGCGCAGCACGAAGTCGGTGATCGTCGAAGGCCACACGGACAACACCGGCACGCACGAATACAATCAGGCGCTGTCCGAAGCTCGCGCGCAAACGGTTGCCGGCGCGCTCGAACAGCGCGGCATCGTCGCGTCGCGCATCACGACGAAGGGCTTCGCCTACGATCGTCCGGCAGCCAGCAACGACACGCCGGAAGGTCAGGCAAAGAACCGTCGCACGGAAATTCTCGTGATCGGCGAATCGCTCGATGCGATCATGGGCAAGTCGAAGCACTAAGGCCATCTGTGCCATGGGCGGTGCCGTCCAGGGCATTAAAAAATCGCCCGCTATATCCACCCATACACCACGCTCTATACAAACAATAAAAATCTTTTGCTTTCGTGGATAGATGTTCTGTCCCACCATGGAGCGATTCGACTATAAACGGAGCGAGACATGGAAAGCACAGCGGATGTGAAGCGCTACGAGTTGCTGATCAACGGCGAGTTCGTCGCGCCGGGCGGCGGCGAATATTCGAACAACCTCGATCCCGCCACCGAAAACACCATCGCGCATGTCGCGCAAAGCACGTCCGCCGATGTCGATCGGGCCGTGCTCGCGGCGCGCGCGGCGCTCAAGCCGTGGAACGCCATCCGCGCGGCGGAACGCGGACGCATCCTGATGAAGCTCGCCGATCTGCTGCGCGACAATCAGGAAGAACTCGCCGCGCTGGAAAGTCTCGACGGCGGCAAGCCGATTGCCGCAGTGCAGCGTCAGGACGTGCCAGCCGCCATCGATATGCTCGCCTATTACGCCGGATGGTGCGACAAGATCAACGGCCAGGTCGTGCCCGCGCGTCCCGATGCGCTGACCTACACGGTGCGCGAACCGGTCGGCGTCGTCGCGGCGATCGTGCCGTGGAATTTCCCGCTGATGATCGGCATGTGGAAGATCGCGCCCGCGCTCGCCTGCGGTTGCACGCTGATCGTCAAGCCCGCCGAGATCACGCCGCTGTCCGCGCTGATGATCGGCCGCCTCGCGCTCGAAGCCGGCGTGCTGAATATCGTGACGGGCAAGGGTTCGGTCGTCGGCGATGCGCTGGTCGCGCATCCGGGCATCGACAAGGTGACGTTTACCGGGTCGCCGTCGGTCGGGCGCGGCGGGCAACTTCAAGCGCGTCACGCTCGAGTTGGGCGGCAAGTCCGCCAACGTGATTTTCGCGGATGCCAATATCGACAGCGCCGTGCGCGCGGCGGCGTCCGGCATCTTCTTCAACGCGGGGCAGGTCTGTTCGGCCGGTTCACGCATTCTCGCGCAGCGCGCCGTGTACGACGATGTCGTCGAGCGGCTGGCGCAACGCGCGCGCACCATCAAGCTCGGCGATCCGTCGAAGCGCGAGACCAATATGGGCCCGGTCATCTCCGCCAAGCAGATGAAAACCGTGCTCGATTACGTGGATATCGGCAGGAGCGAGGGCGCGTCGCTGGTGACGGGCGGACGGCGCATCGGCGATCGCGGGTATTTTGTCGAGCCGACGGTTTTCGCGAACGTCGCGCACGAAATGCGTATCTCGCAGGAAGAGATCTTCGGACCGGTGGCGAGCGTCATTCCGTTCGATGACGAAGCCGACGCCATTCGCATCGCCAACGGCACGGCGTTCAGTCTGGCCGCGGGCGTGTGGAGCGCGGATATCGGACGCGTGCATCGGATGGCGGCGGAACTGCGCGCCGGCACGGTCTGGGTCAATACCTACGGCTATACGGACGTGCGTCTGCCCTGGGGCGGCGCGGGCGATTCGGGTTTCGGCCGCGAGCATGGAGATGTTGCCATCGAGAACTTCACCGAGCCTAAGGCCGTTTGGGTATCGCTGGCGTCGTAGTAAATAGAAAAGGGCGATTCGGAATCCCGAATCGCCCTTTTAATTGCCCGATCGTCGAACGCTCAGACGCGCGCCGATTCCTCGTCGCGGGCACGCCAGAGCTTGGCGCGCTGCGTGCTGTCTTCATACTGAACCGTGTTTTGCCGGCACGAATCGATCGTCGAATTCTTGCGTTCGACGATCGCCTGGCACAGAAACTCCGCGCTATACGCCTTGAGCAGATGCGGCGAATGCGTCTCGATGTACTGCGCGATCTTGCCGTAATCGCTGTCCGCCGATGCCAGCGAGCGATACGTCTCGGCATCCCATCGAAACATCAGATCGAGTTCTTCGAATGCCGTGTTGAACGCGCACACTTGCGCGTGGTCTTCGCGGTCGTCGCTTTGCGTGTGGATCATGTTCGTCTCCTGAATGGCCGTGGGGGCTTTCAGGCAGAGTAGGCCAAGCCATCCATACAGAACAGTCAAACTTTCTTCGAGTATGTATTCGGTTTTTCTTATGCGTTCGGCTTACCGGTCGTGGCGACGATCTGCGTGATCGCTTCGATCTGCGCCGCGCCTTCTTCGACGAGGAAATGCTTGAACGCGAGCGCGACCGGCGGCAGCCGCTTGTGATGTCGATGCACGACATACCAGTTGAGCATCACGGGAAAACCCTCGATATCCAGCACCGCGAGCTTGCCGACCTGCAACTCCATGCTGATCGTATGCGCCGACAGAAAGCTCAGACCCATGCCCGCAATCACCGCCTGCTTGATGGTTTCCGTGCTGGTGATTTCCATCGCGATGTTGAGGTTCGTGAGGCGGCCCGCGAAGCCTTCTTCCATCGAATTCCATGTATCCGACCCGCGCTCGCGCACGATGAACGGCTCATCCGCGAGCGCTTCGAGCGGCACGTCCTTGCGTCCGACCAGCGGATGATCCGGCGGCGCGACGATCACATACGGATGCGGCGCGAAGGAAATGTTCTCGGTATCGAGCTCGTGCGGCGGACGAACCATCACCGCGAGATCGGTGAGATTGTCGGATAACTGATGCAGCAATTCCTCGCGGTTATGCACGGCGAGATTGAGCCGCACATCGGTATTGCGTCGCGTGAAGGCGGCCAGAAGGCGAGGAAAGAAGTAATTGCCCGCGCTGATCACGGCGACGTTGAGCGTGCCGCCGGAGATGCCTTTGAGGCGCGCCATCGCGTCGTCGGCTTCGCGGAACTGGTCGAGAATGGCGCGGCTGTAGTGGCATTTCGTTACCGGCCACCGTCAGGAAGATGCGCTTGCCGAGCTGTTCGAACAAGGGCAAACCCGCGTGTTCTTCGAGCTGCTTCACCTGCGTGGAGACGGCCGGTTGCGTGAGATAGAGCTCTTCCGCCGCGCGGGAAAATCTCAAACGGCGCGCTACGGTTTCGAAGATCTTCAATTGACGCAGGGTTGCGTTACGCAGCACGGCGAGTCCTCATCCATTCACGATAATGAATTTATACAATAATTTTTTCTAACTTTCCTTAATCGTTTTTCTCCAGCACGATGCTTTCATGTCCTCTTGAGTTGTGATGCTGTAAGCGGACATGCAGCACGTAGTAAGGCGCATCGCGTGCCCCGACGCGACGCTCAAGCCCATCCGGACTCTATTGGGAATCGCTTGAAAATGATTCTTCGATCGCCTGACGCGGATGCTTGCCAGATGTGCAAATCCATCGCCCTGATGGACAAACGGCCGCATGCGCACGCCGCATGGACCGAGCATTTCCCCTGACCGACCGCCTCGCCGCCGACGCACCGCGCCGGTTTCTCGCACGACATCAAGCGCCGTACGAGCGCTGAGAAGACATAACGGAGACAGACATGGCAAGCGCAGACACGATGGTGTCCGGGCAGTCGCACGGGCGTCGTCATAACAGGTGGGTCCAGTTGGTGATCGGCATCATTTGCATGGGGCTGGTCGCCAATCTTCAATACGCGTGGACTTTATTCGTCGTACCGATGGATGCGAAACACCATTGGGGACAAGCGGCGATTCAAACCGCGTTCACGATTTTCATCGTCACCGAAACCTGGCTCGTGCCGATCGAAGGCTGGCTCGTCGACAAGTTCGGGCCGCGTCCGGTCGTGATGGGCGGCGCGATCTGCGCGGCGATCGGCTGGATCATCGACGCGCACGCCACCACGCTGGTTCATCTCTATATCGCGGCAGTGGTCGCGGGCATCGGCGCGGGCTGCGTGTACGGAACCTGCGTCGGCACCGCGTTGAAATGGTTTCCGGACAAGCACGGTCTCGCCGCCGGCATGACGGCCGCGGGCATCGGCGCGGGCGCGGCGGTCACGGTCATTCCGATTTCCAACATGATCCAGAAGTCGGGATACGAAAGCGCGTTCATGTTCTTCGGCATTCTGCAGGGCGTGATCATCTTCGTGCTCGCGTTGATGCTGGTTCGCCCGAAGCCGCCCGCGAACGTCGTGCCGGCCAAGCGCGTGGTCTCGACCAAGATCGACTACACGACCGGACAGATGGTGCGCGCGCCGATCTTCTGGGTGCTGTATCTGATGTTCGTCGCGGTGGCGGCGGGCGGCGTGATCGCGACCGCGCAGTTCGGGCCGATAGCGAAGGAATACGGCTTCGCCAAGATGCCGGTGAGTCTGCTCGGCGTGACGCTGCCGCTGCTGGAGATGACGCTGTCCATCGACAACCTCTGCAACGGCTTCACGCGTCCGTTATGCGGCTTTATCTCGGACAAGATCGGCCGCGAGAACACGATGTTCATCATCTTTCTCGGCGAAGGCGTGGCGCTGCTCGGGCTGATGCAGTTCGGCCATAACCCGTACATGTTCATGCTATTTGCGGCGCTGACCTTCCTGTGCTGGGGCGAGATCTTCTCGATCTTCCCGGCGACCTGCGCGGATACCTTCGGCAGCAAGTACGCCGCCGCCAACGCCGGCACGCTGTACACGGCGAAAGGCACCGCGTCGATGCTGGTGCCACTCGCCTCGGTGCTGGCCGCCATCGGCTCGTGGAACGCGGTGTTCATCACGGCGGCGGTGACGTCGATCGCGGCGGGCCTGTGCGCCAAGTTCGTCTTCGCGCCGATGCGCCGCCGCTGGATCGAGAACACGGTTACGCAGTCGGCCGCGCAATCGTCGATCGATGCATCGTTCCAGTCCGGCTGGAGCGATGCGCCGAGCAAGCCATCGGTGCAATGAGGACGGCGGGCATGCGCACGTCGCAGCACACCGATGCGCATGCCGCGCCGACGCTCAGCATCTCCCTGCATCAATTGAGGTTGTTCGTCACGCTCGCGCGGCATCGCAGTTTCACCCGCGCGGGCGATGAATTCGGTATCACGCAATCGGCGGTGAGTCGCAGCATCCGCGAACTCGAGGATGAAATCGCGCTGCGCCTGTTCGATCGCACGACGCGGCAAGTCGCGCTCACCGATACCGGGCGCCGGCTGCTGGCGCGCATCGCGCCACTGGTCGAAGAGCTGGAAGCGACGCTGCGGCCGCATGCGCAAGCGAGCGGCGAGGCGGGCGTCGTCCATCTCGCGAGCAGTTGCGGGCTGACGGCGAGCGTGTTGCCCGCGATGCTCGCATCGTGTCGCGAGCGCTGGCCGGAGACGAGCGTCGTCGTTATCGATCGTCCGCAAAGCGCGGTGCTGCAACTCGTGCGCTCGGGCGAAGCGGACTTGGGCGTGGTCATCGCGCCGGACAACCTCGATGAACTGAGCGCCGAGCCGCCACACGCGCATGCGGGTTTTCGCTCGTATATTTCACCTTGGCATGAATCAATACGGAATATAGTATCTTGTATATCAGAAGGATCGAAAGCAACTATCCTCAGGAGACGACCCATGAAGATCTGCGTGTACGGCGCCGGTGCGATCGGCGGCTATATGGGCACGCAACTCGCGCGTGCCGGTGCGGACGTGAGTTTCGTGGCGCGCGGGCCGCATCTCGCGGCGATGCAGGCGAACAGCGTGAAATTGCGCATCGACGGCGAAGAACATGCGGTCAAGGTGCGATGCACCAATAATCCCGCTGAGCTGGGCACGCAGGACATCGTGATCATCGCGCTCAAGGCGCATTCGATTCCCGCCGTCGTCGATCTGATTCCGCCGCTACTTGGACCGGAGACGAGCATCGTCACGGCCGTCAACGGGCTGCCGTACTGGTACTTCTATAAGCACTGCGGCGAACTGGAAGGCACGGCGCTGCAAAGCGTCGATCCGGGCGGACGGCAATGGGACGTGTTCGGGCCGGAACGCGCGATCGGCTGCGTGCTGCTGCCGGCGGCTGAGATCGCGGAGCCGGGCGTTATCGAACATCACTACGGCAAGAAGTTTCCCATCGGCGAGCCCAGCGGCGAGATCACGCCGCGTTTGCAGGCGCTGCACGACATCATGGCCGCCGCCGATATGGAAGCGCCGATGCGCGACAACATCCGCGACGAAATCTGGCTGAAGCTCTGGGGCAATCTGTGTTTCAACCCGATCAGCGCGCTGACCGGCGCGACGCTCGACGTCCTCACGAGCGATCCCGGCACGCGCGCGCTCTCCAAGCAGATGATGCTGGAAGCCAAAGCCATCGGCGACCAGATCGGCGTGAATTTCCGCGTTGACGTGGAGCGGCGCATCAACGGCGCGGGCGCGGTCGGCGCGCACAAGACCTCGATGCTGATGGATTGCGAAGTCAAGCGTCCGATGGAAATCGATCCGCTGATGACCGTCGTGCAGGAAATCGGCCGGTTGGTGCACGTCAATACGCCGATGATCGATGCGGTGCTCGCATTGATCAAATTGCGCGAGGGCGTCAATCAGGGAACAGCCCGGGCCCAGCCCGCCCCGCAAAGCCAGAAAGCAGCCTAAACTGGACTCACGACGCCAGCGTTGTTTATGATATACAAGATTCAAAATATGTTGCGTACTGTTGCGATGCACCATATACTGAAGGCTCTTGATGATTTCACCGGAGCTTCAGATGAGCATCGCCTTGTTGGTTGTTGTCGGATTCGCGCTGGTTGCCGTGGGTATGGGCGTCACGTTTATGATTGCGTCGGCGGTGCCGCAGGACATGCTGCAACGCGCACAGAAACACGGTCGTTACGCCGGTTTGTCGGCGGACGATCAGAACGGCGGCTCGGGCAAGCGCATCGACGCTGGCCGTCCGCAAATGGGAAATCAAGCCATCAATGCCATCTGATACTCAATCTCTGGAAGGGCCGGAAGTTCGCGCGAGCGGGCTGACGCTGTCGCTACAGCCGATCAGCGCAACGGTTTCGCTGCGCGATCAAGCGTACGCGAAGCTGCGGCAGGCGATCGCGGAAGCGGACATTTATCGTTCGCGGGAAGAAATTCGCCTCGACGAGAAAGAACTGACGGAAGCGCTGGGCGTGTCGCGCACGCCCATTCGCGAAGCCATGACGCTGCTGGAGCAGGAAGGGTTTCTGCGCACGGTGCCGCGTCGCGGCGTGTACATCCTGCGCAAGACCAAGCGCGAAATCGTGGAAATGATCCACATGTGGGCCGCGCTCGAAAGCATGGCGGCGCGCCTCGCCACGCAGCGCGCGACGGATGCGGAAATCGCTCAGTTGCGCCATATGTTCGACAACTTCCGCGATTCCACGCCCGCCGAGCATATCGACGAGTATTCGGAAGCGAATATCGCGTTTCACTCGGCTATCGTGCGGCTGTCGAAGTCGGAGATCATCTTCGACACGATCAAGAATATCTTCGTCCACGTGCGCGCCATTCGTAAGATGACGATCTCGCAGAGCGATCGCGCGTCGCGTTCCATCGTGGATCATATGCGGATCATCGAGGCGCTGGAAAAGCGCGATACGGAACTGGTCGAGCGGCTGGTGAAACAGCATTCGCTCGATCTCGCCGCGTTCGTCGAGGCGAATTGCGATTTTCTGGATTGACGCGAACGTCGATGGGCAAAAAGAAAGGCCGTGCGATTGTGCTCGCACGGCCTTTCTTTTTTGGCGTTCTGCCGGTTACTGCGTGTTCTGGCTATCTTTCGGACAGTCGAGCATCGAGGCTTGCCGTTCCAGTTCGTTTTGCGGCGTCGACGACACGCCGTTACCTGTCGACGTGACGCGCGGACTGTCGAACGGATGGTCCTTAGCCCAATCGAGGGATTGTTTCAGCAACGCGCACCGTTCGCGCTTCAACTCTTGCTCGGCGACAGACGGCTTGGCGGCGCGATTGAAGTTGGCCGACACCTGGTTCTGGAAGCGCGGCGTGGAAGCTGAATCAGCCGAATCGTCGATGGCGGGCGTGAGCAGGACGGATTGCGCCAGGGCCGATTCGACGCACACAGAGACCAGCAAGGCCGCGACGGCGATATAAAACAAACGGATCATCAGCGCACACGTCAGACGCACAAAATAATTTTCGAGTGTACACCGCGCGCGATCGTCAATTGTTGAAAAGTGTGCCGCAAGCCGATGCGGAACGATCGGCTTGCGGCCGGATGCGTCAGCGCATCGCGTGCAACATCGTGGCGCCCAGCGCGGCGGGGGAATCGGCGACATAGATGCCCGCCGATCGCATCGCGTCGATCTTCGCGCTCGCCGTGCCCGAGCCGCCCGAGATGATCGCGCCCGCGTGACCCATGCGGCGTCCCTGCGGCGCGGTCGTCCCGGCGATAAAGCCGACCACGGGCTTCTTCGTCTTCGCGTCTTTCAGGAACTGCGCCGCTTCTTCCTCCGCCGATCCGCCGATCTCGCCGATCATGATGATGCCCTCGGTCGCATCGTCTTCCAGAAACAGCGCGAGACAGTCGATGAAGTTGGTCCCGTTCACCGGATCGCCGCCGATACCGATGCACGTCGTCTGCCCGAGCCCGGCGGCCGTGGTCTGCGCGACCGCTTCGTAAGTCAGCGTGCCCGAGCGCGACACCACGCCGATTTTGCCCGGCTGATGAATATGCCCCGGCATGATGCCGATCTTGTATTGTCCCGGCGTAATCACGCCCGGACAGTTCGGCCCGACGAGCCTGCTGTTCGAGCCGCTCAGCGCGCGCTTCACGCGCAGCATGTCGAGCACCGGAATGCCTTCCGTGATGCAGACGATGAACGGCACATGCGCGTCGATGGCTTCGAGAATCGCGTCGGCGGCGAAGGGCGGCGGCACGTAGATCACGCTGGCATCCGCGCCGGTGCGATCGACCGCTTCGGCGACCGTATCGAACACCGGCAGATCGAGATGCGTCGTGCCGCCTTTGCCGGGCGTCACGCCGCCGACCATGCGCGTGCCGTAGGCGATCGCCTGCTCCGAATGAAACGTGCCTTGCGCGCCGGTGAAACCCTGGCAGATGACCTTCGTGTGCTGATTGATCAAGACGCTCATTTGACGTGTTCTCCTTGGGCGACCGCGCGGATCGCGACGCGTTCCTGCGGTGCGCCGCCGCCAACGTCCAGAAAATTCGCCGGATCGCCGCCGCAGAGTTTGATGATGTCCATCGTCGCCATCGCGAGGCCCGCGCCGTTCACCATGCAGCCGATATTGCCGTCGAGCTTCACGTAGTTGAGCCCGTGCTTCGCGGCTTCGATTTGTGCGCCGAGCATGCGCAACAGCTTGGGGGTGCAATTCCCCTGTCCAGCCTGATGGGGCGAAGGCCTAGGTCCTGTTTACATTTAAGAGCGGCCCGAAGGCAGACACGATGGAGACAAAGGTGAGGTAGCTGTGGGCGAGTTTGTCATATCGAGTGGCGACGCGACGAAAATGCTTGATACGCTTAAAGAA
>NZ_LFJJ01000130.1 GCF_001189365.1 Candidatus Burkholderia verschuerenii | reverse complement strand
TCAACGTCATGCCTCAACCTCTACTCGTGCGCTGCAGACCTGGCTGAGATGTGCGTTTACGTCTGCACCAGACTGCGTCGTTGGGTCCATTCCGGCAAATTCAATTTTGCAGGCCCGACTACGTATTCGAGGAAACGTAATACGGGAAATTGCCGTTGGGCGCGTCGAGATGGAATTCGACGGTGTGATCGTCGACGGCCTTCGCGGAATCTTTCGACAACACGCCCTTGAGCACGGAAAGCGCGGCGGAACCCGCGCCCGGATCGGCGAGGCGCGCGAAGGTCACGACGACGTCTTTTGCGATCATCGGCTGGCCGTCGTGGAATTTGACGTTCGGGCGCAGCTTGAAGGTCCACACGTCGCCCTTGTCGTTCGATTTCCACGACAGCGCCAGCGCCGGACGCAGCGTGAGATGCTCGCTGTGGTCGTCGACGAGGAATTCGCCGGTCTGCTGAATCAGCGAAAGACCCGCCGAATCCGTGACGGTCAGCGGATCGACCGCGCCCGCCGGCGTCATATGCGCGATGCGGATCATGCCGCCGGGCTTGCCCGCGCCTTGCGCGCGCCGTGCCGGTTATCGCCAGCATGCCGGTGGACCACGCGATGCCGAGCACGCTTGCATGGCGCAGCAGTTCGCGGCGCGTCAGGCGGCCGGCCTTGAATTCATCGATCGCATGATTGCCGAGTTCGCCTGCATCGCGGCGGACGGACTCGAAGGAGGGCGTGTCGGTCGAGGGTTTCTTCATCGGAGTTGGTTCCGTATTCGAATGGTATTGTCCCGTCGGGCCGCGCCCGCGTGCGACGCGTGATGCACTCGGCCCGCCCGAAACGCGCAAGAAACCGGAGCGTGTCTAGCGAAAGGCAGCAAGGATCGCGCCGCGTCCTTCGGGCAAGCGGCGAGGTCCGAAAAAGCGTCGCGGCGACGCCTCAGTGATCGTGCGGATGCTTGTGGATAGGGTCGACCCAATACACTTCTTCCGGCGTTTCCACGGCATCGATGTTCAGATTGACCACGACCGCTTCGTTGTCGCTGCGCACGAGCACGCATTCGAGCGGCTCGTCGGTACTGGCGTTGATTTCCTGATGCGGCACGTAAGGCGGCACGAAAATGAAATCGCCGGGACCGGCCTCGGCGACGAATTCGAGATGCTCGCCCCAGCGCATGCGCGCCTGTCCGCGCACGATATAGATCACGCTCTCCAGCGCGCCGTGATGATGCGCGCCGGTCTTCGAATTCGGATGGATCGTGACGGTGCCCGCCCAGATCTTCTGCGCGCCGACGCGCGCGGCATTGATGGCAGCCGCGCGGTTCATGCCCGGCGTCTGCGCGGTGTTGGTGTCGAGCTGATCGCCCTTGATGACTCTGACGCCGTTGTCGCGCCAATCAATCTGATCTTGATGTGGGTCGCTCATAGCGGAATTTATCGTCTGCGGATAAAAAAAGTCCGTTGCCGCCACCAACGAGCCTGCAACGGACTGGTTCGATACTACACGCTTGGCGCCGGATTATTTCCCTTTGGAATTGATGATCGCCTCCGACACGTTGTTCGGCGTCTCGGCGTAATGCTTGAATTCCATCGTGTAGGTGGCGCGGCCTTGCGTCAGCGAACGCAGCGATGTCGAATAGCCGAACATTTCGGCCAGCGGCACTTCGGCGCGCACGATCTTCCCGCCGCCGCCCGCGATGTCTTCCATCCCCTGCACGATGCCGCGACGGCTCGACAAATCGCCCATCACGTTGCCCATGAATTCCTCGGGCGTTTCGACTTCGACGGCCATCGTCGGTTCGAGCAGCACGGGCTTCGCCTTGCGCATCGCTTCCTTGAAGGCCATCGAACCGGCCATGCAGAAGGCGTTTTCGTTCGAGTCGACGTCGTGGTACGAGCCGAAGGTCAGCGTCACTTTCGTATCGACGACCGGATAGCCCGCCAGCACGCCCGACTTGAGCGTTTCCTGAATGCCCTTGTTGACCGCCGGAATGTATTCGCGCGGAATCACGCCGCCCTTGATGGCATCGACGAATTCGTAGCCTTTACCCGGATGCGGCTCCAGCGTGATCACCGCGTGACCGTACTGGCCGCGTCCGCCCGACTGCTTGACGAACTTGCCTTCGACATCCTCGATCCGGTTGCGCACCGTCTCGCGATACGCCACCTGCGGCTTGCCGACGGTCGCCTCGACGTTGAACTCGCGCTTCATCCGGTCGACGAGAATTTCGAGGTGCAACTCGCCCATGCCGGAGATGATCGTCTGGCCGGATTCCTCGTCGGTCGCCACGCGGAACGACGGGTCTTCCTGCGCAAGCCGATTCAGCGCGATACCCATCTTCTCCTGGTCGGCCTTCGTCTTCGGCTCGACGGCCTGCGAGATCACCGGCTCAGGGAAAATCATCCGTTCGAGGATGATGATGTTGTTCGGATCGCACAGCGTGTCGCCGGTCGTCGCTTCCTTCAGGCCGACCGCCGCCGCGATATCGCCCGCGCGCACTTCCTTGATTTCCTTGCGCTCGTTGGCGTGCATTTGCAGAATCCGGCCCAAGCGTTCGTATTTGCCGCTATCGGCATTGAAAGTGGCGAGTCCGACGAGCGAGGCGATCTCGCGTCGGCCGAGCGTGTCCAGTTCGGGCAGAAAGGCGATGATCACGGCAGCCGTTCCTCGTCCGATGCCGGGCATGGAGCGCAGCAAGGACTCGGTTTTACGCCAGAGTTCGTTGGCGCTCATGAAGCCGTCGATATCGCGATCGGCGTCCTTGATGCGCTGCTTGAGAAACTGGATGAGTTCGTCGATGCTCGGCCAGGAGGATTTATGCGCGCGTTTGCGGCGATTCTGCTCGGCGGTGAGCATGTCGATGAGTTGCGATCGACGCAGGATAAAGGCCTGCAATTGCTGCGTTTGCTCGTCATTGAGGGGACGCACTTCGGGCCTGATGACGGCGGCGTGGGCGATGACGCGTGCATCGATGCGATCGGTCTTGGCCAGCTTGCCGGTGGATTTGGCAAAGTCGCGCACGCGCTTGGGATTGACCGCGACGGCGGGCAAGCCGGCCTGGCAGAGCGCTTCGAGTACGACGCGCTCAAGCTTGCCGGTGGCCTCGAGGACGATCAGCTGAGGCTTGAGCGGACGCAGCGTATCGAGTAGAGAGGCGATACCGTCGGGAGAATTGGGCAGACGCGAATAATCGTCGGAGCCGTGGAAGGTGAGGTCGAGAAACGCGCCGCTGACATCGATGCCGACGAACAAAGGGGAAGCGCAGGAGGATTGGATTGGATTCACCACAGCACCCATACTTGTAAGGATACGAGCTCGAGGCTCAGTCAACTGTCCGGGTTCAGAGCGGTAAAGAGGAAGCGGCGCCACAAGCTTTCTTTCGGGCTGCAAGGCCCTTGATAACCAAACGGGCTACCGCTTCCGCGAACCGAAGGGATCAGCGTCGGTCCGCTAGGGGATGTTATACAAGTAACCAAAGAAAGCCGCTTGGCCGATCCTAAGCACCTTCTTGAGCGGCCGCGGCACAGGAATTTTGACTTGGCACAGCAGTAGCGAGTGGCTTCACGGTAAGTCCCGGCGCTGGTCCCCATGCGATTAGCGGCTTTCTCGCCCACCTTGGTAACGGTCCCCTTCGGCTTACTCCGGCCCGCTGCGCGGCCGGTTTTGGGCCGTACAGGCAACCGGCAGGTGATAAGCGAAACGACCTCGAACGCGGCATCGAATCGATTGTTATTCGGCCCTACCTCGGTGGGAGCTTCGATGAAAATCATGCGCACACGTAATGCAGGCGTCAAAACGAAGCACGTGTTTGGTATTCCTGCGGGGTCACAACGGGCAGCAACCGATTGCGGTGGGTCTGCGAGAGCGAACGAATTTCGTCGAAGCGCTAACCGAGGTAGGGCCGTATAGCGATCAAACCGATGGCGCGTGCGAGGTCGTTTCGCTGATCACCTGCCGGTGGCCCAAACAGCCCTAAACCGGCCGCGAAGCGAGGCCGGAGTAAGCCGAAGGGGACCGTTACCAAAGTGGGCGAGAAAGCGCTAATCGCATGGGAACCAGCGCGCGAACATACCGTGTGAACCCTCGCTATTGCTGTGCCAAGTCTAAAGTCCTGTGCCGGGGCCGCTCAAGAAGGTGCTTAGGATCGGCCAGCGGTTTTCTTTGGTTACTTTCTTTGCCGCCGCAAAGAAAGTGACCCCACCGTCGGGGAGGCGGCTACTGAAAAAACAGCACAATCAGCAGAAGCAGCAAGACATCAGAAAACCCACCCTACCGTCCACTCTTCTTAAACCGCCCCATCCCCCCCATAATTCGGCAATTGATCAATCGTCTTCCCCACCGCCTTTGCGTACAAAGGCATCATATCCGGCATACGCTTCATCAAATCCTGCAGCCGATCCGGCCCATACGGGTGCATCCAGATAAACCCATTATCTGAACGCCGCGTCGTGTTATCGATCTTGTTCCACAACGTAACCGCCGCCCGCGGATCGTACCCCGCCCGCGAGGCGATCTCGCTGCCGATCACATCGGCCTCGGTCTCATCGGCGGCGGAGTAACGCATCGCGAGCAGCTGATCGCCGATGCCCAGCGGCTGCTGTCCCACATCGGCGAACCCGAACAACTGCGGCATCGTGCCCGCCGTGAGCTGCGCCGCCTGCTGCTTGCCGAGCCGCTCGCGCGCGCGTGCTCGCGCAACGCATGCGCGATCTCGTGGCCGATCATCATGCCGATCTCGTTGTCGTTCAGATGCAGCTTCTCGATCAGCCCGCTATAGATCACGATCTTCCCGCCCGGCAGACAGTACATGCGAATCTCGGGCGACTTGACGACGTTGATCTCTCACTTCCAGTTCTTCGCGCGATCGTTCCACTTGAGCGCGAACGGAATCTCGTGATTCGCGATATCGCGCACGCGCTTCACCAGTTCGTTGTCGTCGGGAAGCAGACGCTTCGTCTTCTCCGCCTCGTGGATGATCTGCGCGTATTCGTCGGTGGACTGCGCCTCGAGGGTCGCGGGCGGAATGAGGTTGCGGAACAGCGCCGCATTGCCGAAGCGAATCTGGTTGTTCGGCGCGGTGTAGGGCGGAGGGGCTTTCTGCTCGTCCTGAGCGTAGGCGCTTGCGGATGCGAATGACGTCATTGCCAGCGCAAAACCAAGCGCGCGGAGCGTGAAGGACGCCGTCATCGTTGAGGTCTCCAGGGCGCGATTTTAGGCAACAGTAACATGCCCGGAATGGACAGCGCGACGCAGACCAGAAAGTACTCGAACCATCCCGTCTGCGCGACGATGAATCCGCTCGACGCCGACGCGAAGGTGCGCGGCACGGCGGCGAGGCTCGTGAACAGCGCGAATTGCGCCGCGGTGTAGCGCGGGTCGGTTGTGCTGGCGATATAGGCGGTGAAGGTCGCGAGCGTGAGTCCGGTCGCAAAGGTTTCGAAGCCGTAGAGCACGCCGAGCGCGAGCGGCGACGGCCCGATCTTCGCGAGCCACGCAAAGCCAATGGTCGCGAGAATCTGCAAGACGCCGAAGATCCACAGTCCGCGCGCAATGCCGATCTTCACCAGAAAGATGCCGCCGATAATCCCGCCCGCGAGACTCGTCCAGAACGCGACCGCCTTGGCGATCACGCCGATCTGCTGCAGCGAGAAACCGATATCGATAAAGAACTTGGTGGCGAGCGCGGTCGCCATCGTATCGCCGAGCTTGTAGAGAAAGATGAAGCCGACCACCAGCAACGCCGCGCGCCAACCATTACGCGTGATGAACTCGTGGAACGGCTCGACGATTGCCTCGCGCAGATTCTTCGGCGGCGCGCCGTGCAGCGCGGGCTCGCGCACGACCAGCGTCATGATGATGCCCGGCAGCATGAACGCCGCCGTGATCATGAACACGGTCTTCCACGGCAGATAAGCCGCGAGAATCAGCGACAACGAACCGGGCACGAGCCCCGCGACCTTGTACGCGTTGACGTGCACCGCGTTGCCCAGACCTTGTTCGGTATCGGCGAGCAATTCGCGCCGGTAGGCATCGATGACGATATCCTGACTCGCGCTGAAGAACGCCACCAGCGCGGCGACCGCGGCCACGGCCCAGATGTTTTCAGCAGGCGAAAAGAAGCCGAACGAGGCGATCGCCAGCGTTACCAGAATCTGCGTGACGAGCATCCAGCCGCGCCGACGGCCGGGCGTCCAGCCGGGAAAGCGCGGCACGAACCGGTCCATCAGCGGCGACCAGACGAACTTCCACGTATAAGGCAGGCCGATCAGCGCGAACAGGCCGATCTCCTTCACGTTGACGTGCGCGGTCGTCAGCCACGCCTGCAGCAGATTGAACAGCGTGAAGAGCGGCAATCCCGACGTGAAGCCGAGAAAGACGCAGATGAGGATGCGCGCGTTGAGGAACGCGCGCCAGTTCGGGTGATCTTCGTGTGCGGTAAGAGCAGGCGCCTCGCGTGGCGTATCAGGCATATCGTTGGTCAGACAGTGGTCGATGCGTGACTTTCCGGCAGAGATTACCGGCGCTTCACGCGATAGACCGCAAGGCTACCACGCCAGTTCTCGCCCCAACGGACGGTCTGCCCGCCGTGCAGTACCACGCGATCCAGAATCTCGATGCCCACTTCCGGCGCCAGCGCCTCGAAATCCTTGATGGTCAGCACGCGCACGTTCGGCGTGTTGTGCCATTGATAAGGCAGCGATTTCGACACCGGCATGCGCCCTTGAATTACCGCCAGCCGATGCGGCCAATACCCGAAGTTCGGGAACGACACGATACATTCGCGCCCGACGCGCACGGTCTCGCGCAGAATCGCGGCGGTCTGATGAATCGTCTGCAGCGTTTGCGAGAGGATCGCCAGATCGAAGCTGTCGTCTTCGAACAGGCGCAGGCCGTCTTCCAGATTCTGCTGGATCACGTTGACGCCTTTTTGCGCGCACGCGAGCACGCCCGCATCGTTGATCTCGATGCCGTAGCCCTGCACGTCGAGTTCTTCACCGAGCAGCGAGAGCAACGAGCCGTCGCCACAACCGAGATCGAGCACCGTCGAACGCGGTTCGACCCAGCGCGCGATCGCGCGAAAATCCGCGCGCAGCGAAAGCGAATCGAGGGTGTGCTGGTTCATGCGCCGATCTCCGTGGCAATGCGTTCGTAGTAGGCGCGAACGAGGTTGTGATAGCGCGCGTCGTCGAGCAAAAAAGCGTCGTGGCCGTGCGGCGCGTCGATTTCCGCATAGCTCACGGTGCGCTTGTTGTCGAGCAGCGCCTTGACGATCTCGCGCGAGCGCGCGGGCGCGAATCGCCAGTCGGTCGAGAAGCTCGCGATCAGATACTTCGCGGTCGTGTTGGCGAGCGCCGCGCGCAGATCGCCGTCGAAGGCCTTGGCGGGATCGAAGTAATCGAGCGCGCGCGTGATCAGCAGATACGTGTTCGCATCGAAGTATTCGGCGAACTTGTCGGCCTGATAGCGCAGATACGACTCCACTTCGAATTCCACGTCGAAGTTGAAGTTGTACGCATCGAGCGCGCCTTCCGCCCGGCGCAGCGCGCGGCCGAATTTCACGGCCATGTCGTCGTCCGACAGATACGTGATGTGGCCGATCATCCGCGCCACGCGCAGACCGCGACGCGGTTTCACGTTATGCGCGTAGTAATCGCCGCCGTGGAAATCGGGATCGGAGAGAATCGCCGAGCGCGCCGTTTCGTTGAACGCGATGTTCTGCGCCGACAGCTTCGGCGTCGATGCAATCACGATGCAATGCCCCAGCCGCTCGGGATACATCATGCTCCACGCCAGCGCCTGCATGCCGCCCAGACTGCCGCCCATCACCGCCGCGAATCGCTCGATGCCGAAGCGGTCGGCGAGCCGCGCCTGCGCGTTCACCCAGTCTTCCACGGTGACGACGGGAAAGCTCGCGCCGTAGGGCTTGCCGCTGACGGGATCGAGGCTCATCGGGCCGGTCGAGCCGAAACACGAGCCGAGATTGTTCACGCCGATCACGAAGAAGCGATTGGTGTCGAGCGGCTTGCCGGGACCGACCATGTTGTCCCACCAGCCGACGTCCTTCGGATTGTCCGCGTACACGCCCGCGACGTGATGCGACGCGTTCAGCGCATGGCACACGAGCACCGCGTTCGAACGCGCAGCGTTCAGTTCGCCGTAGGTTTCGACGACGAGTTCATAGCCGCCGAGCGTCGAGCCGTTCTGCATCGCGAGCGGTTCGGTGAAACGCAGAGTCTGGGGAGTGACGATGCCGATCGATTCCATTCATTCCGCCTTGATAGAACGGCTAAACGGTCGGCTGAGCGCGAAGGAAAAGCGTGCGCGGCTGATGACCTCTTTAGCCGCATTTATAGTGAACGTTAGCGATAGTTCGCTTGAGTTCGCGCGTCCGCAATCGAGTCAGCAAATCGGGGCGTATTCCATTTCAAACTGCTTCGAGAAAATCTCGTTAGCGGTGAAGTATAGCGGAAAACGTCATAAGTCCCGCGAACAGGCGACTTTGGATGCGGCCCGGATTTACGCCTATATTGTGTAATCGTCACTTTGTGTCATGTCGCGACGAGGAACGAACATGAAGCCGAGCCGCGTGCGGCCGCTGAGTCACCTGAAGAACCGCGCGGCGGAAATGATCCGCAATATCACCGAAAGCCGCGAGCCGATGCTGATCACGCAGAACGGCGAGGCGAAGGTCGTCGTGCAGGATGTGCAGTCCTACGAGGATCTGCATCAGACGATCGCGCGGCTCAAGATTCTGGCGATGGGCCAAAAGAATATCGAAGCGGGTCAGTGTTTCAGCGCGCTCGACGTATTCAAGGAAATCGAACGGCTCGACAAGGAAGAAGGCGTCAAGTGAAAACCGTTTTTCTCGAACCCGTGCGACGCGACCTGCAGGACTTCCGGCGCTATGTGATCAACAACTTCGGCGGCACCGCGTGGGCCGCGACGCGCGACCGGATCGCCGATACCATCGCCGAAATCGAAGCCGAGCCGCGCCGGGGCGCGACGCCGCCCGAACTGGTCGACTTCCGCCTCTCGGGCTATTACGAAGTGGTGAGTGGCACGAACCGCATCATTTACAAGATCGACGACGACACGATCTACGTGCATCTCGTCGTCGATACGCGCACGGATCTCGAAGACATTCTCGCGCGGCGGCTGTTTCGGATGTAGCAGCAATCGCCGCTGGCGGATCAGAACGCGCGGCCGCGCATGCCGAGCGTCAGCGCGCGCAGCGAGCGCACCGTGCGATCCACGTAGTGCGGCCGTCCGCTTCCGGGCAAGCGCATCGACAGGCCGCCGCTGGCCGTCTTCGCGACCGGCAGATGCCCGACGATCCACACCGTGCGAATCCCCAGCCGCCGATAACGCTTCAAATGCCCGTGCGTATCCTCGACGAGAATCGCGTCCTTGAGCGCACGTGCGCGCGGCGCATTTCACGGCGCAGCATGGTGGCGTCGGGCTTGCATCGCCAGGTCTTGCCCTCGCTCATGTCCTCGATGGCGATCACGCGCTCGAACAGCTTGCCGATGCCCAGTTCCGCCAGCACGGAACGCGCGTAGATGGTCGGCGCGTTGGTCAGCACGATCTTGCGTCCCGGCAGCGCGTTCAGCATGCGCGCGAGGCCGCGCTCGGCGCGCAGCATCGACGGCAGATCGGCGAAGGTGTGCACCACGCGCAGAAAGTCGGCGGCGTCGATATCGTGATGCTTCGTCAGGCCGATCAGCGATGCGTGTAGCCGGTGCGCAGACGGTTCGCCTCGTCGATATCGACGTTCAGACGATCCATGATGTACTGCGTCATGCCCTTGTTGATCGCCGGAAACACCGCGTGCGACGCGTGATGCAGCGTGTTGTCGAGATCGAAGAGCCAGACGGGGCCGCGTGTCTTGACGCGGCGGCGGCGAGAAGGGCGTTGAACTGTCATCGTGAAAACGCCCGCGCAAGGGCGGGCGTCTTTAGCAGGGGGAGGAAGCTCAATGCGAGCGGATCATCGTGCCGAACGGCTGCTCGGTGAGAATCTCGAGCAGCACCGAATGTTCGATCCGCCCGTCGATGATGTGCACCGAGCGCACGCCGCTCTTGGTGGCATCGAGCGCGGACGAGATCTTCGGCAGCATGCCGCCGGAGATCGTGCCGTCCGCGAACAGCGCGTCGATTTCGCGCGCGGAGAGGTCGGTCAGCAGCGTGCCTTCCTTGTCCATCACGCCGGGGATGTTGGTCATCATGACGAGCTTTTCGGCGTTCAGCACGACCGCCAGTTTGCCCGCGACCAGATCCGCGTTGATGTTGTACGAGAGGCCGTCTTCGCCGAAACCGATCGGCGAAATGACCGGAATGAACGCGTCGTCCTGCAGCGCCTTCACGACCGCCGGATTGATGGCTTCGACTTCGCCGACCTGGCCGATATCGATGAACTGGCCCGGATTATCGCGATCCGGCATCATCAGCTTGCGTGCGTGGATGAGGCCGCCGTCCTTGCCCGTCAGCCCGACCGCGTGACCGCCGAAGTGGTTGATGAGCGTGACGATATCCTGCTGCACTTCGCCGCCGAGCACCCATTCGACGACTTCCATCGTCTCTTCGTCGGTGACGCGCATGCCCTGGATGAAGGTGCCCTGCTTGCCGATCTTCTTCAGCGCCTGGTCGATCTGCGGGCCGCCGCCGTGGACGATCACCGGATTGATACCGACCAGTTTCAGCAGGATGACGTCGCGCGCGAAGCCTTGCTTCAGGCGCTCTTCGGTCATGGCGTTGCCGCCGTATTTGATCACGACCGTCTTGCCGTGATACTGACGGATATAAGGCAGCGCCTCGGCCAGAATTTCAGCTTTCAGGGTAGGCGCAATCTGCGAGAGATCAGGAAGCTCGGACATAGCGGCTAGGGAACGAGGCGTTTAAACACGCCGAATTGTACACAACTGACGCAGCG
Source organism: Candidatus Burkholderia verschuerenii (assembly GCF_001189365.1). Classification (GTDB taxonomy): domain Bacteria; phylum Pseudomonadota; class Gammaproteobacteria; order Burkholderiales; family Burkholderiaceae; genus Caballeronia; species Caballeronia verschuerenii. The sequence continues at coordinate 5,067 of NZ_LFJJ01000130.1, read as the reverse complement.
CAACAGGTCGTTTTTCCTGATGCGCCGTCACGGTTTTCAGCATGCGATCATGACGCGCGGATCGATGACAACATGATGAACGAAATGCCCCGACACGATGCATCCGCGAACGATGCCGCGTCACACTGCGAACGCTGCGGCGCGACCTTCCGCTGCGGCGCACGCGCGGGCGATACGTCATGCTGGTGCGCGGCGCTCCCCGCGTTGCCGCCGCAACGTCTGCGCGACGGCGCGGGCTGTCTGTGCGCGGCGTGCCTCGCGGCTGAACTGACGCGCGCATCACGCGAAAATTAGCAGAACGCGTGCCGTCTTGCGCAGACGGGCGCCCCGAAGTGCGACAAATCGCGCCACCCGCGGTTCCCGGTGCGGCGCAAGCACGATAATGTCGCATGAGGTTTTATTTCACGCAGCGCCGACCAGTACGCAACCAGATGCATCGCATAACCAATACCGGACGGGTCAATCTCGGTCATCTCTTCTGGCTTCGCTCGCTGGCGATCATCGGCCAGTTGTCGACCATCGCCGTCGTGCAGATTTTTCTCGGCGCGAAACTGCCGCTGCCGGCGATGCTGCTCGTCATCGCGCTGGAGATGGTCTTCAACGGGCTGACGTGGCTGCGCGTCGCGCGGGCGCAACCGGAGACCAATCTCGAACTGTTCGGCCAGATGTGGGTCGATCTCGGCGCGCTGTCGGCGCTGCTGTTCCTGTCCGGCGGCGCGACCAATCCCGTTCGTCACGCTCTATATCCCGTCGCTGGCGATCGCCGCCGCCGTGCTGCCGTGGACCATGATGATCTGCCTGATGGTCTTCGCCGTCTGCTGCTACGCGCTGCTCAGCTACAACTACGTGCCGCTCAATATCGAGAATCCGGCCAATCTGTTCGATTATTTCCGCACCGGCCTGTGGGTGAACTTCATGGTCAGCGTCGGGCTGATCGGCTGGTTCGTCGCGCGCATGTCGCGGGCGCTGCGCCTGCGCGATGCCGCTCTCGCCGATGCCCAGCAGCGCCATATGCGCGACGAACGCGCGATCGCGCTAGGCGTGCAGGCGGCGACCGTCGCGCACGAAATGGGCACGCCGCTGTCGACTATCGCGATGCTGTCCGAGGAATTGCGCGATTCCGCCGCGCACGACAAAAACCTCGCGCCCTACGCGGCGGACTTCGAATTGCTCGAACAGCAGATGGCGCTGTGCACGTCGGCGCTGGCGCGATTGCGCAGCCGCGCGACCGGCCCGTCGATGCGTCAGCCGCTCGACGAGTGGCTCGCGAGCTTTATCGAGCAATGGCGGCTGCGTCATCCGCAGGTGAAGTTCGCGCAGACGGGCGGCGCGCCCGCCGGCATGTGGATCGACGATCCGGTGGCCGTCGGCCAGATTCTGACCATCCTGCTCGACAACACCGCGCGCGCCAGCAGCGATTCCGTGAGCCGGCGTCCGCGCAAGGCGAGAACGGCACCAGCACACTGACCTTCGACGTCTGCGATCGCGGTCCGGGCATTCCGCTGGCGCTGCGCGCATCGCTGGGCGCGGGGCCGGTCGACAGCACGCAAGGCGGTCACGGCGTCGGGCTGTATCTGGCGTTCGCGGCGGCGGCGCGGCTGAACGGCTCCATCGAACTGCTCGACGGCGAGCCGCGCGGCACGCGCGCCGTGTTGCGGCTGCCGAGCCGCGCATCGACATCGGCCGGATCGAAAGGAACGGCGGCGAGAACTGAACCCAGCGGCGCGGCTTGAGCGCGCGCACACCGAACCACGGAGAAAAGCAGCATGAGCGACATGAATTTCCTGATCATCGACGACGACGAGGTTTTGGCGGGCATCCTCGCGCGCGGACTGAAGCGGCGCGGATACACGACGCATCAGGCGCACGACGCGGACGAAGCGATCAGGCTCGCCAATCAGCATAAGTTCGGGCAGGTCACGGTCGATCTGCATCTCGGACAGGATTCCGGCCTGCGTCTCGTCGCGCCGCTGCGCGATCTGCAGCCGGACGCGCGCATTCTGGTGCTGACGGGCTATGCGAGCATCGCGACGGCCGTGCAGGCCGTGAAGGACGGCGCGGACAACTATCTCGCCAAGCCGGCCAACGTCGAGTCGATTCTGGCGGCGCTGCACGAGCAGGCGAGCGAGCAGACGGCCGAGGAAGCGATCGAAAATCCGACGCTGGCGTCGGTTGCGCGGCTCGAGTGGGAACACATTCAGCGGGCGCTGGCGGAGAACAACGGCAATATTTCGGCGACGGCGCGCGCGCTGAATATGCATCGCCGAACATTGCAGCGGAAGCTGGCGAAGAAGCCGGTGCGGCAGTAAAAGCGGGAAAATGCGATGTGGCCGACGAAAACCGACGTCAAAAAAAAGAACCGCCCAAGCCGGGGAACAAGGGCGGTAATCGGAGAGTTGCAACGACTAGTGCATATACATGGGGATACGCACAGGGACAGAATACGCCGCTTGATCGCACCCCAAAATACGATAATTCTTAATATTAAGCACTTTTTTAAATTGCTGCTTTAAGGCAACAATCCGATCAACGCGCGGTTTACTTTCGTTCCACTTTCAGCGGTCATCCGTGCCGCGATATCTCATTCATACGCGCTCAAGAACTTCGGAGCGAGCGCCGTAAAGCCTCCGTGAGCGCGACCGCGAGTTCGCGCAGCGCCGAACGCGGACGCCGTCCGTGGGGCGCGATTGAGGAGAAATCGATGAATTGGTTCGACCGCCTGTCCGTGCAGGGCAAGCTGCTGGTGTCGCTTGCCGTGGTGATCGTGTTTACCGCGTGCGTCGGTGGAACCGGCGTGTTGTCGCTGGCGAAGATGAACGGGCTGATCGAGGAAATCGGCGATCGTCATATGGACGGTCTGTACTGGGTCGAGGAAGTCAACAAGAACAAGCTCAACACCGATCTGGCCGCCGCCAATCTCACCTTCGCCGACGAAGCCGGCAAGGCCAAGCTCAAGCAGGACATGTCGGCGTCGCTGGCGGAAATGCATCGCGGCTTCGAAAAGATGAACCCGAGCATCATCACGCCGCAGGGCCGCGCGCTGTACGAGAAGGCGGGACAAAGCATCGCGGCGTGGGAAGAGGTCGTGCAGATTCAGATGGGCACGAAGCCGATGCCGCCGGGCATCGACCAGATGGGACTCGTCGCGCGCGCGATCGCCGCGAGCGAAGATGCGCGCGGCGCGCTGGAGCGTTTCGCCGACTTCAAGCGTCAACGCGCGATGGAAACGCGCAATCACGCCGCCGACGAATACGCGACCATGCGTCTCGTAATGCTCGCGCTGGTCGCGGGCGCGATGGCGGCGGGCGCGCTGCTGGCGGTGTTCATCGGGCGACGTCTGTCCGCGCAACTCGGCGGCGAGCCGGCGTATGCGGCGCAGATCGCGAACCGCATCGCGCATGGCGATCTGACGATGCGCGTCGAAACCCGCGCCGGCGACGACACCAGCATGCTGCACAGCCTCGGCGACATGAGCGCGAAGCTCAAGCATATCGTCGGCGGCATCCGTCATTCGAGCGATTCGATTTTGCATGCGTCGCGCGAAATCTCGCAGGGCAATACCGATTTGTCGCAGCGCACGGAAGAGCAGGCCGCGTCGCTGGAAGAAACGGCGTCGAGTATGGAGCAGCTGACGGCGACGGTGCGCCAGAACGCCAGCAATGCCGACGAGGCGAACGGTCTCGCGCGCCGCGGCGCGTCGGACGTGTCGGCGCGGGGCAGCGCGCTGGTCGGCGAAGTCGTCGGCAATATGCGCGAACTCGCGGCGGGCTCGAAGCGCATGACGGACATCATCGCGGTGATCGAAGGCATCGCGTTCCAGACCAACATCCTCGCGCTGAACGCCGCCGTCGAAGCGGCGCGCGGGCGAGGAAGGCCGCGGCTTCGCGGTGGTTGCGGGCGAAGTGCGCGCGCTGGCGCAAAAGAGCGCGATGTCGGCGAAGGAGATCAAAGAGTTGATCGAAGCGTCGACGGCGCGCGTGGACAGCGGCGCGGAACTCGCCGAACGCGCCGGCGCGACGATGCACGAAGTCACGCAGGCGATGCAGCGCGTGACGGACATCATGGCGCAGATTTCGTCGGCGTCGCACGAGCAGAGCGCGGGCATCGAGCAGGTGAATCTGGCGATCGCGCAAATGGATCAGGTGACGCAGCAGAACGCGGCGCTGGTCGAGGAAGCCGCCGCTGCCGCGATGGCCGATCAGGCCGAGCAGCTGAAGGGCGCGGTGGCGGTGTTCGAGCTGGATCGGCATGCCTGATCGATGGGGCCGCAATCCGGAAAGCTTTCCGTAAGAGAAGCTTTCTTACCACCCTGCGGCCCACTCCGTAAACTTCTGCCAATTTCATTTTGAGCGCGTCGTCCGGACGGAGGACGGCGCGCCGTGTTTTGAGGGAGAGCCGCCCATGTCCGATTCCTTTTTCCCGCGCTGGCCGGTCCAGCCGGATGCACAGGGCGGCCGCGTCGTCGCGCGCACACAGCGCAGCCACCATACGCGAGATGCGCGCTCTCGCTATTCGCTGTGTGTCCGTTAGCGCTTCGACGAAGAAAAACGCGTCACGCGCACACCGCGCAGCCAACCCAAATGATGATGCGCATTCTTGTTACTCGGTCCTGCGTTCTTGAGCGCTCCGATAAAGAATGCGCATGCCGCCGCTCGCAGCGAAGTTAAAAAAGAAAATAAAGATTCCAAAGGGAGTGGATTGGCGGTAGCCGCGCTGGTGGCGCGCGCCGCGCGCATCGCGATGCACGTGCGCAGCACAGCCGAATCGCGGCGACAGTTATGCGAGAGCAATGGAATTTCGCCGAAGCGCCAACCGAGGTAGGGCCGAATAACGATCAAACCGATGGGGTATTCGAGGTCGTTTCGCTGGTCACCTGCCGGTGGCCCAAACGGCCCTAAACCGGCCGCGCAGCGAGGCCGGAGTAAGCCGAAGGGGACCGTTACCTAGTCTGGCCTGCAAAATTGAATTTGCCGGAATGGACCCGACGACGCAGTCTGGTGCAGACGTAAACGCACATCTCAGCCAGGTCTGCAGCGCACGAGTAGAGGTTGAGGCATGACGTTGAGC
>NZ_LFJJ01000129.1 GCF_001189365.1 Candidatus Burkholderia verschuerenii | reverse complement strand
CAATCTCGTTGAACGCTTCTTTAAGCGTATCAAGCATTTTCGTCGCGTCGCCACTCGATATGACAAACTCGCCCACAGCTACCTCACCTTTGTCTCCATCGTGTCTGCTCGGGCCGCTTGTAAATGTAAACAGGACCTAGTGACTTGGCACAGCAGTAGCGAATGGCTTCACGGTTTGTCACGGCGCTGGTTCCCATGCGATCAGCGCTTTCTCGCCCACCTCGGTAACGGTCCCCTTCGGCTTACTCCGGCCCGCTTCGCGGCCGGTTTTGGTCCGTACAGGCAACCGGCAGGTGATCAGCGAAACGACCTCGCATGCCGCATCGTTTTGATCGTTATTCGGCCGTACCTTGATTAGTGCTCCAATTAAATAAAATGTGCGCGCATTGCGAACGCAGCAGAATCATTTGGCCGGGGTATTGCCACCGCGCCTGAGCGTTCCGTAGTTGCTGATCAAATCGCGTACGAGTAGTCGGGAAAGCCTTGGCTGCTGCCCTTGTTCGGCGACGCAGTTTAGATTCCTCGGAGCCCTAACCGAGGTAGGGCCGAATAACGATCAAACCGATGAGGCATTGGAGGCCGTTTCGCTGAACACCTGCCGGTGGCCCAAACGTCCCTAAACCGGCCGCGCAGCGGGCCGGAGTAAGCCGAAGGGAACCGTTACTAAGGTGGGCGAGAAAGCGCTAATCGTATGGGAACCCGCGCCCGCACGTTCAGCGCGAACACTCGCTACTGCTGTGCCAAGTCTCTAGTTCTGTGCCGGGGCCGCTCAAGAAGGTGCTTAGGATCGGACAAGCGGCTTTCTTTGGTTACTTTCTTTGCCGCCGCAAAGAAAGTAACCCCACCGCCGGGGAGGCGGTTACTGAATAGAAAGCACGATAAAACCCGAAAAAACCGCCCACCCTATAATGCAAAAAAAGCTAACTAGTGTGCGCCGCAAAAAACAAAACCGGGCGTCCGCATGCATCGAAGCTGGAAAAGCCTAACAGCAGCGTCATGCCTGCTCGCACTAGCGAGCACCCCCGCGTCCGCGCAAAACGAAGCAGCAAGTCCAATGCAAGCAGTAGCGCAAGAGAACAACTGCATGAGCTGTCACTCAGTCCAACGCGACTCCCTCGGACCATCGTTCGAAAAAATCGCCCAACGGTACAAGACCGTAGAATCGGCCAACAAACTGCTGGCACGCAGAATCGCCGAGGGCGGAGTAGGAAACTGGGGCATCGTCCCCATGCCGGCGAACACGCAACTCACGTCCGATCAGGCACTCGCCCTCGCCGACTGGATCCTCTCGCTCCACTAACCCACGCTCACCCTTCCCGCTGCCGCCGCAACTCCTCTTCGACCGCCTCGCCGACCCATGCCCGCATGCGGCTCTCGAGCGCAGCCGTCAATTCGTTCGACAACGCCTGCACGATCTTCGCCGAATGCTCGCGCAGCATTTCCTCGCAGCGCGCTTCGATCACGGCACGGCCATCGCCGTTGAGAAACTGCGTGACACGTCCGCGCACGCGCTCGGCGACACGCGTCGAATCGTAATCGACGACGACGGGATTCACCGCCGACGGCTCGATCGACCCTTCGGCCGACGCCGCTCGGGCGTAATCCGGCTTGCCGGGCCGGACGACATCGGTCAGAACGGGAATGGACGAATCGAAAGAATCAGGCGTATTGGTCATGAATAGGTCTCCTGTCGGGCTGCAGGCAAAGCGCTGCAACCAAGAGGCTGCACGCAAAGCCGCTCCATCGTCAGACTAACGGTGCGTGCGCCCGCGCTCTGTGCGCTTACGAGCCTTGCTTGTGCGTCTCGATGGCGTAACCGCGATCGCGATAGAAGCGAAACCGCTCGCGCCCGGCCGACAATTCCTCTTCGTCGTTGCCGACGATCTCGATCAGCCGCTCGAAGCGCGCGAACTGCGCCGGCACCGGCGCGCCGAGATTCACCAATACCTGATGATGCGGCGCATCGTCGAGACTCGATGCCAGCACGACCGGCGTGTCGGCCGCCAGCGGGCTTTTCGCCATGCAATGCGGCACGAATTCGAGCGGCGCGAAGGTCCACAATTGTTCGTCGAACGCGGCGAGACGACGCGATTCCGCCAGCACGACCAGCGCCTTTCCACTCGCGTACGCCTTGCGCGCGAGGCGGCAGGCGTAGGCGAGCGGATCGCCGACATTCGTATGAAAGTCGATACGCGTCATGCCAGCGTCACACGCCCGCGCGATCGATCAGGAATTGCGACAGCATCGGCACCGGGCGGCCCGTCGCGCCCTTCGCCGCGCCGCTCTTCCACGCGGTGCCGGCGATGTCCAGATGCGCCCACGGATACGCCGAAGCGAAACGCGACAGGAAGCACGCCGCCGTCACGCTGCCCGCCGGACGCCCGCCGATATTCGCCAGATCGGCGAAATTCGACTTGAGCTGATCCTGATACTCGTCGGCGAGCGGCAGACGCCAGGCCGGATCGACCGCCTCGCGCGATGCATCGAGCAACTCGCCCGCGAGCGCATCGTCCTTCGAGAACAGACCCGTGTTGTGATGACCCAGCGCGATGATGCACGCGCCCGTCAGCGTCGCGATATCGACGACGGCGGCCGGCTTAAAGCGCTCCGCGTAAGTCAGCGCGTCGCACAGGATCAGACGGCCTTCCGCGTCGGTGTTGAGCACTTCGATGGTCGTGCCGTTCATCGCGGTGACGATATCGCCCGGCTTCACCGCATTGCCCGCCGGCATGTTCTCGCAGGTCGGGATGACGCCGATCACGTTGAGCTTCAGGCCCATTTCGGCGACCGCGCGGATCGTGCCGAACACGGAGCCCGCGCCGCACATGTCATATTTCATCTCGTCCATGCCTTCGCCCGGCTTGATCGAGATGCCGCCCGTATCGAACGTGATGCCCTTGCCGACCAGCACGATGGGCGCATTCTTGCCCTTCGCCTTGGTGGCGTCGCCCGCGCCCTGATAGTGCATGACGATGAATTGCGGCGGCTCGACCGAACCCTTCGCGACCGACAGGAACGAGCCCATGTTGAGCACTTCGATCTGCTTCTGGCCGAGCACTTCGACCTTCAGCTTCCAGTCGCGGCCGAGCTTCTTGGCGGTCTGGCCGAGGTAGGTCGGCGTGCAGATGTTCGGCGGCAGATTGCCGAGATCGCGCGTAAGGTCCATGCCGTTGGCGATCGCGACACCCTGCTTCAGCGCGACCTTGGCGGCTTTCTCATCGGCGGAATCGATGCTGAAGACGATCTTCTTGAGCGAGCGCGCGCCGTTGTCGGGCTTGCTCTTCATCTGCGTGAACTTGTAGGTCAGTTCGCGCAATGCCAGGATGGCGGCGCGCACGGCCCAGTCGCCGCTGCGTTCCTGGATAGGCAATTGCGCGAGCGTGAAGGTGGCCTGCGCGATCTTCGAGCCGAGGATCACGCGCCACGCGGCACGCACCGCTTCGCCGTAGGCTTTCTGGTTGAAGGCGTCCTGCTTGCCGAGACCGACCAGCAGCACGCGCGATGCGCCGATACCGGTCACTTCCGGCACCAGCAGCGTCGTGCCCGCGCGGCCGCTCATGTCGCCGGCTTTCACGACGCGGGAAATGAGGCCCTTGGTCGCGACATCCATGTCGCGAGCGGCGCCTATCAGCGTCTGTGCTTCGAACACGCCGAGCACGATGACATCGGATTTACCCGTCAGGAAACCATTTGCCTCGCCCTTGCTCCAATCACAGGCTTTTATGCTAAAGTCCATCGCGCTTATCCTCGGATAAAATCTTGGCTGAAGGATGAAAGCCGCAATTATCCGCTATTTTTTCCGCGGCGGTCACAGGCGCTCGGCGCGAGGGTAAGCAAACTGCCCTTCCCGTCTGCCATGAGATGAGTGATCATTCCGCATTCCCGCCGGTTCAAAGCAAAATTCAATGATCTTCGAACGCTCCCTGCAGCGTGAACTCGCGTACACGGCCGGCGCCGTGTTCATGGTGCTGCTCACGATCATGCTGACGACGATGATGATCCGCATCGTCGGCTTCGCCGCGCAAGGCCAGATCGACCCGAAGGACGTCGTCGTGCTGATCGGCCTGACCGTCATCGGCTATCTCGCGGTCATGCTGATCGTCACGTTGTTCGTCTCCATTCTGTTCGTGCTCACGCGCTGGTATCGCGACTCGGAAATGGTCGTGTGGCTCGCCTCGGGCGTGAGCCAGACGCAGCTCATCAAGCCGATCGCGATGTTCTCCGCGCTGATCATCGTGCTGATCATGTTCTTCGCGTTCGTCGGCTGGCCGTGGTCGAACGCGCAGAGCAAGCTGATCAAGGCGCGTTTCCAGCAGCGCGATGAAGTGTCGCTGCTCGCGCCCGGCCAGTTCCGCGAATCGCCGACGACCAACCGCGTGTTCTTCATCGAGAAGATGTCGCCGGATCAGGCCAACGTCGAAAACGTGTTCGTGACGAGTACCGAAGGCGGCAAGGTCAACGTGATCGTCTCGAAGACCGGGCACACCGAAACGCGAGACGGCGACCGCTTTATTGTGCTGGAAAACGGCCGGCGCTACGACGGCGAGCCGGGGCAGCCGAACTTTCGCATCATCGAGTTCGAGCGCTATGGTGTGAAGATCATGAATCATCAGGTGGTCAATCAGGCGACCACCACCAGCATTTCGACGCCCGCGCTGCTGCGTCATCCGACCAAAGAAAATCTGGCGGAATTCGCCTGGCGCGCGGGTCTGCCGCTTATCGCCATCAATCTGATGCTGCTCGCCATTCCGCTGTCTTATCAGAATCCGCGCCGCAGCCGCACCATCAATCTCGTGATGGCCGTGCTGATCTATCTCACTTATTCGAACCTGCTGAACGTCGTGCAATCGTGGATCGAGCAGAGCAAGATGTCGTTCGCCCTCGGTTTGGTCGGGCTGCATATCGTGGTCGCGCTGATCGTCGCGTTCAACTTCTGGATGCGCGTGCGCAACCGGCCGCTGTTCAGGCTGTCGACGTTCACGCGATCGAAGGGAGCCTGACGCGATGCGCATCTACGAACGATATTTCGCGCGTCAGATCTATCTCGCGTTCATCTTCATTCTGTTCGCGTTTTCGGGCCTGTTCTTCTTCTTCGACCTGATCAACGAACTGAACACGGTCGGACACGGCAACTACAAGTTCACGCTGGCGGTGCTGCGCGTCGCCTTGCAGACGCCCTCGCGCTTCTACGAAATCATTCCGGTCGCCGCGCTCATCTCGGCGATCTACGTGTTCGCGCAGATGGCGGCGTCGGAGTTCACCATCTTCCGCGTGTCGGGATTGTCGACGGGCGCGGCGTTGCGCTCGCTGCTCAAGATCGGCATTCCGATGGTGCTGGTGACGTACATCATCGGCGAAGTGGTCGGGCCGTACGCGGATCAACTGTCGGAGCGCGTGCGTCTTGAGGCGCTGGGGTCGTCGGTATCGTCGAATTTTCAGTCCGGCGTCTGGGTTAAGGACACGCTGACAGCGAAGGAAAACGGCGAGCAGGTGACGCGCTTCGTCAACGTCGGCACGCTGAATCCGGATGCGACCATCGCCAATGTGCGCATCTACGAATTCGATTCGAAGTTCCGGCTGTCGAACGTGCGTATCGCCAAGAGCGGCGTCTACGAGCCGCCCGGCCACTGGAAGCTGACCGACGTGACCGACACGCAACTCGTCGACGCCGACAAGCAGGCGCTCGATCCGGAGGACGCGCTCAATCCGATCTATCGCGCGAAGGAAACGACGCTGCCGAGCTATTCGCTGCGCTCGGAGCTGACGCCGAATATTCTGTCGGTGCTGCTGGTGTCGCCGGATCGCATGTCGATGTTCAACCTGTTTCGCTACATCCAGCATCTGACCGAGAACCATCAGGATGCGCAGCGCTATCAGATCGCCTTCTGGCGCAAGATTCTGTATCCGTTCGCGGTGTTCGTGATGCTGATTCTGTCGCTGCCCTTCGCGTATCTGCACACGCGCGCGGGCGTGGTCGGCATGAAGGTGTTCGGCGGCATCATGATCGGGATGAGCTTCCAGCTGTTCAACACGCTGTTCTCGCACATCGGCAATCTGAATACTTGGCCCGCGCCGATCACCGCGGCGGCGCCGGCGCTGGCCTATCTGGCGCTCGGGCTGATCGGCCTGAAATGGGTTGAGCGGCACTGACGGTTTTCCGGAGACACGGCGATGGGCAAGCACGGCATCATCCTGTTCGGACACGGCGCACGCGATCCGCGCTGGGCGGAGCCGTTCGAGCGTCTCGCGTCGCGCTTGCGCACGATGCGCGGGGATCAGCCGGTGGCATTGGCGTTTCTGGAGTTGATGTCGCCGGATTTGCCTGCTGCCGTGGCTTCGCTCGCTGGCGACGGATGCGATGCGGTTACCGTCGTGCCGGTGTTCTTCGGGCAAGGCGGGCATGTGCGGCGGGATTTGCCGGAAGTGATCGAGAAGTGCCGGGAGGCGAATCCGGGCGTCGTCATTCACTGCGCGACGGCGGTTGGGGAGGATGAGGCGGTGCTGGAGGCGGTGGCGGGGTATTGTTTGAGGCAGGTGGGCACGGCGTCATGAAACTCGAAGTCATCAAACTCGCTGAGGGATTCGCACTGCGTTTGTCAGACGACGTTGCTCGTCATCTCTCGCTCAAGGCTGGAGATCGAATCAGCGCGCATAGAACGATCGATGGCCATATCGTACTTCGGACGGGCAAGTTCGATCGCCGTGCTTTCGTGCGTGAAATGAAATCGCGATGCATCGAGAGAACATGCCGCTCTCCGAATCGGTCATCGACGACATGCGTCGAACAGGCGCGCGTTACTGACGGACAAACAAAAAGCGCATCGTCACCGATGCGCTTTTTTGTCGTGACTCTAGCCACACACTCAAGCCGCCGCCTGCATCCCCTTCAAATGCACCTTCGGCTTCGCAGCCAAACTCCGCTCGCGAAACGCTTCACCGATCATCAGCAAACTCGGCTGCGCCGGATCCAGCCACTCTTGTGCCTCGCCCAGCGCCATTTGCGCCAGGGTCAGCGTCAGCGAGCGCTCGCGCGATGTGCTGCACGCTTCCACGATCGCAACCGGCGTCGAACCCGGCCGCCCCGCTTCGATCAACTGCTGAGCGATTTCCGGCGCGCTATCGCGGCCCATGTAGAACACCAGCGAATCCGCTTTCGCCTGCTCGCGAATCTCGTCGCTGTCGGCGGCGCGGGAATGCGTCGCGAGCGCCACGCTGCGCGCCACGCCACGCAGCGTCAGCGACCGCTGCAACGACGCCGCGCTCGCCAGCGCCGCCGTAATCCCCGGCACCACTTCGAACTCGATGCCCGCCGCTTCCAGCGCGCGCATTTCCTCGTCGGCGCGGCCGAAGAGCATCGGATCGCCGCCCTTCAGACGCACGACGACGCCATGCTCCAGCGCCGCATCGACGATCTGCTTGTTGATGAAATGCTGCGCCGTCGACCGCTGCCCGCAACGCTTGCCGACCGCGATCTTCTTCGCGTTCGGCGCGTAGTCGAGCATGGCCGGTTCGATTAGCGCGTCGTGCAGCACCACATCGGCCTGTTCGAGCAGGCGCATGCCGCGCACGGTGATCAAATCCGCCGCGCCCGGTCCTGCTCCAATCAAATAGACCTTACCCATGCGATTCATCCGCCGATTCAGACCGCGATAGAACGAATCATACCGGCCGCGACCGTGTGATGCGTCGCTTCGTCGATCAGCACGAACGCGCCGGTGCCCTGATGCGTGTCGTACGCGTCCGCGACGACCGGCTTTTGCAGCGTCAGCGCGACGCGGCCGATATCGTTCATCGCGAGCGTCGTGCGATCGACCGAATGCGACAGCGTGTGCACGTCGAGCACCTGCTTGACCGCGCCGATGCGCGCGAACACGGTGTTCGTCGTCTGCTTGAGCAGATACTTGCGCTGCGGCGAGAGCGGCTCTTCGTCGAACCAGCAAAGGTCGGCTTCGAGCTTCTTCGCCGGTTCCACTTGCGATGCCGCCGGCACGAACGTATCGCCGCGCGAGACATCGACGTCTTCCGTCAGGCGGATCGTCACCGTCTGACCGGCGAACGCGCGATCGATCTGGCTCAAGCCGCCCGGCACCGGCGCGATGATTTCCGCGACCGTCGCCTGACGATTCGCCGGCAGCACGGTGATCGCATCGCCGACACGCACTTCGCCCGATTCGACGCGGCCCATGTAGCCGCGGAAATCGTCGGCCTGCGAGCCGTCCTGACGCGCGACCCATTGCACCGGGAAACGCAGCGCCTGATCGTTCGGCTGCGCGACCGGCAGCGATTCCAGCAGATCGAGCATCGGCTCGCCCGCGTACCACGCCATGCGCTCGCTCGCGCTCACGATGTTGTCGCCCTTCAGCGCCGACACCGGCACGAAACGCACATCCGAAATGCCGAGCTGACGCGCCAGCGCCACGTACGCATCGCGAATCTCGTTGAAGCGCGTTTCGCTGTATTCGACCAGATCCATCTTGTTGATCGCGACGATCACATGCTGCAAACCGAGCAGCTTGACGATGGCGCTGTGGCGCTTCGTCTGCGGCAGCAGTTGCGTCTCGCCGTTTTCGAAGGTGACGCGCGTCGCGTCGACGAGAATGATCGCGGCATGCGCCGTGGATGCGCCCGTCACCATGTTGCGCGTGTACTGCTCGTGACCCGGCGTATCCGCGATGATGAACTTGCGCTTCGCGGTCGCGAAATAGCGATACGCGACGTCGATCGTGATGCCCTGCTCGCGTTCGGCTTCGAGGCCGTCCGTCAGCAGCGACAAATCGATTTCATCGCCGACGGTGCGCTTGTTCTTCGCGCGCGAAATCGCCGACAACTGATCCGACAACACGGCCTTGCTGTCGTACAGCAGACGGCCGATCAGCGTGCTCTTGCCGTCGTCGACCGAACCCGCTGTGATGAAGCGCAACACGCCCAGGTCTTCAGCTTGATAGATGCTCATGATTCGTTTTTTCCCGTGGCGTGATGCTTAGAAATAGCCTTGCTTCTTGCGCTGTTCCATTGCGGCTTCCGATGCCTGATCGTCCATGCGCGTCGCGCCGCGTTCGGTGATTTCCGTCACGGCCGTTTCCGCGATGATCTTCTCGACGTCGTCCGCATCGCTCGCCACCGGGCACGTGCAGCTGATATCGCCGACCGTGCGGAAACGGACTTGCGCGATCTCGGCCGTCTCGCCATCGCGCACCGGCGTAAGCGGCGTCACCGGCACCAGCAGACCGTTGCGACGGACGATTTCGCGATCGTGCGCATAGTAGATGTTCGGCAGTTCGAGCTTTTCGCGCGCGATGTATTGCCACACGTCGAGTTCGGTCCAGTTCGAAATCGGGAACACGCGCAGATGTTCGCCGTTATGCAGACGCGCGTTATAGATGCTCCACAGTTCCGGGCGCTGCGCCTTCGGATCCCACTGACCGAATTCGTCGCGGAACGAGAAGATGCGCTCTTTCGCGCGCGCCTTTTCTTCGTCGCGGCGCGCGCCGCCGATCATCGCCGTGTAGCCGTATTGCTCGATGGTTTCGAGCAGCGTCACCGCTTGCGCGGCGTTACGCGAATCCGTCTCGCGACGCAGACGCACGGTGCCCTTTTTGATCGAATCTTCGACGTGACCGACCACCAGTTCCGCGCCGATTTCAGCGGCACGGCGATCGCGAAAGTCGATCACTTCCTGGAAGTTGTGGCCCGTGTCGATATGCACCAGCGGGAACGGCAGTTGAGTCTTGCGGCCCGCGCCGAGACCGAACGCCTTCAGCGCGAGATGCAGCACCACGACGGAATCCTTGCCGCCCGAGAACAGCAGCGCGGGCTTGCTGCACTCGGCGACCAGTTCGCGGATGATGTGGATCGACTCGGCTTCGAGCCAGTCGAGATGGTCCATCCGGTTCGCCTGGTTGACGATCGGTGCGGTGACGGTGGAGTCGAGCGTCGTGCTCATGTTCGTCGGTCCTTTTGCTTGCGGCGTCCTGGTAAGACACCGCGTTCAATGACAGGGTGTGATGCGGCGCGTCTATGTGCGCCTTAAATCGCCGAACTCGGTGCTTCGTCGACGACCTTGATATTCGTGATGTGCAACCCGCATTCCTTCGTATCGCGCGATTCCCACCACCAGCGTCCGGCGCGGCTGTCCTCGCCGGGACGCACGGCGCGCGTGCACGGCTCGCAGCCGATGCTCGGATAACCGCGCGCATGCAGCGGATTCACCGGCACGTCGAGCGCTTTCAGGTAGTCCCACACATCGGTTTCGCTCCAGTCCGCGAGCGGATTGAACTTGGCGATGTTGCGCGGCGCGTCGTGCTCTTCCTCGTGCAGTTCGGTACGCGTCACCGATTGCTCGCGACGCTGGCCCGTCACCCACGCGGACACATCCGACAGCGCGCGATTCAGCGGTTCCACCTTGCGGATATGGCAGCAGCTCTTGCGCAAATCAATGCTTTCGTAGAACGCGTTGAGGCCGTGATCGCGCACGTAGGCATCGACCGCATCCTGCCGGGGATGGAACTGCTCGATCTCGTAGCCGTAACGCGCTTTCACGGTATCGAGCATGCCGAGCGTTTCGGCATGCAGACGACCCGTGTTCAACGAAAAGATGCCGATCTTCACACCGCGCGACAGAATGGCATGCGTGAGCACCATGTCTTCGGCGGCGAGACTGCTGGCTAGCTTGACGTTCTGATGACGCGCCGCGATCGAATCGAGCAGCGCATCCAGGCGTTCAACCTTGGCTTGCAATTCGGGAGTCATGCTGTTTTACGCTCCACGCGCTGCGAGCACCGCGCGGCGGCGGCGGAACAGCGGTTCGGGATTATCGGTCGCGCCTTGATACAGCTCGGAGAATTCGTTGAAGGCGTTCAGCGCGTCGTTGATGTCCTTGTCCGCGCGCACGGCGAAGGCATCGAAGCCGCAGCGCGAATGGAACAGCACCTGATCGCGCAGCACATCGCCGATGGCGCGCAATTCGCTCGTCCAGTTGTATCGTTCGCGCAGCAGGCGGCCGATGGAAAAGCCGCGGCCGTCGCGGAACACCGGGAAATCGACGGCGATCACGGCCAGCTTGTCGAAGTCCGCGACGATATCCGCCGGTTCGTCGTCCGGTGCGAGCCACACGCCGAGTTCGGCTTTCGAGCGCGATGCGGCGATCGCGTCCTTGTTGTCCTTCCACAGCGCGAACGGCACGATGATCTGGCCGGCCGGCAGCGCATCGACCGCCGGCAATGCGCCGTCTTCAGCAGCGCGGATCACGACGAAGCCGTCTTCGACGACCGCACGATTCTTGATAATCAACGTCATCTGACTGGGTCCTTTAAGCGTGTGCCTGGCGCGATGCGTACACGCGCTCCTTGAACGGCGCGATACCGATACGGCCGAACGTCTCGATGAAGCGCTCGCCTTCGAAACGGTTATCGACGAAGGTATCGATCACTTGCGCGATCACGTCGGGCATTTCGTCTGCCGAGAACGACGGGCCGATCACCTTGCCGAGATGCGCGCCGGTCGCGCCCGTGCTTTGCTCGCCGCCGAGCGTCACCTGATACCACTCCGAGCCGTCCTTATCGACGCCCAGAATGCCGATGTTGCCGACGTGGTGATGACCGCACGCGTTGATGCAACCCGAGATGTTCAGCGACAGATCGCCCAGGTCGTACACGTAGTCCAGATCGTTGAAGCGGTCTTGCAGCGCCAGCGCGATCGGAATCGACTTCGCATTGGCGAGCGAGCAGAAATCGCCGCCCGGGCACGCAATGATGTCCGTCAACAAACCGATGTTCGACGTCGCGAAGCCGAGCGCCTTCGCGCGCTCCCACACGGCGTAGAGATCGTGCTTCTTCACATTGGCGAGAATCAGGTTCTGCTCGTGCGATACGCGGATTTCACCGAAGGAGTATTCGTCGGCGAGTTGCGCGACGTCGTCCATCTGCTTGTCGGTGGCATCGCCCGGCGCGATATCGCGCTGCTTGAGCGACAGCGTCACCGACGCATAACCCGCCACCTTGTGCGGACGCACGTTACGCTCGACCCAGCGCGCAAACGGCTTGCTGTCGATCAGATGCTTCTCATACGAAGCGTCGGTATCCGCGAGCTTTTCATAGGCGGGCGGCGCGAAGAACTTCGACACGCGCGCGACTTCTTCCGCCGTGATCGTCGACGGGCCGTCCTTCAGATGCTGCCATTCCTCTTCGACCTGCTTGGCGATCTTCTCCGGCGACAGCGCCTTCACCAGAATCTTGATACGCGCCTTGTACATGTTGTCGCGGCGGCCGTAGCGGTTGTACACACGCAGCGCGGCTTCGAAATAGGTGATCAGATGCTGCCACGGCAGATCGCGCTTGATGATCGCGCCGATGATCGGCGTGCGGCCCAGACCGCCGCCCGCGAGAATGTCCGCGACGATTTCGCCCTGCGCGTTCTTCTTCAGATACACGCCCATATCGTGGATCTGCACGGCCGCGCGGTCTTCCGCCGAGCCGTTTACCGCAATCTTGAACTTGCGCGGCAGCCACGCGAATTCCGGATGGAACGTCGACCATTGACGCAGGATTTCCGCCCACGGACGCGGATCGACTTCCTCGTCGGGCGCGACGCCCGCGAATTGATCGGCGGTGATATTGCGGATGCAGTTGCCCGACGTCTGAATGCCGTGCATCTGCACGGACGTGAGTTTGCGCAGGATTTCCGGCGTTTCTTCGAGCTCGATCCAGTTGAACTGGATGTTGGTCCGCGTCGAGAAGTGGCCGTAACCGCGGTCATGCTCGCGCGCGATGGTGCCGAGCATGCGCAACTGGTCGCTGCGCAGATTGCCGTAAGGAATCGCGATGCGGTGCATGTACGCGTGACGCTGGTAGTACAGGCCGTTTTGCAGGCGCAGCGGGCGGAACTCTTCCTCGCTCAACTCGCCCGACAGACGGCGACGGACTTGATCGGCGTACTGCTTGACACGTTCGTCGACGATTTGCTGGTCGATCTGATCGTACTGGTACATGTGGGGGCCCCAGGTTTTTGTTCGGTCACCGCGCCCTAGCCGCGCGATGCGTCTCGTCCATCGAATACCCATTGATCCCTGTCGGCCGGCGTCGTTCAGACGGAACGCTCATTTGCTTATGACAGATAGAGATATGGATATTGGAAAAGTTGGACTGATAGTAAAGAAGCTGCTATATATTGAAAACGACTGAAAAATTACTTTGATATGCGCTTGGGTTATAAATGAATCTGCACCAATTCCGATTCGTGCGCGAGGCCGTCCGGCAGAACTTCAACCTCACGGAAGCCGCCAAAGCGCTGTACACATCGCAGCCGGGTGTTTCCAAGGCGATCATCGAGCTGGAAGACGAACTGGGCGTCGAAATCTTCACGCGGCATGGCAAGCGCGTGCGCTCGCTCACCGAGCCGGGACGCATCATCCTGGCGTCGGTCGAGAAAATTTTGCAGGAAGTGGAGAGTCTGAAGCGCGTCGCCAAGGATTACGCGGCGCAGGATCAGGGCAATCTGGTGATCGCGGCGACGCACACGCAAGCGCGCTATTCGTTGCCGTCGGCGATCGCGGAATTCAAAAAGCGCTTTCCGAAGGTTCACCTTTCTATTCTGCAAGGCAGCCCGACGCAGGTCGCGGAAATGGTCATCCACGATCAGGCGGATATCGCCATCGCGACCGAGGCGATCGCCAACTATAAGGAACTGGTGTCGCTGCCCTGCTTCCAGTGGCAGCACCTCGCCGTGATGCTGCCCGATCATCCGCTGCTGGAGCGCAAGCTCCTGACGCTCGACGATCTCGCGCAGTATCCGATCATCACGTACGAAGCGTCGTTCGCCGGGCGCTCGAAGATCAATCAGGCGTTCCAGTTGCGCAATCTGACGCCCGACATCGTGCTCGAGGCGATCGATGCGGACGTCATCAAGACTTACGTCGAACTGGGGCTCGGCGTCGGCATCATGGCGGATATCGCCTTCAATCCGGAGCGCGACCGCCATTTGCGCGCGATGCCGGTCGGGCATCTGTTCGGCACGAACGTGACGCGGCTCGCGCTTAAACAGGGTGCGTATCTGCGCAGCTATGTGTATACGCTCGTCGAACTGCTGTCGCCGTCGCTGAATCGCAAGCTGATCGAGCAGGCGCTGTCGGGCGAAAACGAAAGCTACGAACTCTAGAAATAACGGCGCTCAGCCGAAAAAAACCGAAGCACACGCCTACCTTCCCTTGGAGACCTATCCGATGACTTGGTCGTTGATCACGCGCCGGCTCGCCGCCGGCGTCGCTTTGTCTGTCCTGACCGCCGCCGCGCACGCGCAACTGAAAGTCGGCATCGATCTGTCGAGCACCGGCCCGGCGGCCGCGATCGGCATCACCAGCAAGAACGCGATGCTGATGTGGCCGAAGACCATCGCCGGCCAGAACGCGGAATACATCATCCTCGACGATGGCTCCGATCCGGGCGCGGCGGTGCGCAATATCCGCAAGCTGATCACGGAAGATCACGTCGATGTGATCGTCGGCCCGAATATCACGCCCGCCGCGATGGCCGCGCTCGACCCCGTCGCCGAATACGAAACGCCGATGATCACGCTGATCGGCTCGGCATCGGTCGTCGAGCCGCAGGAAGGCAAGAAGGTGTGGGCGTTCAAGATGGCGCAGACCGACCGCGCGATGGCCGACGTGATGACGCGTTACATGGCCAATCACGGCGTGAAATCGGTCGGCTTTATCGGCTTCGCGGACAGCTACGGCAATAGCTGGCTCTCCGAGTTCACCAAGTTCGCCGAACTGCGGCATATCAAGATAGTCGCGAGCGAGCGCTTCAACCGGACCGATGCGAGCGTCACCGGCCAGATTCTCAAGCTGATGTCGGCCAAGCCGGATGTGGTGTTGATCGCGGGCGCTGGGACGCCGACCGTGCTGCCGGAGCGCACGCTGGTCGAGCGCGGTTACAAGGGCGCGATCTATCAGACGCATGGCATCCCGACGCCGGAGTTCATCAAACTCGGCGGCAAGGACGTGGAAGGCACGCTGTTCCCGACGCAGGCGGTGGTCGTCGTGCGCACGCTGCCGGCGGATCATCCGTCGAAGAAGGCGGCGCTGGCCTTCGTCGAGGCTTACGAGGCGAAGTACGGCAAAGGCAGCGTCACGCAGTTCGCGGGCGATGCGGCGGGCGTCTATCCGCGCCTGCAGGATGGGGTCACGCGGGCGCTCAAGACCGCCAAGCCGGGCACGAAGGAGTTTCGCGTCGCGCTGCGCTCGGAGCTCGAACATGCGCATGAGCTCGTGGTGCCGAACGGCGTCGTGAATACGAGCGCGACGGATCACGTCGGGCTGGATCAGCGCGCGAGCGTGAGCGTGATGGGGATCGTCAAGAATGGTGCGTTCACTTATCTGAGCCAGTGACGCACTTGCCCGAGTCAGCGATTTGAGCCACAATTACGGACTCGATTGCCCGGGTGGTGAAATTGGTAGACGCAGGGGACTCAGACCATAATTTGAGCCCTCTTGAAGAAATTCTTGAGGTGAAGCCCGTCAAACTCGGCGAAGGCCCTGGACCTAGGTCCGAGCTAATACCGAGCCAAGCTTCGGCGCGAAAGCGACGAGGAAGGTGTAGAGAGCAGACGGCGGGCACCTAAAACAGACTAGCGTCTGTCACGGTGAAGGCGTGCTCCAGACCACGAACAGAGAAATTCTGGCGGCGAAAGCCGAAGTGGTAAGAAAATCCCCCGCCGCAAGGCGTGCCGGTTCGATTCCGGCCCCGGGCACCATAAAGTTTGACTTTAGGCGATCGGCATAGGGGCGGCCAGCAAGCTGGCCGGTCCCCTGCCACACCACCCGGCGTGCGGGTCCGCACCGGGCGGTTCGGGAAGTTGAGGTTATGTGAGGCGAGGCATGCCAAGACGATCGAAG
>NZ_LFJJ01000128.1 GCF_001189365.1 Candidatus Burkholderia verschuerenii | reverse complement strand
CCACGCTTCCTCCCCACGGTCGGTCGCCCTTCCGCAGTTGCGCTTCACTTCGCTCGCTGTGGTCAACTTGCCGCGCGACTTGCACCCGCAAGAGTGCGCCCATGCTGGGCGCACAAGAAAAGCCCGCAGATGCGGGCTTTTTCGGTACTGCGGTGCAGCAACTTCTGCTCGATTACTCGGCCAAAGCGCCACGATCCTTCGTGACCAGCTTTTCCTTGATTCGAGCCGACTTGCCCGAACGCTCGCGCAGGAAGTAAAGCTTCGCGCGACGGACATCGCCACGGCGCTTCACGACGATGCTCGCGAGCAGCGGCGAGTAGGTCTGGAACGTACGCTCGACGCCTTCGCCCGACGAAATCTTGCGGACGATGAAGTTCGAGTTCAGGCCACGGTTACGCTTGGCGATCACGACGCCTTCGTAAGCCTGGACACGCTTACGCGTACCTTCGACCACGTTCACGTTGACGATGACCGTGTCGCCCGGACCGAAGTCGGGGATGGTCTTTTCGCCGAGGACGCGGGCGATCTCTTCCTTCTCGAGTTGTTCAATCAGATTCATTACTGACTCCTTGTGCCATCTTGCCGGAGTTATGTTCCCGCGCTTTCGCGCTTGAATAGGCCCCGGTAGAGGATGGGTTTGCTTCAGGCGCCGATTCTCACGACACCCCCTGTCCCGCAGTCCGCTCTCCGTCTATTCAGACTTCGACGCGTCCTTCGCGAGTTCCGCGAGCCATGCCTCGTCGGCACGGCTCAACATCTTTTGCCTGCGCGCCCGTTGAATCAGGTCGGGCCGCTTGTTGAACGTGTTGCGTAATGCTTCGCGCCTGCGCCAGGCGTCGATTTCCTTGTGATGGCCGCCGAGCAGCACATCGGGCACGCGCGCACCTTCATATTCCTCGGGACGCGTGTAATGCGGGCAATCCAGCAATACATCGACGAAGCTGTCCTGCACCGCCGATTGCGCGTCGTTCAGCACGCCCGGCAGATGACGCACGACGGCATCGATCAGCACCATGGCCGGCAATTCGCCGCCCGACAGCACGAAGTCGCCCAAGCTGACTTCTTCGTCCACGACACGGTCGACCAGACGTTGATCGATCGCTTCGTAGCGGCCGCACAGCAGCACCAGACCGGGTTCCTGCGCGAACTGCATCACACGGTCGTGGTTCAACGGCGCGCCTTGCGGCGACATCATGACCACGCGCGTCGACTCGATGCCCTGCTCGCGCTGCGCCGACTTGGCCGCCGCGATCGAATCTTCCAGCGGACGCGACAGCATGACCATGCCGGGGCCGCCGCCGTAAGGACGGTCGTCGACGGTGCGATAATTGTCCGTGGTGAAATCGCGCGGATTCCACGTACGCAGACCGAACCGCTCCTGCTTCACCGCCCGGCTGGTGATACCCCAGTCGGTCAGTGCGCGAAACATCTCGGGAAAGAGCGTCACGATATCGAACTGCATCGCTCTCCCGTGTCTTGCGGATGCTGTTTAGTAATCGGCATCCCAGTCGACGACGATACGCTTCGCCGCCCGGTCCACCGTCTTCACATACACGCCGACGAACGGAATAAGCCGCTCGCCGGTGACGGGCTTGCCATCCTTCGTGGCCGGATACTCGATCCGCAGGATGGAATGCGCGCCGTTGTCGATCATGTCGGCGATGCGGCCCAAGGCCACGCCTGCTTCGTTTTCGACATCCAGGCCGATCAGATCGAACCAGTAAAATTCGTCTTCGTCGTCGAGCTTCGGAAAGTCGCCACGGGCGATATGCACCGTGTAACCCTTCAGCGTCTCCGCCGCATTGCGGTCGTCGCAACCCGCCAGCCGCGCGACAATGGTATCGGCGTGGACCTTGGACTGCAGACAGCGCGCGGACTTGCGCTCGCCGCCTTTGGCGAACCACCAGCGTTTGGCCGTGAGCAGCGCATCGCCGCCCAGCTTGCCGTTCGCGTGCGGCACGATCTTGACCCAACCCTTGAGCCCGTAGGCATCGGCGATATAACCGACTTCCACGGCATCTTCAGGCAGCGCCACGACCGTTTCGATGACGGCGTCGGACTTGGCTTCAGGCTTTTGCGCGCCTGAAACATCCGCCGCCACGCGGCGCGTGCCCGGCTTGCGGGCAAACGCGCCAAACGTGGCGGCACCTGCATCTTGCCCCGGCTTCGGCTGGCTGGATGCGCCTTCGCGGCCGTTTTGAGGATCACGCGCGGACATCAGCGAACCTTTAGGCAAACTTTTAGGCAGATTTACAACGATTCGGCGATCGCGTCATGAGACGACGCGCACCGCCGCGATCGAACAGACCGCTTAGGCAGCCGGCTGCGCAGCGGCAGCTTGCTTGACCAGACGCTCGACGGTCCGCGACAGTTGCGCGCCAACGCCTTGCCAGTACGTCAGGCGATCCTGAGCGATACGCAGCGATTCGCCCTTGGTGGCGACCGGGTTGTAGAAACCCACGCGCTCGATGAAGCGGCCGTCACGACGGCTACGCGAATCGGTTGCGACGATGTTGTAGAACGGGCGCTTCTTCGAGCCGCCACGAGCCAAGCGGATGATGACCATGCTGAAATCCTTGAAAACCGGGGTTCGGAACTACGATAACAGGCAATTATAGCCGGATTCCAACGCTCTAACAAACACTTAACGCAATTTTTGCGCGTGCGGCGTTGCGCGCGGCGTTTTTTGATATGCGTCCGCGCGCGAGAAAAGCGTCGCACGGCGGGTGCGACACTGTGACTTTCTGTCGGAGGCGGCGACGAGCAGCGTAAAATCACCGCTCCGCGCGCAGATCGATCTCGCGTCCGCTTTCAGACACAGCATTCACCGATGACTTCCTTGTCCGTCGACGCAAAACACGGCTCCCGGCCGGCTCCGTCCTATTTCCGCTCGAAGACGCTGACAGCGGCGCTCGCCTTCCTGTTCGGCTATATCGGGCTGCATCGCTTCTATTTGTACGGCATGCGCGACAAATGGGGCTGGGCGCATATCGTCGGCATCATTGCGGGCGCGATCGGCTTTCTGCTGCTCGCCGCCACCGAACGCGCGTCGATTCTCGGCTGGATGCTCGCCCTGCCCGGCGCGGTATCGCTGCTGGCGGCGTATCTGTCGGCGATCGTCTACGGTCTGCGCCCCGATGCCAAATGGGACGCGCAGTTCAACGCGCACACGAACCGCGAGAGCGACTCCGGCTGGACCGTCATTTTCGTGGTGATTTTCTCGCTGCTGTTCGGCGCGTTCCTGCTGATGACCGGCCTCGCGCTCACTTTCCAGACCTATTTCGAAGGTCAGGTCGAAGCGGCCAAAACCCTTTCCCAGTAAGCGTCAGAACAGATCGAGTTGCGGGTTCGGCGGCGCGGCGGGCCGCCTGGCCGCTTCGATCACCGGTTTCTGGAACTCCGACATATCGAGAATGCCGCGCATCCGCGCGTTCATGCCCAGACGCTTCGCCGCCTTGCTGAAACGCTGTTTGAGCATATCGGCCCACAAGCCCTCGCCTTTCATGCTCTTCGCGAAGCCCGAGTCGTAGTCCTTGCCGCCGCACATATCGCGCACGCGGCTCATCACACGATCCGCGCGATCCGGAAAATGCGCGGCGAGCCAGTCCTTTAACAGCGGCGCGACCTCCCACGGCAGACGCAGCACGATGTAACTCGCGCTGGTCGCACCGGCCTCGGCGCATGCTTCCAGCACGCGCTCCATATCCGGCTCGGTAACGAACGGAATGACCGGCGCGATGCTCACGCCCACCGGAATGCCCGCGTCCCGTCCGCGAGCGTGCGAATCGTGCGCAAGCGACGCGACGGCGTGGCCGCGCGTGGCTCCAGCGTGCGCGCGATATCGGCGTCGAGCGTCGTGACGGTGATGGCCGCGATGACTTGCCCGCGCTCGGCCATCGGCGCGAGCAGGTCGATATCGCGCTCGATCAGCGACGACTTGGTGATTGCGGCAAACGGATGCCCGCACTCCTTGAGAATTTCGATGACGCGGCGCGTGAGTTTCAGATCGCGCTCGACCGGCTGATACGCATCGGTATTGACGCCCAGCGCGATCGGCTCCGGCCGGTAGTTCGGCTTGGCGAGCTCGCGCTCGAGCAGTTCGCCCGCGTTGATCTTGGCGTAAATACGGCTTTCGAAATCCAGTCCCGGCGATAGCCCGAGATAACTGTGCGTCGGCCGCGCGAAGCAGTAGATACACCCATGCTCGCAGCCGCGATAAGGATTCAGCGATACGCCGAACGGAATATCCGGCGAATTGTTATGCGTGAGGATGCTTTTCGCGCGCTCCTCGAAAATCTGCGTGCGCAGCGGCGGCGCGCTGCTGTCGTCCTCGTCCTCAGAGACGTGCAGCCAGCCGTCGTCCACGCGTTCGCGCGCGTCTTTTTCGTAGCGGCCCTGCATGTTCGTGACTGCGCCACGCCCCTTGAGCGGCGCGGGCGGCGCTACAGGAAATTCGTGGTCGGAATCGGACATCGCGGCACATTGCATTGGAAACAGTACTGTATAAATATACAGTATCTACGCGTGGCCGCAACTGCCGGATTCAGGATTCGACCGGAATGAACAGTGTCTCCTTGATCTCCTCCATCACCACGTAGCTCTTCGACTGCACCGCGCCCGGCAATTGCAAAAGGATGTCGCCGAGCAGCTTCCGGTAATCCGCCATTTCGCCGATGCGCGCCTTGATCAGATAGTCGAAATCACCCGATACGAGGTGACATTCGAGCACCTCGGGAATCTTCTGCACTTCGCGGCGGAACTGCTCGAACATGTTGCCGCTCTTGTGATCCAGCGTGATCTCGACGAACACCAGCAACGCCGCGCCCAACTGCGCCGGATTCACCCGCGCGTGATAACCCATGATCACGCCGTCGCGCTCCATGCGTTTCACCCGCTCGATGCACGGCGTCACCGACAGTCCGACCTGCTCGGCGAGGTCTTTCATCGCGATCCGGCCGTCCTGCTGAAGGATGTTCAGGATCTTGTGATCGAGTTTGTCGAGCGCGCGGACCGGATTACGCTGGGTTCTCATGTGTTTTTCCTGAAAATCATCCAAATACAATAACTAAAACTATATCGACATCAATAACATAGGCGATAACACTATACAAACTTCCGTTGGCTGCGTTGAACCACTTAACGAACGAGCATACGGGCGTTTCACCGAATCGGGATGGAGAACTCAATGCGTATCGTTATTCTCGGAAGCGGCGTCGTCGGCGTGACCAGCGCGTATTACCTCGCGCGCGCGGGTCATGAAGTCACGGTTATCGATCGCGCGTCCGGTCCCGCGCTGGAGACGAGTTTCGCGAATGCCGGGCAGATTTCGCCGGGCTACGCATCGCCGTGGGCCGCGCCGGGCGTGCCGCTCAAGGCCATGAAATGGATGTTCGAGAAGCACGCGCCGCTGGCCATCCGTCTCGACGGCACGATGAACCAGCTTCAGTGGATGTGGCAGATGCTGCGCAACTGCACGCAAGATCGCTATACGGTCAACAAAGGCCGCATGGTGCGTCTCGCCGAATACAGCCGCGATTGCCTTCAGGGGTTGCGCGCGGATACCGGCATTCATTACGAAGGCCGTACCGGCGGCATGCTGCAACTGTTCCGCACGCAACAGCAACTCGACGGCGCGGCGAAGGATATTGCCGTGCTGAAGGAAACGAACGTGCCGTTCGAACTCCTGTCCGCCGACGAACTGAAGAACGCCGAACCGGCGCTCGCCGCCGTGTCGCACAAGCTGACCGGCGGTCTGCGTCTGCCGAACGACGAAACCGGCGATTGCCAGATGTTCACCACGCGCCTCGCGGCGATGGTCGAAACGCTCGGCGTCAAGTTCCGCTACAACACGCCGATCGACGCGCTCGCCGTCAGCAACGGCCGTATCGCGGGCGTGCAGTGCGGCGCGGAACTCGTGCAGGCGGATTCGTTTGTCGTCGCGCTCGGTTCGTACTCGCCGAAGTTGCTCGGCGACCTGGTCAAGATTCCCGTCTACCCGCTCAAGGGTTATTCGATCACCGCGCCTATCGTCGATGCGCAACGCGCGCCGGTGTCGACCGTGCTCGACGAGACGTACAAGATCGCCATCACGCGTTTCGACGACCGGATTCGCGTCGGCGGCATGGCGGAAATCGTCGGTTACGACAAGAACCTGAAGCAAGCGCGCCGCGAAACGCTGGAAATGTGTGTCAATGACCTGTTCCCCGGCGGCGGCGATACGACCAGCGCGACCTTCTGGACCGGCCTGCGCCCGATGACGCCGGACGGCACGCCGATCGTCGGCCGCACGCCGATTCCGAATCTGTTCCTCAACACGGGCCACGGCACGCTCGGCTGGACGATGTCGTGCGGCTCGGGTCAATTGCTCGCCGATGTGATGTCCGGCAAGCAACCCGCGATCCGTGCGGACGACCTGTCGGTGCATCGTTATCTCGGCGAGCGCGACGTGAAGGCGCGTCCGGGCTACGCGAACGCTTGAATTTTCTGACGGCTTTGAAATGAACAACGGCGCCTCGAAGGCGCCGTTGTCGTTTTGACGCGTGAACGAAATCAGAACTGGTCTTCGCTCAACGCCAGCACGCCTTCCTTGCCCTTCGCGCTGACGATCGATGCCTCGATGCCCGGCGCATGCGACAGGATATGCTCGGCGTAGAACTCCACCGTCGCGATCTTCGCCGTATGGAAGCGCTCGTCCTCGCGCAGCAACGCGTGCGATGCGAGCATCGCGCGCGCCATTTGCCAGCCGCACAGCACCGTGCCCGCGAGTCGCAGATACGGCACGCTGCCCGCGAACACCGCGTTCGGATCGCTCTTCACCTTCGCGATGACGAACTCGATGGCCCGCGCCAGCGACAGACTGCCCGCGCTCAGATGCCGATGCATCGATTTGAACGCTTGCCCGTCCACTTCCGTGAGCGCCGCGATGGTCTGATCGATTTGCGCGAGCAGCGCTTGCGCCGCCTTGCCGCCGTCGCGCACGGTCTTGCGGCCGACCAGGTCGTTGGCCTGAATCGCGGTGGTGCCTTCGTAAATCGGCAGGATGCGCGCATCGCGGAAATGCTGCACCGCGCCCGTTTCCTCGATAAAACCCATGCCGCCGTGCACCTGCACGCCGATGCTCGCGACATCGACGGACATTTCCGTGCTGAAACCCTTGATGATCGGCACGAGGTATTCGTAGATCGCCTGATGGCTCTTGCGCGTGTCCTCGTCGGCGTGGCCGTGCGCGAGATCGCTGTGCGATGCCGCGACGTAAGCCAGCGCCCGCGCGCCTTCGGTAAAGGCGCGCATCGTCGACAACATGCGGCGCACGTCCGGGTGATGGATGATACTCACCGGCTCCTTCGCGCTGCCATCGACGGGACGGCTCTGCACGCGATCCTTCGCATACGCGACCGCCTGCTGATACGCCCGCTCCGCCACCGCGATGCCCTGCATGCCGACCGCGAAACGCGCCGCGTTCATCATGATGAACATGTATTCGAGGCCGCGATTTTCCTCGCCGACCACATAGCCGATCGCGCCGCCGTGATCGCCGAATTGCAGCACGGCCGTCGGACTCGCCTTGATGCCGAGCTTGTGCTCGATCGACACGCAATGCACATCGTTGCGCTCGCCGAGCGAACCGTCTTCGTTGACGAGGAACTTCGGCACGATAAACAGCGAAATGCCCTTCACGCCTTCGGGCGCGTCCGGCGTGCGCGCGAGCACCAGATGCACGATGTTTTCCGCCATGTCGTGCTCGCCGTACGTGATGAAAATCTTCGTGCCGAAGACCTTGTACGTGCCGTCGCCCTGCGGCACGGCGCGCGTGCGAACCTGCGCGAGATCGGAGCCGGCTTGCGGCTCGGTGAGGTTCATCGTGCCGGTCCATTCGCCTTCGATGAACTTCGGCAGATAGCGCGCCTTCTGCTCGTCGGTGCCGGCGGTGAGCAGCGCTTCGATCGCGCCATCGGTCAGCAACGGACACAACGCGAACGACAAGTTCGCCGCGTTCAGCATCTCGATGCAAGGCGTTGCGATGACCTTCGGCAAGCCCTGTCCGCCGAATTCGGACGGATGCATCACGCCTTGCCAGCCGCCTTCCGCGAACTGGCGGAACGCGTCCTTAAAACCGGGCGTCGTCGTGACCACGCCGTTCGCCCACGTGCTCGGGTTGCGATCGCCCGTCACGTTGAGCGGCGCGACGACTTCGCCGCAAAAACGCGCGGCCTCTTCGACGACGGCCTGCGCGGTGTCGTAGCTGCCGTCCTCGTAGCCGGGCATGGCGGCAATGCTGTCGAGATCGGCGAGTTCCTTCATCACGAACAGCATGTCCTTGACGGGAGCGATGTAGCTCATCTGGTGTGTCTCCTCCAGCGTGAATTCAAAAAGCAAAAAGGGCGCAACTCCGTCGCGCCCTTTTCTTCTATGCGTTTTTCACGACGCGCACATTTAACCGAGTTCCTTCACGAGCTCGGGCACGACCGCGAACAAATCGCCAACCAGACCATAATCCGCGACGCTAAAGATCGGTGCCTCCGGATCCTTGTTGATCGCGACGATCACCTTCGAATCCTTCATGCCCGCCAGATGCTGGATCGCGCCCGAAATCCCGACCGCGACATACAACTGCGGCGCGACGATCTTGCCCGTCTGACCGACCTGATAGTCGTTCGGCACGTAACCCGCATCGACCGCCGCACGCGATGCGCCCAACGCCGCGCCGAGCTTGTCGGCCAGCGGTTCGAGCGTCGCGGTGTAGTTGTTGCCGCTGCCCAGACCCCGGCCGCCCGACACGATGATGTTCGCGCTCGTCAGTTCAGGACGGTCCAGCTTCGTCACTTCGCGCGAAACGAACGACGAGATGCCCGCATCCGCTGCCGCTTCGATCTTCTCGACCGATGCGCTGCCGCCTTCCGCCGCCACTGAATCGAAACCCGTCGCGCGGACCGTGACGACCTTGATCGGATCCGTCGATTGCACGGTCGCGATGGCGTTGCCCGCGTAGATCGGACGCTCGAAGGTGTCGGGGCTGTCGACGGCGGTGATATCGCTGATCTGCGCGACATCCAGATGCGCGGCGATACGCGGCGCGATGTTCTTACCGTAAGCCGTCGCCGGCGCGAAGATATGCGAATAGTCTTTCGCGATCGCCAGCACCGTGCCGTCGACGTTTTCCGCGAGGCCCTCGGCGAGTTGCGGCGCATCGGCGAGCAGCACCTTGCTTACGCCTGCGATCTTCGCGGCTGCATCGGCTGCGGCTTGTGCGTTCGAACCGGCCACCAGCACATGCACGTCGCCGCCGATTTTCGCCGCTGCCGCGACGGTGTTCAACGTAGCGGCTTTAATCGATGCATTGTCGTGTTCTGCAATAACAAGAGTCGTCATCAGATTACCTTCGCTTCGTTCTTCAGTTTTTCGACCAGCGTCTTCACATCCGGCACGGTGATGCCGGCGCTGCGCTTGGGCGGCTCGGTGACCTTCAGCGTCTTCAGACGCGGCGCGACATCCACGCCCAAATCAGCGGGCTTGACCGTCGTCAGCGGCTTCTTCTTCGCCTTCATGATGTTCGGCAGCGTCACGTAGCGCGGCTCGTTCAGGCGAAGATCGGTGGTCACGACTGCGGGCAGCTTCAAAGACAGCGTTTCCGCGCCGCCGTCGACTTCGCGCGACACGGTGGCCTTGCCGTCCGCGACCACGACCTTCGAGGCGAACGTCGCTTGCGGCAGGCCTGCCAGCGCGGCGAGCATCTGACCGGTTTGATTCGAGTCGTCGTCGATGGCCTGCTTGCCGAGGATGATCAGTTCGGGCTTCTCCTGATCGACCAGTGCCTTCAGCAGCTTGGCCACCGCCAACGGCTGCAATTCATCAGCGGATTCGACCAGAATCGCGCGATCCGCGCCGATGGCCAGCGCCGTGCGCAGCGTTTCCTGACATTGCGTCACGCCGCACGACACGGCGATCACTTCGGTCGCGACACCCGCTTCCTTCAGACGCACCGCTTCTTCCACGGCGATTTCGTCGAACGGATTCATCGACATCTTCACGTTCGCGATATCGACTCCCGTGTTGTCCGACTTCACGCGGACCTTCACGTTGTAATCGACTACGCGTTTGACTGGCACCAGAATTTTCATGCACACGCTCCAAATTACGATTACGTCAACCCACGTCATTATACGAGCGACGCGTGCGCCCTTCCCCGCCGAAACGGGTGGGCCGGGTTGTCGCGCTCATAGTGCAATAAAGGTTTGCGACCGATTTTATCGAACGACCGTTCGAATCAAGTATCCCAAAAAACCCGGAGACACGCTCCGCGTGCCTGCCGAACGCTTACCACGCGGTGATGACGGCGCCCGCGAACTTGCTTTCGACGAACTGCTTCACTTCCGGCGAGTGATACGCCGACACGAGCTTGGCGACCCACGGCTTGTCCTTGTCGGCCGCGCGAATCGCGATGATATTCACGTACGGACCATGCGGATCTTCGATGGCGATCGCGTCCGTCTTCGGCTTGAGGCCCGCTTCCATCGCGAAGTTGGTGTTGATCGCGGCGACGTCGACATCGGCGAGCGAGCGCGGAATCTGCGCGGCGTCGAGTTCGACGATCTTCAGCTTCTTCGGATTGTCGGTGATATCGAGCGGCGTCGCTTTCAGACCCGCGTCGGCGCGCAGCTTGATCAGCCCTTGCTTTTGCAGCAGCAGCAACGCACGGCCGCCGTTGGTCGGATCGTTCGGCACCGCGATGCGCGCGCCCGGCTGCAATTGCGACAGCGACTTGAGCTTCTTCGAGTAGATGCCCATCGGATACGTGACCGTATCGGCGATGCGGATCAGCTTGTAGCCGCGATCCTTCACCTGCGCATCGAGATACGGCAGATGCTGATAGCTGTTCGCGTCGAGATCGCCGGCGGCGAGCGCGGCGTTCGGCTGCACGTAATCCGAGAACTCGATGACCGTGATCTTCAGCCCGTTCTTCGCCGCGACCTGCTTCACGACTTCCATGATCTGCGCGTGCGGACCACCGGTCACGCCGATCTTGATCGCGTCTTCGGCATGCGCTGCGCCGGCAAAAAACGTCGCGCTCAACAGCGCGGCGGCAAACTTCAGAATGGAACGACGTCGCATAAGGATGGCCTTCTTTATAGGAGATTTATTTGTGACTGAGACAGCGCACGAGCCAGTCGCCGAACGACTGCACGAGCTGCACGAACACGATGAGAATGACGACGACGGTAATCATCACCTCGGGCAAAAAACGCTGATAACCGTAGCGGATGCCCAGATCGCCCAAGCCGCCGCCGCCGATCGCGCCCGCCATCGCCGAATAGCCGACCAGCGAGACGAAGGTGATCGTCAAACCCGCGACCACGCCCGGCAGCGATTCCGGCAACAGCACCTTGAACACGATCTGACGCGTGGTGGCGCCCATCGCCTGCGCGGCTTCGATGAGACCGCGATCCACTTCGCGCAACGCGGTTTCCACGAGACGCGCGATGAACGGCGCGGCCGCGATGGTCAACGGCACGACCGCCGCCATCGTCCCGATGGACGAGCCGACGATCACGCGCGTAAACGGAATCACCGCGACCAGCAAGATGATGAACGGCGTCGAACGCACCGCATTGACGATGCCGCCGAGCACGCGATTCACCGCGATGTTCTGCAGCACGCCGTCGCGATCGGTGAGATACAGCAGCACGCCGAGCGGCAGCCCGAGCGCCGCGCCGATGAGTCCCGAGATGCCGACCATGATCAGCGTTTCCCAGAACGACTGGACGAACATGTCGAACATTTCACTCAACATGGGACAACTCCTCCACCACGACGCCTTGCGAGCGCAAATACTCGATCGCTTCCGCGACCTTCACCGGCTGGCCGCCCGCGAGCACCGCGAGCGAGCCGAACGCCTGCCCCTGAATCTCGTCGATCTGGCCGTGCAGGATATTGAAATCCAGTTCGTAGCGGCGGATCGTCTCCGAGAGAATCGGCTGATCGACGCCCGAGGCCGTGAACGCGAGTCGCAGCAAATGACCGCTGCCCGACTTGAGACGCTCGGCCACGCGCGCTTTCAGCGCAGGTGGCAATTCGTGCGCGATGACATCGCCGATCAGCGCGCGCGTGACTTCGTGATGCGGCTGCATGAACACATCGACGACGCGGCCTTCTTCGACCACGCGCCCGGCATCGAGCACGGCGACGCGATCGCAAACCTGCTTGATCACTTCCATCTGATGCGTGATCAGCACGATCGTGAGCCCGAGCTCGCGATTGATCTTGCGCAGCAGATCGAGAATGGCGCGCGTGGTCTCGGGATCGAGCGCGGATGTCGCTTCGTCCGAGAGCAGCACTTTCGGCTTGCTCGCCAGCGCCCGCGCGATACCCACGCGCTGCTTCTGCCCGCCGCTGATCTGCGCGGGATACTTGTCGCGATGCGTCGACAGCCCGACGAGTTCGAGCAGCGGCGACACGGTCGCCTCGATTTCCGCGCGCTTCATGCCCACGAGTTCGAGCGGCAGCGCGACGTTATCGAACACCGTGCGCGACGACAGCAGGTTGAAGTGCTGAAAGATCATGCCGATGTCGCGGCGCGCGGCGCGCAAATCGTCGCGGCCGAGCGTCGTGAGATCGCGGCCGTCGACGATCACGTTGCCGTCGCCCGGACGCGTCAGTAAATTAACGGTGCGCACCAGCGTGCTTTTGCCCGCGCCGCTGCGCCCGATAATGCCGAACACTTCGCCGGCGGGAATCGTCAGATTGACGTTGGTCAGCGCGTCGACCCAGCCGCGAGGACTGGCGAAACGCTGCGAAAGGTTGCGTATTTCGATCATGAAAATGCAAACGGCGGAGGACGATGCCGGACATTGCGCCCGCGCCGCCAGCCGCCGCTCGTTGTGCGTGTGTTGCCCGCTGTTTAGTACAGTTTGGCCGCAGATTTTACAGGATGGCCTTCATTCTGTTTAATAATGATTTGGGATCGGCTAATTACCCGGAGGCATTAGGCACGCGATGACCCGAAACGTCTATTCGACCAGCACCATCACGACGCGGCAGGGAATCGACCTGGCGCTGCATCGCTGGCAACCCGCGGAATCGATGACGCCGGTCGCGCGCATCGCGCTCGTTCATGGACTCGCGGAGCACGCCGGACGTTACGACGCCCTCGCGCTTGCGTTGAACATGGCGGGCATCGAACTGATCGCGGTCGATCTGCACGGACACGGCAAATCGTCGGGCGAACGGGTGTGGGTACGCGTGTTTACCGACTATCTGCGCGATGTCGACGTGCTGCTCGAAGCCTGCGCCGCGACGCCGCCCGCCGACACACCGCTCTTTCTGATGGGCCACAGCATGGGCGGTCTGATCGCCTCGCTTTACGCCGCCGAGCGCCCCGAAGCGAAACGTTTCGCGGGCCTGATCCTGTCGAGTCCGGCCTTGCGTCCCGGCAGCGGCACGCCACGCTGGAAGGCGTCGCTGAGCCGTATCGTCGGCACGCTGATTCCGCGTCTGCCCGCGTTTTCGATCGATCCCGCGTTGCTGTCGCGCGCATCGGGCGTGGTGGAGGCGAACCGGCGCGATCCGCTCGTGCATCACGAGTCGATTCCCGCGCGCACCGGCGCGCAAATGCTCGCGGCGATGGAACGCGTCGCCCGCCAGTGCGCCGCGATCACGCTGCCGCTGCTGATCTTCCACGGCAGCGAGGACAAGCTCTGCGATCCCGCCGGCAGCCGCGAGTTCGACGCGCACGCCGGCTCGACCGACTGCACGCTCGCCATCCACGACGGGAGTTATCACGAAACGCTCAACGATCTGGATCGCGATCGCGTGATCCGCGCGCTGATCGACTGGACGCGAGTACGCGCGGACTATGCGCGTACGCATCGCGCGAACTAGATCTCCGCCAGCGCCCGCAAATGCGCGACGACGCTGCGTCCGAGCGCCGACAGGTTGTATCCTCCCTCCAGACAACTGACGATGCGTCCCTGCGCGTGACGCCTCGCCACCGCGCGAACCTGCGCGGTGATCCACGCGTAATCGTCCTCGACGAGGCCCATGTTGGCCATGTCGTCCTCGCGATGCGCGTCGAAGCCCGCGGACACGAAAATCATCTGCGGCTTGAATTCCTCGAGACGCGGCAGCCACATCAGATCGACCACTTCGCGCACGGCCATGCCCTTCGTGCGCGCGGGCAGTGGCACGTTGACCATGTTCGATGCGTGATTGTCCGCGCCGCTGAACGGATAGAACGGATGCTGGAAGAAGCTGCACATCAGCACGCGCGAATCGCCCGAAAACGCCGCCTCGGTGCCGTTGCCGTGATGCACGTCGAAATCGACGATGGCGACGCGCTGCAGGCCGTGCACGTCGAGCGCGTGACGCGCGGCGATCGCGACGTTATTGAACAGACAAAAGCCCATCGCGCGCGCCGGTTCGGCGTGATGGCCCGGCGGACGCACGCTGCAGAACGCGTTGTCGAAGCGGCCGTCGATCACGGCATCGGTGGCGGCGATCGCCGCGCCCGCCGCACGCAGCGCCGCGCGATACGACTCGGGACACATCGACGTGTCGGGATCGAGTTCGCTACGGCCGTGTTCGGGCGTGCGGCTCTTGATGTAATCGATATGCGCCTGCGTGTGCACGCGCGCGAGATCGGTTTCGCCGGCGAGCGGCGCTTCCTCGTGCTCGATGAGTCCGTCGATACCGCTCGCGATCAACTGATCCTCGATGGCCTGCAAACGCGCGGGACATTCGGGATGCCATTGGCCGTTGTCGTGCTGCAGGCAGTCGGGATGAGAATAGAAGCCGGTGGCCATGATGTCTCGCAATGCCGCTCTCGTCGGCTCTCGTCTCGTCGTTTTTCGTCATACGCGAGCACGCGCCACGTATTTGACGTTAAGTTACCACACCGTCCGAAATGGCCGAGGCCTTGCCGCGCTTAGACCGTGCGGTCACGAGGCGTCGGTTATACTGCCACGACGCTTGAAGCAGGCTCGCGGCCCGCGCTCGCCGTTGCAGTTCGGCATCATCCTCCATCGCCCCAACCACGCACACTATGACTTTTCAGTTTGCTCCGTTCGGAAACACGTTCAAGCCGCTGCGTCCCGTTCTCGTCGCTTCCGTCCTGTGCGCGCTCGGCGCCTTCGCCGGCGGCAGCGCCATCGCGCAATCGCAGCAGCCACAATCCGCTACGCCGCAAGGGCAAGAGTTCGAAGAAGAAATCATCCCGCAGCGTTACGCGCAAAATCCGAATGTCGATGCATTCATCAACGACATGGTCGCGCGTTACGACTTCGACAACGACGCGCTTCATACGCTGTTCAACAATGTCAGCTATTCCGCCACGGCGGTGAAACTGGTGCTGCCGTCGCCTACGCCGTCCGCGAAGAACTGGAAGGCGTATCAGGCGCGCTTCATCGAGCCGGTGCGCATCAACGCGGGCGTGAAGTTCTGGCGCGCGAACCAGGCCGCGCTGCAGCGAGCGAGCGAGCAGTTCGGCGTGCCGCCGGAAATCATCGTCGGGATCATCGGCGTGGAGACGATCTACGGCCGTTACATGGGCAACTTCCGCGCGCTCGATGCCCTCACCACGCTGACCTTCGATTACCCGAACACGCCGAATCGCGCCGAACGCATGGCGACCTTCCGCAAGAATCTCGAAGACCTGCTGGTCTGGACGCGCGATTCGCAGATCGACCCGGCCAGCGTGCTCGGCTCGTACACGGGCGCGATCGGCATTCCGCAGTTTCTGCCGAGCAGCATCGTGCAGTACGCGGTGGATTTCGACGGCAACGGGCGCATCGATCTGCGCAACAGCCCGGCGGATGCCATCGGCAGCGTCGCGAATTATCTGAAGCAGAACGGCTGGGAAACGGGACGTCCGGTGGTCTGGCGCATCGCGCCGGACGAAGGCAGCCAGGGCATCGCGCAGGCTGTGGCCGATGGTTCGCCGGAGCCGCACTGGTCGCTCGCGCAGTTGACCAAGGCGGGCATGCTGCTCGATCAACCTGGACTCAACGTGCAGGCCGAAGCGCCGACGCCGCTAACCGTCGTCGATCTGCCGACGCCCGGCATGGCCACGCAGTACACGCTCGGACTGAAGAACTTCTACACACTGACGCGCTACAACCGCAGCTTCTTCTATGCGCTCGCGGTGTATCAACTCGGCGAAACCGTAAAGGCGCGCATGATGTCGGGCGGCTAATCGACCGCCTCGGCGTTTTACCGCTGCAATCGGCATAGGGGCGGCCAGCAAGCTGGCCGGTCCCCTGCCACACCACCCTGCCACACCACCCGGCGTGCGGGTCCGCACCGGGCGGTTCGGGAAGTTGAGGTTATGTGAGGCGAGGCATGCCA
>NZ_LFJJ01000127.1 GCF_001189365.1 Candidatus Burkholderia verschuerenii | reverse complement strand
TCTTTAAGCGTATCAAGCATTTTCGTCGCGTCGCCACTCGATATGACAAACTCGCCCACAGCTACCTCACCTTTGTCTCCATCGTGTCTGCCTTCGGGCCGCTCTTAAATGTGAACAGGACCTAGTATGTTCGGGTCCTGTGGAACAGCCACCTGATCCAATTCACTTAGTCTGCGTTCTTCAACCTGAACTCGATATCTAACGTTCGCTTCGTCTTTTATTGAATGTCAAGTTGGCTGATATCGCCTTGTCGTCCTGCTTGAATTTCGCATTCCATAAGCTAAATTAAAGATCCTGAACTACCTGATTCGCTATCCAAACTGAAAAATAGAGCCGTCGTATGACCAACAATATACAGGTGGCGATTGACCAGGACGAGATATGGATATGAACCAAACGACTCGTAGTAGCGAAGTCCCGCTCGCCGACGCCATCGAGGACCTGCGTGCTGAACTCATGGATGCGCTCACACGCGGCAAAGACAGCGATCTGCATTTCCGATTAAAGCCCATAGAACTGGAAATGACGATCGGCATAACCAAGAAAGGCGAAGGAAAAGGAAGCATCAAGTTCTGGGTCGTCGAACTTGGCGGCTCCGGCTCCTACGAAAATTCGGCAACGCATCGACTTAAACTGGTTCTCGAACCTGTTACGGGACCAGACAACGCTGAGGCTCTGATCAGCGATGCAGTCAAAACCAACCCTCTAGAAAAGAAATGAGCGGACATGTCCACTCTGCTTTTAAATCGCGTCGCCGAAATTTATAGCAGCCCTTCCGGACTGTACGGAAGCGGCTTGTTACTAGGCGACGGTTACATCTTAACCGCACGACACGTGCTCGTGTCCGTAGACGATCCACGTGCCATCCTGAAGGCGAAGATATACGTACGTACCGTGGAAATGCGCAACAACAAGATTCAGATGGCTCTGGCCGAACCCGAGTGGCCAAGCCGAAAGGAACTCGCGGATTTCGACGCTGCTCGTGATTGCGACGTGGCGCTGATACGCATTCGCGCTGAATTGCTCAACGCTGGCGGCCTGCGCTTATGGAAGCGACCACTCATGCGCCTTCTCGGAAACGGAACTGAAGCGGACGGAGATCCGCCATCCGTAGCGCGCGTCAGCGCAGTTGGATTTCCAGTGTTTCGCGACAGCGGCGTGCGAGGACGTGACACGAAGCAATTGACTGGTATTTGCCAGACCGGCGACTATCTTGTTAGCAATGCAATCGGCATTCAGGAGGCTCGTCTCGACAGACTTCAAGAGGACCCTCGTCTTGCGGCCGCACTGGACTGGTCCGGTATGTCGGGCTCCGCAGTCTTCAGCGACGAGGAAAACGCCGAGGACAGCATTCCAGAACTTATAGGCATCTTTACAATATCTGTCAGAAACTGGCCATACGAGTTCAAGGCGGTACGCCTCGATCCCATGCTGCGTGATCCGCAAGCCAGCGCGATCCTTAAGCGCGCTGTGTCGCGTGATAAGAGCCGCGCCACCCAGGTCGATGTCTCAGCCGTACTCGGCGATGGCAATGCCACCCCGCCGGGCGCGGTACTCGAACCGCCCGCAATCCTCAATCGGGTCTGCCTACTCGATCGTAGCAGGCAGGAGGCCGATGTCATCCTCCGCTACAGCGACGCGAAACGCGGACTGTCGAACGATGCGTCAGGTTCGCCTCGTCCCAAGCCGTTAGTGCTCGTTCTCCCTGGCGCAGACCGCCCCGAGCACGCGCCCGATTTGCTGATCGAGCGACTGAGTAACTACACGATGTGCCAAAAGATTGCCTGGCCGGGAGACACCGTGGCAGCGGCCAACATCGTCTGGGGTTCTCCGGCCGACACGGCCGACGAGGCCGCGCGCTACATGCGCATGCAACTCTGGAACGCGATGCAGCAGCCATGGGACGACGAACCATTAGACGAAGACCAATTCGTTGAACAATGCATTGAGTTATGGCGGGACCAAACTCGTCCGCGGCTGTTTTGGTCATCGGACCTCACGCAGTCCGCACTCGGTCGACCGAGTGCGGCGGCTCTTCGTATTCGATCCATGATGGCCGCCCTGATGCGCGCGATCGAACGTCCCGCCGATGCCGAGCGACGGATACTGCGCCGCGCCCGCCTTCTCGGCCGTGCCGCGTGCTTGCTCGACGCTCGCGATGGCGGATGCCAGCGAGTAGTTATGCGCGAGACTGACGGCCATGAGCGCGTCGAGCGCCGGATCGCGATACGCGTGCCACCAGCCGCTTTGCACGGGCGCGGTGGTGCTTAGCGAAGTCGTGGCGAAAGCGGCTGGCACTGGCGTCGAAGGCCGACGATAGGCCGGCGTCATCGAACAGCCCGCGATGAACGCGGCGACGACACAGGCGGCAATCCGATGAACCATGACACGCTCTCTCGCAACGGGAATGCGAAACAGCGTAGCGAAGCAGCCCTGTCGGGCCGTTCGCGCGAAGATGAACTTTCGTTAACGCGGCGACATGAAACGCGATGCGCTTACGGCGCTTCGTCGCTGACCATGTAGCCCGCGCCGACGATGGTATGGATCAGCGGCTTGTCGAAGTCTCGATCGACCTTGCCGCGCAAACGATGCACATGCATGTCCACGATATTACCGCGCGGTTCGAAGTCGTAATCCCATGCGGCGTCGAGCAACATGGTGCGCGTGACGACTTGTCCCTGATGGCGCATCAGGCATTCGAGCAGCAAAAATTCGCGGTGCTGCAGGCGTATTGCGCGATGAGCGCGAGTCACGTTTCGCGATGTCGTGTCGATCGCCAGATCGGCGCAGGTCAAGGTATCGCCCGAGCGCGTGCCGTTCGCGCGGCGCGCGAGACCTTCGATGCGCGCGAGCAATTCCGCGAACGAGTAGGGCTTGGCCAGATAGTCGTCACATCCGGCGCGTATGCCATCCACGCGCTCATGCAGGCCGCCCGCCGCCGACAGCATGAGCAAAGGGGTTTCGATGCCTTCCGCGCGCAGCGCGCGTACCAGTGCGATGCCGTCGATTCCCGGCAGCATCCGGTCGCTCACGATCACGTCGTAAATCGGCTCGCGTGCATAGACGAGGCCGGTCGCGCCGTCATCGACTGCATCGACGATATGGCCGCTTTCCATCAGGCCGCGCAGCAGGAATTGACGCGTGCGTGTGTTGTCTTCGATGAGGAGAATGCGCATGCCCGAAGATTAAATTTATTTCATGTTCGCGCGAAATGCGTGAATGGGGCAGGGTGGCATACTGGCGTCTGCATTCATCGCGGCGTTTAGCGTAACGCAAATCGCAAAGGCCGATCACCTTGCGGGACAACATGCCAAACGTACTTGTCGTCGAAGACGACGCGCAAACGCTCGAGGAAATCGTCGAAGCGCTCACGGATCATGGTTGTACGGTGCAGACCGCGCAAACCGGCCGCGACGGCCTCTTGCTCGCCCTCGCGAACGAGTTCGACGTCATTGTGCTCGACCGCATGCTGCCGGGCGGCCTCGAAGGTTTGGGCATGCTGGCTTCGATGTGTCAGGCCAGCGTTCGCACGCCGGTGCTGATCCTGAGCGCCCTGTCCGCCGTCGATGAACGCGTGCGGGGCTTGCGCGCCGGCGGCGACGACTACCTGACCAAACCGTTGCGCTTCGGCCGTCACCAGTTGCTGCTTGACTTCGGCGCGCGTCAAACCGCTCGATTGCGCGAAAACCTGACCTGCGGCACCGAAAGACAGCGTCGCGAGAATGATATAGACGAGCTTCTTCATCGTGTTCACATTTGAGAAATTGAATTGAATGCGTTATTGCGCGGCCGACGCCGGCGCACCGCTGGCATGCGTCCCGGCAGACTCGCCGCCATACGCGATGCGATGCGCATCGATGGCGGCGACCTTCGCTTCCGCCGACATCAACGCTTGCGGATAGTCGCCGTCGTGCGTGCTCGGCCTGTATCCCACCGATTCGAGTTGCGCGAGTTCATGGCGCACGTCGGCGCGCGTCAAAGGACCGTTCGTCTGTTGCGCGAACACGGTCGCCGGTATCAGGCTGGCAGCGGCAAGCAAGCCGCATAGAAATGTCTTCATCGTTCCCTCACTCGACGGTTTCGGAGGGAGCTTGCGGTAGTGCAACTTGCCCTCCAACGTCGTTCGATTCGCGACGACGTTGAAGTCATTGTGCGATTCCGGTGCTGCCCGGAATCTGACGCGCTGATTACGATTTCGATATCTTGCGTGCGAAGCGTCAGGCACCCGCGCGATCGCTAAGTCGAGTTGCGCCAGGTTCGTGGCCCGTACTCCTCGTCATCGCGATCGCGCGCAACCTGTTTCGGTATCGTCGAAGAAAACGTTCATGCCATGCATGCGCGCAATCGCGCTGACGAGGCTCAGCCCCAGCCCGCTCCCCGGCGTATGACGACTCGCCTCGCCACGATAAAAGCGCCGGAATACCGATTCGCGTTCGGCAAGCGCGATGCCGGGACCGTCGTCGCGGATACGAATGTCCATGGTTCGCTTGTCGTGAAAGAGTTCGATCCGCACATTGCCGGATCGCGGCGCGAACTTGATCGCGTTTTCGGTCAGATTGGCGACGGCCTCGAAGAGCAGGCTCGCATCGCCGAGCATGTCGTATTGCGCGTCTTCGCTTTGATGCAGCGAGAACGAGATGTCGCGCTCTTCGGCGGCTGGCTCGTACAGTTCGAAGACATCGGCGGCGACGGTGCCGATGTCCACCTGATCGAAGTGCTCGCGACGCGCGCCGCTTTCGATCTCGGAGATACGAAGCAGCGCGTTGAACGTGCGTAGAATGCCGACCGACTCTTCGGCCACGTCGCTCAGCGTCGCGCGATAGTCCGCCTCGCTCATGCGCCGGCGCTGCGCCCGTTCGAGGCTGGCGATCAGACGCGTGAGCGGTGTCCGCAAATCGTACGCGATGTTGTCGCACACGCCCTTCACTTCGTGCATGAGGCGCTCGATTTCATCGAGCATGCCGTTCACCACGCGGACCAGCCGGTCGAGGTCGTCGTCCCTCGCGTGAACCGGCAAACGGCGGCTCAGATTGCCCGCGACGATCTCCTGAATCGACGCCGTGACCGCATTGAGACGTCGAATCGAACGCGCGCCCACCAGCACCGCGCCAAGCAGGGCGATCGACACCGTCAGCACGCCCGCGATCAACAACACGCGAAGCAGTTCTTCGTCGAAGTGATCGAGTTCGCGCGTGTTCTGGCATTGCAGCGCGACGCGCGTCGGGCAAGCGCAAGGCGATGCAGCGCGCGGGCGGATCGCGCTCGAAGCCCGATAGTCTGAGCGGAAATGGCTTGTCGAAGAAAAGAATGGCTGGACGGTCGCCCGGATAACCGCCCGCAATATGCGCGCCTTGCGGATCGAACAGTCCGAACGGCCGCTGATGACGCGTGTCGTAGCGATTCTGTTGATCGAAGCGCATCGCGAGATCGGACGACTGTTCGCGCCGCAACTCGGCGTGTTCGCGCACGAGCCAGTCGTCGATGCGTTCTCGCTCGAAACCGGTGATCGCCACATAGAGATAAATGAACAGCAGCAAGGTCGCCATCCCGAACAGCGCGAGAAACGACGTCGCGAGCCTGAAGCCCGACGTGCGATGTAGATCAGTCAGGCGCACGCAGTCGATACCCCAATCCGCGCACCGTTTCGATCATCGGCGCATGGCCGGTCTCATCCAGCTTCTTGCGCAAGCGGCTGATGTGTACGTCGATGACGTTTGTCCGCTCTTCCAGCCGATAATCCCACACCGCCTCTAACAGCATGGTGCGACTCACGACCTGTCCCTCGTGTTGCATGAGATATTCGAGCAGCCGGTATTCGCGCGGCAGCAGCGGGACCGCGCGTCCGGCGCACATCAGTTCGCGCTTGAGCAGATCGAGCCGGAGCGGGCCGACGTGGTACACCTGCGCATCCGGCGCACCGTCGCGGCGGCGCATGATGGCGTCGAGCCGCGCGGTCAGCTCGATGAAATCGAAGGTCTCGTGCCCAGCAGCGGCACGCAATATTCGCCGAATGCGCGGACCATCGCGCACAATCGCGCGATTTATGCGGAGCAGCATGAAGGCGACAGCGCCGCGCAATCGGGCTATGGCGGCGCGACGGAAGGGCAGCAGTCGAAGTGAGCGGCGCAAACGGCGCCGGTTTTTCCGGCGTCGTTTGCGTTCGCTTCATCAATCGAACTTGACCAGATCCTTGAAGATCAGTCGACCCCAGCTATCGCCGCGTCCCTGAACCAGTAAGCCGCCATCCGCAAGCCCGCCGAGTTCGATCGGCGCGAAGCCGAGCTTTTCCGCCAGCGCGCCGATTTCCGCTGCGGCGCCGTCATCGTCGCTCGATAGAAACACGACGCGCCTGCCGCCGTGTACGGCCGGATGCTGTCCGAGAACCGTCGCGCCCAAATGGTTGAAGCACTTGACGAGTCGCCCGCC
Organism: Candidatus Burkholderia verschuerenii; assembly: GCF_001189365.1. GTDB lineage: Bacteria > Pseudomonadota > Gammaproteobacteria > Burkholderiales > Burkholderiaceae > Caballeronia > Caballeronia verschuerenii. The sequence goes on along the minus strand of NZ_LFJJ01000127.1, from coordinate 5,906 downwards.
GGGAAAGGCCCGCGCGACGAATTGTGCGGGAGGCAGTCCATCCATTTCCTCGGGAGGCGTGCCGTAGGCATTGGTCACATCGACGATGATTTTCCCCTGCCACGACGGCAGCGCCTTCGCGACATCCGCGTGCGATGCGAACCGGACCGCCAGGAAGATGACGTCCGCCTTCACCGCGTCCGCCAGTTTTGTCGGAATGATGCCGGGTCCGATTGCGGCAGCATCGGACGCGAAGCTTTCCGGATCGCGCGTCGTCGCGACTAACACTTCGATGCCTCGACGGGCAAACGCCCTGGCAAGCGCGTGACCGATCTTGCCGAAGCCGATAATTGCGTAGCTCATCTATTTCTCCTTCGGTTTGCAACGCCCGGCACGCGTTTGGCCGGGCGTCGTGCATCAGAGTTGCGCCAGGCCGCCATCGACGGCGACTTCGCTGGCGGTCATGAAACTGCTGTCCTGCGAGGCGAGAAAGGCCGCCACCGCGCCGATCTCCGCCGGATCGGCCATGCGCTGAAGCGGATTGAGCGAGGCGAAGGCCTTCATGCCTTCCTCGCCTAGCGCTTCCTTCGCGAGTTCGGTCGCCGTCGGCCCGGGCGACAGCACGTTCACGCGGATGCCGCTGCCTTTCAGGTCCTCCGCCCAGGTCCGCGCGAGGTTGCGCACCGCCGCCTTACTCGCGCTGTAGGCGCTGAAAGCGGGCGCGCCCGTGGTGCCCGCGCTCGATCCGGTCAGGATGATCGAACCGCCTTCGCGCATCAGCGGCAGCGCCTGTTGAACCGTGAAAATCGCACCCTTGATGTTGGTATCGAAGATTTCGTCGATGTGCTCGCCGGTGATCTCGCCGAGCCGAAGCTGGCCGCCCGCGCCGGAATTGGCGAACACGATGTCGACGGTTCCGCGCTCGGCCTTCACCGCCGCATAAAGCCGATCGAGGTCGGCGAGATCTGATACCGAGCCCTTGACCGCGCGCGCATTGGGCCCGAGTTCGGCGACAGCGGCATCGAGTGCCTCCTGCCGTCGACCGAAGATAAAAACGAACGCGCCCTCGTCGATAAAACGCTTCGCCGCGGCCCGGCCGATGCCGGTAGCGCCACCGGTGATCACAGCGGTCTTTCCATTCAATCTGTTCATGTCATGCATCCCTGGAAACAAAAGCGACGAAATAGATTCTGGAGCCCTTGATTCATGAAGACAATTGACTAAAGATGGATCAATGCCATCTACTCTTTAGATACCCATGCTCGACAACGTCACCATCAATCAGCTTCGGGCGTTCGTCGCCGTCTGCGATCAGGGAAGCTTTTCCGGCGCGGCACGGGAACTGAGACGCGCGCAGTCGGCAATCAGCCACGCGATCGCCGCGCTCGAAAGTGCCTTCGATGTCGCGCTATTCGAGCGCAACGCGCGCAAGGCGACGCTGACGGCCGCGGGCCGCAGCCTTCTGCCCGACGCTCGCGGCGTGATCTCGCGCACCGAGGAAATGAAAATGCGCGCGGTGTCGATCGCCGAATCCGGCGTGCCGCAGGTCTCGATTTCCGTGGATACGTACTTCCCGCGCGCGCACCTGATCGAATGCCTGCGCACGCTGCAGGCGGACTTTCCGACCGTTGCCATCAACCTGCGCATGACGACGATGCAGGGCGGCGAGCGTCTGGTTCTCGACGGCACGTGCGCGTTGGCGGTGACGATCACGGACGTGCCGGAGTTGAGCACCGCTGCCATCGAAAGGCTGCATCTCTGCGACGCGCAGATGGTGACCGTCTGCGCGCCATCGCATCCGCTGGCGGCCATCGCGGGACCGATTCCGCGCGAGGAATTCGGCCGCCATATCCAACTCGTCGTTACCGACAATCAGCCCGACGCGGACGAGACACAGCAGGGCGTCGCCGGCGAACGCCAATGGCGCGTGAATGATCTCGGCGCGAAGCACGATCTGCTCAGAGGCGGCTTGTGCTGGGGCCACATGCCACGCCATATGGTGGCGGACGATCTCGCGAACGGAACGCTTGTCGAACTTCGAAGGCGCGCATGGCACATGCGTCCGCTTACGTTCATGGTTTCGCAGCGGCGCGGATACGCGTTTTCCGAATGCGAGACGCGGCTGGTCGAGCTTCTCGGCAATCCCGCGAAGTGTCCGAAGGATTCGGGGAGAAAGTCTGCGAAATCGAAGAAATGATCGCGTCGTTGGGCGCAACCGATTAATGCAAAATCTGCATCGCAGATACCGCGAATTTGCTTCAATCGTCCTTGATTAGTGTCAATAGAATCACGTCAGATGCTCGAAAAGAAAGCATCCACAAGTCCAAATAACCGGAGACAGACGTGAATCTTCCCCAACAGGCAGTGGACGTCAAAGCGTTCATCGACGGCCGGCCGCTCAGTGTCCGGCAGATACTGATCGTCGTGCTGTGCTTCTTTATCGTGGCCGCCGACGGCATCGACGTCGCGATGATGGGCTTCATCGCCCCGTCGATCGTCCACGACTGGCAACTCGCCAGAGCCACGTTCGGCGTCGTCATGAGCGCCGCGCCGCTCGGCCTCGTGTTCGGCGCGCTGATCGCCCCGCATTGAAGCGCACAATATCGAACGTATAGTTGCCGCCGAAGGAATACGCCTGGTCCGTGTAGCCAAGGTGATTCGTGTGGTTGTAGAACCCCGACAGGTTGAACGCGCCGCCGTTGTATCCCGCCGCAACCTGATAATTCGATTGAGTCGGAAAGGTGGTCGTGTTTCCGAACGCATAGCCGGCGCTCAGATAGAGACCGTTGCCGAAGAGTTTCTTCCACGCGACGCTGTTGCTCGAACGCGTTCCCGTGGCGCTCGCGGAATAGAAGATCAACTGCTTGAAGTTGTTCGAGTTGGTCCAGCCGCCCTCTTCCGTTCGCAGATGCGCGCTTCCATACGGATCGCCATAAATCGCGGCTGCGTCGCGTGCAATCGTGTTCTGGAAGCCGACAGTGATCTTGCCCAGCATGTTGTCTTGCAGGCCGACCCACGCGTAGCGATCGAAGATCTGCCCCGGGTCTTCCATCTGGCCATCGCTCACGCGGTATTCGCTCTCCAGTCGAAAGATAATCTTCGAACCGCTGCCGATATCTTCCGCCCCCTGAACGCCCCAGCGGCTTCCGCTAAACCAGGGTTCGCCGCCATTTCCCATTCCCACCACATGATTGCCGGCATCGTCCGCATGCGTGATATAGCTCGGCACGCTCAAATCCAGCAACCAGTATAACTGCACGCTGGACTGCGCGTGCGCACTTCCGGCCAACAGGGCCGCCGCCGCAAAAGCGATGTGTCGTGTTTTCAAATCCGCCTCCGAAAATCTTTGTGTAGGAATCAGCTTCGTTCGACTGGCTGCCTTTATTCGCTTGAGATGACGATATAAAAGACAGGAGCGATGCTAACTTTCCAATTCCTTCACTTCGGTATCATGGACTGCTCAGGATCGTAAGGACATTCACCGATATCGTGACTAGTTCTCGCGTTCGCGCAACATGTAGCCCAACCCCCGCAAGGTCATGATGCTGGCGCGCGATTCCACCAGATGCTTGCGCAGCCGATGCACATAGAGATCGACCGCATCCACGCTCGCTGCTTCTTCGAGTCCGAAGATGCTCTCCATCAGCAAAGACTTCGATACCGTTTTGCCCTGGCGAAGTATCAAGGTCTCGAGGATCGCGTGCTCGCGACGCCTTAAGGCAAGCACTTTTCCATCGTGCCTGAATTGCCTGCTGTCGAAGCGGTATTCGAGATCGCCACAAAGCAGATGGGTCGCGGCTTCCGGATTTCTTCGACGCACGAGCGCCTTGATTCGCGCCACGAGCTCTCTTGCGTCGACGGGCTTGACGACGTAATCGTCGGCACCCGCCTCGAAGCAACTGACTTTGTCGTCGATCGAACCGTGGGCGGTCAGCATCAGAACGGGAACAGTGTTCCCTCGACGCCGCATGAGAGAAAGAAATTCCTTGCCGCTCATCGACGGCAGACGCATATCGAGAAGGATCACGTCATAGCACTGCGAGCGTGAGATCGGCAGCGCCTGTTCGGCGTCGGATACATGATCGATAAAAAAACCTTCCGACGTCAGAAGGCTGACGATCCAGTGCGCCAGTTTCCCGCTATCCTCGACCAGCAGCAGTTTCATCGTCTTTTCCTACATGCTTCCACGCGGGCAATCGGACAGTCACCGTCAGACCGGCTCCTGCTTCTCCGGGACCAAGCTCAGCATCTCCGCCATGAAGCCGGGCGATTTCCCTCACGATGGATAAACCGAGCCCCGTGCCGTCCGCCGAAGTCGACGCCCTGAAAAATCGCTCGAATACGCGCGAGCGCACGTCTCGGCTAATTCCCGGTCCGTTGTCGATCACGCGCAGCACGACCTTATCGCCGTCATCAGAGACGTGTGCCGTGACACGTCCGCCCTCTTGCGTGTAGCGGATGGCGTTATCCACGAGATTCAAAACAAGCGCGGCGAGCAACTCGGAATCGCCCTCAACGTTGGCATTGCCATTGAACTCCGCGCCGAGGTCGATGTTGCGTCTTTGCGCGGCCACGATCAGATCCTCGAGAACGGATGCGACGACCGTCGGCAGGCTCGTCTTTCGCGGCGTAAGTCTGGGCATCGATTCCGCCTGCGCCAGCATAAGCAGTTGGGCGGTTATCTTCTTCATCTTCTCAGCGGTCCGTCGCGCGCCGGTCAAGGCCATCCAGGCTTGCGCGTCGTCGCGGTCCTCGTGCGTGGCGTATTGCAGTTGTGCATCGAGAAGCGACAAAGGCGTACGTAGTTGATGCGCAGCGTCGGCAATGAACTGGCGTTGCCGATCCGCATTGAGCCTCAATTGCGCGATGCATTGATTGATCGCCTGAACGATCAGCTTCACGTCCTGGGGCAAGCGTTCGGCACGCATCGGTTCGATCTGCAACGGCTGACGACCCGCGACATCGTCCCGCAGTTTCATCAACGGACGCAATTCGACCGCCAGGCCCAACGGAATAAGCGCCGCGACGAAGGCGAGCATGATGCACTCGCGAATCAACTGAGGGCGCCAGAGTTGCGCCACCATGCCTTCGCGCGAAGCCTGCGTTTTTCCGACGACGACCGTCACACGTTCGGCTTGTCCGGAGTCGTAGAGCTCGCGCGAAAACGCGACGGCGCGAATGGCGTGGCCATTCAGCGTTGTCTCGAAGAACACGGGCTCGAAGCCGAGTCGAACCGGCGTCGGCAAATCGGGCGTTCCCGTCAGCAACCTGTTTCGCCCGGTGACGACCTTGTAGAACACCTGATCCTGATAAGGCGACGCAAAGAGTTCGAGCGCCGCCGGCGGTATCGTGGCGCTAAGCCCGCCGTCCGCCCATTCGATGTCCTCGATGATCGTCCGGGCCGACGACAACAGCGCCGTATCCTGCATCAATCCCGCTGTTTGACGCGCCGCTTCGTACGATGTCCACGCCGTCACCAGCACGAACGTGGCAAGTGGAATCAAAAGCCAGCAGAGCAAGCGCGCGCGAAGGTCCACCTGAAACGTCGCTACACAGACGCTCCGCAGCAAACGGGCGATCCATCGTCGCGGGATGTCCGTTGCATCTGCAACGATGCGCGTGTCATTCGCTCTTGCCGTCCAGACTTTGCGCATCGTGCTGATTTCCCCCGAACATGCGCGTCCTGGCTTCAGACTAAAAATAAACTCTTGCCTTGATCGGCTGCATTCACCCGGTCACGCCTAATGCCGAAATTTTATTCGCGCTTACCCTTCTGCCTTCTTTCAGCACGCGCATTTTTCGCTAGGTCCTGCTCACATTTAAGAGCGGCCCGAAGGCAGACACGATGGAGACAAAGGTGAGGTAGCTGTGGGCGAGTTTGTCATATCGAGTGGCGACGCGACGAAAATGCTTGATACGCTTAAAGA